>JAGWAH010000121.1:13108-33658 GCA_021296515.1 Acidobacteriota bacterium | reverse complement strand
CGCCCTGCGTGGCGTACACCGGAATGCCCTCCTTCCAGGTCGCCCGCCCGCACAGGACGCCGGCGAACTCGACACCCGATTCGGTGGCCAGCTCCAGCGACTCGGTGAACTCCGCGTTGCTCACCCCGGCCGAAAGGAAGATGAACGGCTTCTGCGCCACCGCGGCGGCCTGGCGGAAGGAGTGAAGCGCCTCCTCCTTCGTGCAGACCCTCGTTCCCTGGAAGCTGCGGGTCCCTTCCACGAACTTCATGTTGACCGGGATCTCCACCTTCATCACGTCGACGCCGTAGCGGTCCTTGGAGAACTCGGCCATGCTCCCGGCCACGACGTCCGGCTTGCGCTGCGCGAACTCGGGTCCCTTCTCGTCTCCACCCTCGTGGTCGTAGCCGACGAACTCAAGGAAGAAGGGGATGTCGTTGGTCCGGCACTCGTCGCCGATGCGCTCGATGAACGCGTGCTTCTCGCGGTTGACGGCCGCCGCATCGTAGGGCGTGTAGTAGATGAGCACCTTGACGCAGTCCGCCCCGGCTTCCTTCAGGCGGCGGACGGACCAGTGCGGGAGGAGGTCGGGCAGCCGCCCGGGGCGCGTGTTGTCGTAGCCGCTCTCCTCGTAGGCGAGCAGGAGGCCGGCGTTGGCGCTGCGCTGCTTCGACGCCTCGAGGCCCCATTGCGGATCGAGCAGGATCGCCGAGGCGTGGGGGGTCAGCGCCGCGGTCACGATCGACTTGAACTCCTCGAGCATCGCATCCGTGGCGTCGCCGCCGGCGGCCTTGCCGAGCGCCTTCTTCAGCGACCCGCGCTGATCCATCGCGGCCGCCGCAATCGTGCCCGTCCCGGTGGACACCGCTTTCATCCCGGCGAGCTTTCCTGGTGTGATCTTCACGTCGGCTCCACTCCCTCCACTGGCAGGCGGCTGCCTCCCTGTATTAGCAATCCTCATAGACGGCGCCTGATATTATACTGGAAACTCATAACGCTCCCCCACCGGGACCAGGAGGTAGCACGCCGTGCACTCGACAACGAAACGCTGCGGCACAGTCGGAATCGCCTGCCTCTCCTGGCTGCTCGCCGGCGCTGCCGCTCTCGCACAGGAACCGGATTCCCCGACCGGCCTCCGGCTTCCGCCCCCGACGTTCCCCGGCGCCGCGGCGGAGCTGCGCGCCGGCCGGCCGGCCGAGGCGCTGGCGAGCCTCGAGCGGAACGCCCGGACCGCCGGCACCGCGCCTCCCGCCCTGGAGCAGACGATCCTGCGCGCCACGCTGCTCGCCGCAACCGGTCTTGGGGCGGAAGCCGAGTCGGCTTGGCGTTCGGTAATCGAGCGCGCCGTCTTCATGCGCACCTTCGCCCGGCGCGCCATCGTCGAGAGCGCCGCCGGCCGGGGAGCGCCGGCGGACGCGGAGCCGTTCCTCGCCGAGCTGACCCGCACCGACCCCGCACGCCACCGGGATCTGGTCCTGCACGTGGCGGAAGCGTACTTGCGCACCGGCACGCCGGATCGGGCGGCGGCGCTCTACCGCGAGGTGCTCGCCGCGACCAGCGCCGGGGCCGACGCCGACGCGGCACGTCTGGGCCTCGCGGACGCGCTCGAAGCCGCGGGGGACGGCGCCCGGGCCCTGGCGACGCTGCGCGAGGCGCAACTCCGTCATCGAACCGCCGATGCGTTCGTTGCAGGACGCCGCGAGGCCCGCCGGCTGGCGCGCGCCCGCGGCGAGACGTTGTCGCCGTTCACCGAAACGGAGTACCGGGGTCTGGTACGCCGGCTCCGCAGTGCCTCCCGGTTCGAGCCCGCGCTCGCGCTGCTCGACGAATGGGCTGCGGCGTTCCCCGGCCGTGAGTCGCGGGAACGCATCGCCGTGGAACGGGTCGAGACGCTGTACGCCCAGCGCGACAACGAAGCGGCGGTCGCGGCCTGCGCCGCGTTCCGCGACCGCTTCCCGTCCAGCCCCCTGGGCCCGGCCGTCCGCCTGACCGAATTCCGACTGGCCGTGCGCATGGGCGACATGGACCGCGCCCGCCGTCTCGGCGCCGACCTCTGGGAAGGACGGGTCCCCGGCGCCACCTCCGAACAGCGGCGCGGCGCGGCGGTGCTTCTGGCCGCCGCTCTCGTGGCGACCGGCGACGTCGACGGAGGGCTGGCCCTCTTCCCCGGCCTGCTCGAGACCGCGCCCACGCCCGACGATCAGCGCGCGATCCTCTGGCGAGCCGGCGTGGCCGCGGTGCGCACGGGACAGTACCAACGGGCGCTGACCAACCTCCGCAGCCTCATCGAGAGGGAACCGGACGGGAACCTCGCGTTGGCGGCGCAGTACTGGCTCGGCGTCGCCCACGAGCAGCGCGGCGACCGCGCCGCCGCCGCGGGCGCCTTCGAACCGCTCGCGATGCGGTACCCGTACCACTACTACGGGCTGACTGCGCGACGGCGCCTGACCGAGATTCGCGGCAGGCCGGACGCCGGCCTGGAAGCACTGCCGCCCCTCGACTTTCCGAGCCTGGCCCTCGAGCCCGCGTCCCGCGGGCGCGCGGAGTTCCGCGCCGCCATGGCGCTGGCCCGCGCCGGGCTCATCGACGACGCGGCGTGGTACCTGCGCCGCCTTCTGAGCCGCAGCCGGGGAGACCGGGCCCTGGCCCTGCTCACGGCCCGCGCCTCGGCGCAGGCCGGCGACCACGCAAGCGCCGCGCGGGTCCTCTTCAACCATTTCACCGCGTACTTCAACCAGCCGGCGCGCGGACTGCCGGACGACTTCCTGTCGATGGCGTACCCCCGCCCGTTCTGGGACACGGTCGTCGATTCGGCTCGCGCCCACGGCGCGGATCCGGTGCTGCTGGTCTCGCTGATGCGCAGCGAGTCGCGTTTCGACCCCGCAGCCCGCTCCGCCGTGGGCGCGGTCGGGCTGTTGCAGATCATGCCCTACACCGCCGAGGCCCTCGCCGAGCGGGCCGGGGTCGGCGATATCCTGGCCGGCGGGGTCGACGACGCCACGCTGGCCGAGCCCCGCGTCAACATCGCCATCGCGGCACGCCTGAACGCCGACCTGCTGGCGCTGTTCGACGGGGAGCGGCTACCGGTGATTGCCTCCTACAACGCGGGCGAGGACCGCGCCGGCGAGTGGTGGGCCGCGGCGCGCGGCCTGCGCGACGATTTCTTCGTCGACAGCATTCCCTACACGGAGACGCGCAACTTCACGCGCGGGGTGACGGCCAACTACGCCGCCTACGAACGGATCTACGGCGCCCGGTAGTTAACCGCCGGACACCGGCCGCGTACACGGGTGCTCAGTAGCCGGCCACGGCGGCATCGGCGCGGCGCGGATCGGCCGCCCCCTCCAGCACGTCCGCCTCGGCGTCGAGCACGATGGCGTGCGCCGCGCCCTGACTGGTGCGGGCAGCGAGCGCGTGGCCGCGCGCCTCGAGCAGCGCCACGGTGTCGGGCGACAGTCCGCGCCGCTCGTAGCGCAGTTCGTCCGGCAGCCACTGATGGTGGAAGCGCGGCGCGTCGACCGCCTCCTGCACGTTCATCCCGAAATCGATGACGTTGAGGATGGTGTGCAGCACCGTATTGATGATGGTCCGTCCTCCCGGACTCCCGGTGACCATGAAGAGCCGTCCGTCCTGCGCCACGATCGTGGGCGTCATGCTCGACAGCATGCGCTTGCCCGGCTCTGCGAGATTGGGCTGCGTACCGATCAACCCGGCAGCGGTGGTCAGCCCCGGCGCGGCGTTGAAGTCGCCCATCTCGTTGTTGAGCAGGAATCCGGCGCCCGGTACGACGATCTTCGATCCGTAGGACTGCTCGATCGTCGTGGTCAGAGCCACTGCGTTGCGGTCGGCGTCGACAACCGATACGTGCGTCGTCTCGTTCCCCCGCGCCGGCCACTCGAACGTGTCGGGACCGGACCGGGACGCGCGATCGGGGTCGATGGTCGCGCGCAGCCCCGCGGCGTACTCCTTCGACGTCAGGCGGAGCACCGGCAGCGCGGGGTTGAAGTCGGGATCCCCCAGGTGCCGCGCGCGGTCCGCGAAGCCGCGGCGCATCGCCTCGGCGATCCGATGGACGTTGAGCGCGGAGCCGAAGCCGGCGGCCCGCAGGTCGTAGCCCTCCAGCACGTTGAGCATCTGGATCAGGGTGACGCCGCCGGAGCTGGGCGGCGGCATCGACACGACCTCGTAGCCCCGGTAGGCCCCCCGGACCGCCTCGCGGACTCTCGGCTCGTAAGCGGCCAGATCGGCCTCGCCTCCATCTCGCGTGCGAGCAGCGACGCGGTTCGGCCGCGGTAGAAGCCGGCCGGTCCTTCGGCCGCGATCAGTTCCAGCGTGCCTGCGAGGCTCGGCTGGCGGAAGCGGTCCCCGGCCGCGTACGGCGCGCCATCGTTGGAGAACACCGCGACCGAAGCGGGGTACCGGGCCATGCGCGGCAGAACGGCGGCCAGCGATGCCGCGCGGGCGTGGGTGAGTATGAAACCGTCACGCGCGAGGGCGACGGCCGGCTCCACCAGGCGCCGCCAGGGAAGACGCCCATGGTCGGTCCAGGCGCGGTGCAGCCCGGCGACGGAGCCCGGTACGCCGACCGCCACATGGCTGTCGTGGTGGCGCGCCCAGTCGTAGGCGCCGCCGGAGAGGAACATCTCCGGGGATGCCGCGGCCGGGGCGGTCTCGCGGAAGTCGTAGGCCGCGGCGGATCCGTCCTCCGCCCGATGGATCAGGAATCCGCCGCCGCCGATGTTGCCGGCCGCCGGCAGGGTCACCGCGAGCGCGAAGGCGGTTGCCACCGCCGCATCCACGGCCGATCCGCCGGCCTGCAAGACGTCGCGGCCCACCTCCGCGGCCACGCTGTCCGAAGCGACCACCATGCCCCGGCGGGCTCGGGCCGGCTCGGAACTGCCGCCGACGGTGGCGACCAGAAGGGCGCACGTGACGCTGACCGCCGCCAGACGGGTGCGAAGGGTCGTCATTCTCTCAGGATAGGCGAAGTGGCAAGCTCGGAGACGAGATGCCCGCCCCTGCAGCGAGTCGCAACGCCCGGGGAGGCGCATCGGGATAGAATGCCGGAAAGGTTGCGGCCGCAGGGGCGCACGTGAACAGGAGACGGCAGATGACGACGACACGACACCCTGGGAACGCTCCCGGTCGGATGGAGAACAGCCGGCGCCCGCTCGCACTGGCGGTGATCGCCGCGATCGGCGCCACCATGTTGGCGTGTGCCGCGCCCGACGGCGGAGGCGGCGGCCTGACGGTGCGCCTGTCGATCGCCACCGGCGGCACCGGCGGCGTCTACTACCCGTACGGCGGCGGCATCGCCAAGGTAATCAGCGACAACGTCGAGGGCGTCGAGGCGACCGCCGAGGTGACGGCCGGCACGGTCGACAACCTGAAGTTCATCGCCAGCCGCTCGGCGGATCTGGCGTTCGGTCTGGCCGACTCCATCGACGACGCCGCGAACCAGCGCGGCGTGTTCTCCGATTTCGGCGCGGTGCCGATGCGCGGGCTCGCCGTCCTCTACGACAATTACAACCATCTCGTCTCGGTCACCTCTACCGGCATCGAGACGGTCGCCGATCTCAAGGACCGCGTCGTCTCGACGGGCGCTCCCGGCAGCGGCACCGAAGTGAGCGCCTTCCGCATCCTCGAGGCGGCGGGGGTGAATCCGCAGGCCGACATCACGAGGCAGAGCCTCGGCGCGGCGCAGTCGGTCGACGCCATCAAGGACGACAAGATCGACGCGTTCTTCTTCAGCGGCGGGCTCCCGACCGGAGCCATCCTCGACCTGGCTTCCACGCCGGGCCGCACGATCAAGGTGGTGCCGAACGGCGGGACCCTCCCGACGCTGCAGGAGCAGTACGGGGCGCTCGTGTACCACAACTCCCCCATTCCGCCGACCGTCTACCCGGGAATGGAGGACACGGTGACCGTCGTGGCGGTCTCGAACGTGCTCGTGGTCCACGCGGACATGGACGAGGAGCTGGCCTACGAACTGACGCGGGTCCTGTTCGACCACCACAACGAGCTGGCCGCGGTGCATCCGATGGCCGCCGTCCTGACGCTCGACACCGCGACCGCCGGCTCGCCCATTCCGTTCCATGACGGTGCGATCCGCTACTACCAGGAACAGGGCGCCTGGTCCGAGTGACGACACCCGACTCCCCGGCCGAGGTCTACGACGACCCCGAAGCGGACGTCCCGACCCGCAAGCTGCAGGGCTGGACCGCGACGCTGGTCACGATTCTGTCGGCGGGACTGTCGCTGTACGCCCTGTACTGGGTGGTGGGGATCGTCCAACCGCAGATCTACCGGGTCAGCTTTCTCCTCCTCACCCTCGTCCTGACGTTCCTCGTCTTTCCGGCCCATCCCCGCTGGCGGCCGCGCGTCATGTGGCTGGATTGGGCGCTGGGCGCCGCCGCGATCGCGGCGCTGGCGTGGCCGGTCATCGACTTCGACCAGTTCGTCTACCGCGCCGCCACGCCGCTGACGGTGGATCTCGTGCTGGGCGCAGTGACGACGGTGCTGGTCCTGGAGGCCACGCGCCGGACGGTCGGACCGATCCTGCCGGTGACGGCGGTGGCGTTTCTCCTCTACGGCTACTACGGGCCGTACCTGGAGCTGGTAGGCCTGGAGCTGTTCGCGCACCGCGGCTACGACGCCGCGCGGCTGCTCGGCACGCTCTACATGACGCTGGAGGGCATCTTCGGCGTACCGCTGAACGTGTGCGCGACCTTCATCATCCTGTTCACCATCTTCGGGGCGATCCTGGCCAAGTCGGGCGCCGGACCGTTCTTCATCAACTGGACGATGGCGGCCTTCGGACGCTCGGAGAGCGGGGCGGGTCCGGGCCGTACGGTCACCCTGTCGGGGTTCCTGCTCGGCACCGTGTCGGGCAGCGGCGTCGCGACGACGGTGACGCTCGGCGCGGTGGTCTGGCCGCTGCTCCGGCGCGCGGGCTTCTCGGCCGAAATCGGGGGCGGGATCCTCTCTGCGAGCGGCATCGGGGCGATCATGGCGCCGCCGATGATGGGAGCCGCCGCGTTCCTCATCGCCGAGTTCCTGCAGATCACCTATCTGCAGGTGATCATCATGGCGATCGTCCCGGCCGTCCTGTACTACCTGTCCATCGTGCTGATGATCGAGGCGGACTCCCGCCGGCTGGGAACGAAGGCAGTCACCGTCGACGTCCCGTCGGTCGGCGAGCTCACGCGCCGCTACGGCTACCAGTTTCTGCCGCTCATCTCCATCGTCGTGCTGCTGGTGAGCGGGATGACGCCGTTCCGGGCCGTCTTCCTGTCGACGCTGCTGGCCGTCGGGCTCAGCTTCATCCGGAGGGAGAACGCGCTCTGGCCGCGCCGGCTGCTGGAGGCGCTCGAGGCGGGCGGGCGCGGGGTGCTGTCGGTCGCCGCGACGACGGCGACGGCGGGCATCATCGTCGGCGTCGTGACCCTGACCGGCTTGGGCCTCAAGCTGTCGGGCATAATCGTCGATCTCGCGGGCGGCAACATCTTCCTGACCGTGGTCTACGCGGCCGTCGCGGTCTGGATGCTCGGCCTCGCGGTCCCGGTCACCGCCTCCTACATCATCGCGGCGGTCATGATCGCCCCGGCGCTGACCCTGGTCGGCGTGCCCGACTTCGCCGCCCACATGTTCATCTTCTACTACGCAGTGCTCTCCGAGGTCAGCCCGCCGACGGCGCTCTCGCCGTTCGCGGCCGCCGCCATCACCGGCGGCAATCCGTTCCGGACGATGATGCTGACCTGGAAATACACGCTCCCGGCCTTCCTGGTGCCGTTCGCGTTCACGGTCAGCCCGGAGGGGGCCGGCGTCCTGCTGCAGGCGCCGCTCGGCGACATCGTCCGGACGGTGGGCACGGCCGCGATCGGCGTCAGCGCACTGGCCATGGGGCTCGGGGGCTGGCTGCGGCAGGCCGCGAACCCGGTCGAACGGGTCGCCGCGGTCGCAGGAGGCCTGTTGCTCTTCTACGCGACCACCGTCACGGATATCATGGGACTGGTGCTGTTCGGCGCGGCCATCGCGCTCCATCTGGTTCGAACCCGCTGAAGTTGTCCGAAGAGGTAACGCCATGAGATCACGCATTCGCCTGGCGGCGCTCGCCGTCGTGTTCACGCTGCTGCTCGTTCCGCAGACCCTGCTCGCCCAGGGACTGGCCCGCGTCGCGCCGGAAGAAGTGGGGATGTCGTCCGAGCGGCTCGATCGCCTGAGCCTGGCGCTCGAGAGCTACGTCGACGAGGGCCGTCTGGCCGGCGCGGTCACCATCGTCGTCCGGCGCGGCAAGATCGCCTACCGGGAGGGGATCGGCTTCCGCGACGTCGAGGCCCAGGCGCCCATGCCGTCCGACGGCATCTTCCGCATCGCGTCGCAGACGAAAGCGCTCGCGAGCGTCGGGGTCATGCTGCTGCAGGAAGAGGGCAAGCTGCTGATCACCGACCCGGTCGGCAAGTACCTGCCGGCATTCGCCGAGACGACCGTCGCCGAGCCGAACGGCGAGGGCGCGCCGCCCGATCACCATCCGCGACCTGCTGACCCACACCGCCGGCATCAGCTACGGCATGGGCCTGCTCGCCAATCGGGGACCGGCCGCCGACGCGTGGGCGGAGGCGGGGATCACCGGCTGGTACTTCGCCGACCGCGACGAGACCGTGGGCGACACGATGGCGCGCCTGGCGAAGCTGCCGATGGACGCGCACCCCGGCGAGCGCTGGATCTACGGCTACAACACCGACATCCTGGGCGCGATGATCGAGAAGATCAGCGGCCAGACGCTCGGCGACTTCCTGAAGGAGCGGCTGTTCGATCCGCTGGGGATGACCGACACGCACTTCTTCCTCCCCGAGAGCAAGCTGGGCCGCCTGGCGACCGTCTATTCGTCGGTGGACGGCGGCAGCCGCTTCGAGCGGGCGCCCGACCCGGGCCACATGGTCGGCCAGGGACACTACGTGAACGGTCCGCGCAAGGCGTTCTCCGCGGGCGCCGGCGTCTTGTCGACCGCCACCGACTACGCCACGTTCCTGCAGATGATGCTGAACGGCGGCGAGCTGAACGGAACGCGCATCCTGTCGCGCAAGACGGTCGAGTCGATGATCTCCGACCACCTCGGCGACATCCCGTTCCGCGACGGCCAGGGCTTCGGCCTCGGCTTCTCGATCACGCACGACCCGGCCGCCAGCGGCCTGCCCGGCTCGGTCGGCGAGTTCGCCTGGGCCGGCGCCTATCACTCCGTCTACTGGGCCGACCCCAAGGAGGAGATGGTGGTCGTCTACCTGACGCAGATCATCCCGGCCATCAACCTCGACGATCAACAGAAGGTGCGGTCGCTGATCTACCAGGCGATCGTCGACTGAGGGCACCGTGAGGTCGGGGCGGCCGGCTCGCTCGGCCGCCTCGCCCCTCGTCGGAAGCACGGCGCTCCGGGCCCGGAGCCCAGAGCCCGTGGGCGCCCCCCGGCGCTCCGGCCGACGCGCCGCAAAGGAGGCACGTTGACCAAGGACGAGCTGATCGAGAAGCTCAACGGAGACCTCGCCGACGAGCTCGGCGCCATCATCCAGTACACCGTCTACGCCGCCCGGGCCACCGGCCCGTACCGGCCGCAGCTCTCCCAGTTCTTCCTGGCGGAAGTCGCCGACGAGCAGTTGCACGCGCAGTTCCTCGCCAACAAGATCGTCTCGCTCGGCGGCAAGCCGACCACCGTGCCCCGCGAGGTCGCGCTGCCCGAGGGCAACCGCGCCATGCTCGAGGCGGTGGTGGAGGCCGAGACCCACGCGATGAAGGGCTATACCGTGCGCGCGCAGGAGGCCGAGGTGTACGGCGACAAGGGCCTCGCCGTGCAACTCGAGGACTTCATCCGCGACGAGAGCAGCCACCTGGAGGAGACGGAGCGGATCCTGCGCGACTGGCCGCTGTAGGACGTCATGCCCAGTGCCGCTCTCAAGGATCCGCCGGGGCTCACGTTCACGTTCAAGAACATCGGCCCCGTCAAGGATGCCGAGCTGGAGCTCGGCGACCTCACGATCATCGCCGGCCGCAAGAGGGCTCGGGAACAAGTGCGTCGCTCGTTGCCGCTACTGGAGGACCTTCGCTCTGTATGCGAAGTCGAGCGCGGGGCACGATTCGATGATGACGGGATACGGGTTGGCTATCTGGTCGTTTGCGAGAACAGGCGCCTGAACAAACAGACCACGAGGCCAGAACCGGTTGAGACAGTCCGTAGCACTTTTCCCACAGCTCGCTCAGCGGCACGGCGAGCATGCGCCGGTCGTCGAGCGGGAGGACATCCCGGCCAGCATAGAGCAACACGCCGGACTCGAAGTCCCCACCGCAGCGGTCTGCAAGTCGACGAAGTCCCCGTCCATCGCCCGGTCCGATGGAGCCGGTCCCGTGGTCGTTCAGACGCGCGTCAGCTTCCGGAACCGGATGCGGTGCGGCTGGTCGGCGGCCCGCCCCAGCCGGCGCCGCCGGTCCGCCTCGTAGTCGGCGTAGTTGCCGGCGAACCAGACCACCTCGCTGTCCCCCTCGAAGGCGATGATGTGGGTCGCGATGCGGTCGAGGAACCAGCGGTCGTGGCTGACTACGACCGCGCAGCCGGCGAACTCGACGACCGCGTCCTCGAGGGCGCGCAGCGTGTCGACGTCGAGATCGTTGGTCGGCTCGTCGAGCAACAGCAGGTTGGCCCCGCCGCGCAGCAGCTTCGCCAGATGCACCCGGTTCCGCTCCCCGCCCGAAAGCGTGCCGACCTTCCGCTGCTGGTCGCTTCCCCGGAAGTTGAACCACGAGACATAGGCGCGCGAGGCGACCGTACGCTTCGCCAGGGTAATCTCGTCCCGGCCGTCCGAGATCGCCTCCCAGACCGTCTGCTGCGGATCGAGCTCGCGGCCCTGGTCGACGTAACCGAGCTGGACCGTCTCGCCGAGCCGGATCTCGCCGGCGTCGGGCTCCTCCTCGCCGGTGATGAGCCGCAGCAGCGTGGTCTTGCCGGCCCCGTTCGGGCCGACCACCCCGACGATGCCGGCCGGCGGCAAGGTGAACGACAGGCCGCCGATCAGCGCGCGGTCGCCGTAGCCCTTGATGACGTCGGTCGCCTCGACCACCACGTCGCCGAGGCGCGGGCCGGGCGGCACGTAAATCTCGACCGCGTCGATCTTCTGCGCGCTGTCCTCGGTCAGCAGGCGCTCGTAGGCGTTCAGCCGCGCCTTGCCCTTCGCCTGCCGCGCGCGCGGCGACATCGCGATCCACTCCAGCTCACGCTGCAGCGTGCGCCGCCGTTTCGCCTCGTGCTTCGCCTCGACGTCGAGCCGCTGCTGACGAGTAGTTGCCCTCCCAGGGAATCCCGGCCCCGCGGTCGAGCTCCAGAATCCAGCCGGCGACGTTGTCGAGGAAGTAGCGGTCGTGGGTAACGGCCACCACCGTCCCCGGGTAGTCCGCCAGGAAGCGCTCCAGCCAGGCGACCGACTGGGCGTCGAGGTGGTTGGTCGGCTCGTCGAGCAGCAACAGGTCCGGCGACAGCAGCAGTAGCCGGCATAGAGCTACGCGCCGGCGCTCGCCACCGGACAGCGTCATCACGTCGGCCGAGCCGGGCGGCAGCCGCAACGCGTCCATCGCCATCTGGACACGCGAGTCGAGATCCCAGGCGCCGAGGGCATCGATTCTGGTCTGCAGCTCGCCCTGCTCTTCGAGCGCCTCCTCCATCTCGATCGACCCCGGGCCGCTCGAGGCGAGGTCGCTGGCGATCTCGTCGTAGCGCTTGAGAAGCGCCCGCATATCCCCCACGCCCTCGTTGACGTTGCCCGAGACGGTCTTCGACGGGTCGAGCCGCGGCTCCTGCGGCAGGTAGCCGACCGAGAGCCCCTGGGCCGGGAACGCCTCGCCGCCGAACTCGGTGATCTCCCCGTGCTCTTGCCCGCCCCGTTGGCGCCGAGCACGCCGATCTTCGCGCCGGGCAGGAACGACAGCCAGATGTCCTTGAGCACGGTGCGGTCCGGGGGATACCGCTTGCCGAGGCCCTTCATCGTGTAGACGTACTGTGGCGGCATGGTTCAAGGATCCTACGCCATTGCCAACGCCGGGCGCCCCGTCCGAAAATGGCGCGACAGGAGGTGTCCAATGCGCGCCATCATCCCGCTGCTGCTCTGTCTCGCGCTCGGCGCCACGTCGCCGGCCGCCCAAGACGGATCCGACCACACGCTGGAGATCTACATGGTCGACGTGGAAGGGGGCGAGGCCACGCTCTTCGTGGCGCCGACCGGCGAGTCGATGCTCGTCGACACCGGCTGGCCCGGCTTCGACGGCCGCGACGCCGACCGCATCGCGGCGGCGGCGGCCGATGCCGGGGTGACGCAGATCGACTACCTGATCGTGACCCACTTCCACGGCGACCACATGGGCGGCGCACTGCAGCTCGCCGAGCGGCTGCCGATTCGCAACTTCATCGACCACGGAACGACCGTCGACGAAGGAGAGGCCCGACTGGCCGCCTTCCGGCTCTACACGGACTTGCGCGGCGGCGGCACACACCGCGTGGTGGCCCCCGGCGACCGCCTGCCGGTGGGCGACCTCGACGTCGTGATCATCGCCTCCGACGGAGCCGTGCTCGATGCTCCGCTCGACGGCGCCGGCGGCGCCAACCCGTACTGCGAAGGCTTCACGTTCCACGGCGACGACATCACCAGCCGCTACGGCAACGCGGAGGACGACCAGTCGGTCAGCACCTTCGTCGGCTTCGGCGCCTTCCGCAGCGTCATCATGGGCGATCTGAACTGGAACAAGGAGCACCCGTTGATGTGCCCCGACGACAAGGTGGGCCCCATCGATCTGTACCTGGTCTCGCACCACGGCTCGGAGACCTCCGGATCGGAGGCGCTGGTTCACGCCATCGCGCCGCGGGCGGCCATCATGAACAACGGCCCGCGCAAGGGAGGCGCCGTGCAGACGTTCGAAATCCTGGCGGCCGCCGAGAACCCGCCCGACCTCTGGCAGAACCACTACTCCATCCCCGGCGGCGAGACCCACAACCGGCCGGAGCAGTTCATCGCCAACCTGGAGGAGGACACGACGCTCGCCGACGGGCGCGCCGTGCACATGGGCACGTCGAACTGGATCCACGTCTCGGCACGCCGGGACGGCTCGTTCACAGTGACGAACAGCCGGAACGGGTTCAGCAAGACGTACGGTCCGCGGGAGTAGCTATAGCTACCGCCCGTCGCGCTCCAAGCGCTGCTGCAGCCGCGCGAGCGCTTCCCGCGTCCGATTGAGCTCCGCCAGCAGCTCGTCGCGCGTCGGCGGAGCCTGCAGTTCGTGTAACCGCTCCTGCTTCGCTTCGTCCAGTGAACAGGTTGATGACGACGAACGTCCCGACCACGACGAAGCTCACGAAGTAGACCCACGCCCACCAGTGGTGCTCGAGCGCCGCGTACATGATGTCGGTCCAGTCCTCCAGGGTGACGATGCGGAAGAGGGACAGCAGCGAGATGCCGAGCGTGCGCCAGTGGGTCGGATCGATCTCGTGGAACAGGTGGTAGCCGGCGACGCCGTAGACGTAGAAGACGATGGACATCAGCGCCAGCACGTTGAACATGCCCGGCACCGACCGGATCAGGGTGGCGACGATGAGCCGCAGGCCGGGCAGTGCCGACACGAGACGCAGCACCCGGAACAGGCGGGCCAGCCTCGCCAGCGTGGCCAGCTCGCCGGTGTTCGGGAGCAGGCTGACGACGATGACGGTGAAGTCGAAGACGTTCCAGCCGTCCTTGAAGTAGTTCTCGACGTGCGGCCAGCGGGCCGCCATCTTGATCAGCGCCTCGATTACGAAGATGGCCAGGAAGGTCTGGCTGGCGCTCTCGAACAGCCCGCCGTAGCGAGCGGACAACGCCACGGACGTATCGAGTCCGATGACGACGGCGTTGATCGCGATGACCGCGGTGACACCGTGCCGGAACCAGGCCGCGGCAACCGCGCGGTCCGCCCAGGCGACGGCCGGATTGGCAGGCCGGAACGGGACGTCGGTGGAGCTCACGAGGTGTCGCTCCGGCGGATGAGCGGTCGGGACACTGGACGTTGCGATCTACTCGGGCGTGAGAGCGGCGGCGCCACTGACCGTCACGAACTACTGCAGCGTGAAGTCGGCCTCGGCAGTCCCGCCGGCCGTCACCGTGACCTGCCGCGTGGCTCTCTCGTAGCGCTCGTGCCAGACGGTGAGCTGGTAGGTGCCGGGCGGGATCCCGGTCAGCTCGAACGTCCCGTCCGAACCGGTCACCGTCCCGAGGTCGTCGGAGACGTAGACCCAGCCGCGCATCCAGCCGTGCGAGTCGCACTCGATCCGCACCGGTCCGGGACGCCGGAACGGCCGCTGCACCTCCAGGCCGGGAAACGGGATGGCGATGTTGAAGAGGGTGCGCTGGCGGTCGTCGTAGGCGTGCGTCGAGTGGAGCGTATCGTCCTGGCTCCTTATCGTGACCACCGTGCGGGTCGGCAGCACCTGCACGCGCGGGACGAAGTAGCAGCCGGCGTTGTCGATCGACGCATCCGAGGGCCGCTCGCCCCAGGGCACGCCGGCGACGAGGACGACCGCATTCGCGAGACCGCCCGACGCATCCACCACCACCGCCTGATCCTCGACCTCGGTGCCGCAAACCGCCTGGTCGGTGGTCACCGCGACCATCCGCGGCTCCGGCGGGTCGGTCAGCACGACCCGGCCGGCTATCGATCCGCCAGCCTGTCCCGCACCACCCCCGGCAACCGGCACCGCCGGCGACGCGGCGAGCACGCTCGCGACCAGCGCGGCGGCGACGGCAACCGCACCCAGCCCCGACACCCTCCGTACACGCACTCGATTGCGGCGATCCATATGCAGCCTCGCGCCCCCCTTCAAGCCGAAGACTCGATCCTACACGTACCACTGTCGGCAGCCGGAGCGGCCGGCAAGGCCAGGCAACCGCCCGGCGGTAACCGGGATTCGGGAGCCGCGCGGCCGGTGCACGGCCGCCGGCGCCGCCAAGGCGCGGCTTCCGTCGGCGCGACCGGGGCGATGGGCTACCATCGCAGGATGGGCCAGCCGGCGGGAACGCGCATGCGTGCGGCCTACTCGGACGTCGAGCTCGAAGCGTTGATGGCCGACGTCGAGTCGGACGTCGTGGAGCGCAAGGCGGCCTTCGACGGCGACGTGCCGCGCGCGGTGCGGCAGGCCATCTGCGCCTTCGCCAACGACCTGCCGGACCGGCGCCGCGCGGGAGTCGTGTTCATCGGCGTGCGGGACGACGGAACACCCGCCGGCCTGGAGATCAACGACGCCCTGCTCCTGAAGCTGGCCCACTGCAAGACGGACGGCAACATCCTGCCGCTGCCGGCGATGACGGTCGGCAAGCATACGCTGCGCGGCGCGGACGTGGCCGTGGTCACCGTCGTCCCGGCCGATTCTCCGCCGGTGCGGTTCCAGGGCCGCATCTGGATCCGGGTCGGGCCGCGCCGCGCGGTGGCCAGCGCCCAGGACGAACGCATCCTCAACGAGAAGCGGCGCCACGGGGACGCGCCGTTCGACGCCAGGCCGTTGCACGGCGCCACGCTCGCGGATCTCGATCTGCCGCGGTTCCAGTATCTGTATCTCCCGCGCGCGTTCGACGCCGAGGTGCTCGCGCGCAACGATCGGACGCTCGAAGAACGCCTCGCGGCGACGAAGATGATCGCGGGCGTGGAGGATCCCATTCCCACGGTGCTCGGCGTGCTGATGCTCAGCGGCGCGTACGTGCAGTTCCTGCGCTTCGCGGGCGCCGACCGCGCCGATCCGATCGTCGACAGCGCGCGCTTCGACGGCCCGGTCACCGACGCATTGCGCGACCTCGACTCGATGCTGCGAGGCCACATCCGCACGTCGGTGGAGATCGGCTCCGGCCCGGCCGAGATCCGGCGCGCCACCTATCCGCTGCCGGCGCTGCAGGAGCTCGCGCGCAATGCCGTCATGCACCGCGCCTACGAGACCTCGAACAGCCCGGTGCAGGTGACCTGGTTCACCGACCGCGTGGAGATCATCAGTCCGGGCGGCCCTTACGGCGACGTGTCCGCGGAAACCTTCGGGCAGCCGGGCCGGCTCGACTACCGCAACCCCAACCTGGCCGACGCCATGCGCGTCAGCGGCCTCGTGCAGCGCTACGGCGTCGGCATTCCGCGCGCGCGCCGGGAGCTGCACGCCAACAACCAGGAAGAGCCGGAGTTCGAGGTCGACGCGCGCCGGGTACGGTGCGTGGTGCGGGTGCGGGCGGACTGGCCGGGCAACCTGCCCGCGGCGCCGTGATGCCATGCGGTTCCCCGACGCCGCCATCGCCACCGGCAGTGTTTCCAAACCTCAAGCCGTCGACGTCGCGCGTGACGCTCCGCATGCCGAGCTGGTTGCTCGCCGAACTCAAGCGCGAGGCGAATCGACGCGACGTGCCGGTATCAGTCGCTGCTGAAGATGGCTTTGGCGGACTGGCTTCGGCAGCAGTCCACCGCCTGAGCAACTCATTCCGCGCCACGCGCTACTCCGGCATCGGCAGCCAGGCGAGCCGGTCGCCGCGGTACGAGCCCAGCCACAACTCGTCTCCGATGCGGATCGCGGTGGTGGACGAGACGAACCCGTTCATCGCGGGGTGCACGAACACCCGCTCGAGCTCCAGGGTCTCCGGGTCGATGGCCGCGACGTTGGTCGTCTCCAGCGTCGGCTCGCGCGGCAGGGTGATCGAGTTGCCGTCCCTGTCGGTGTGGCCGGCGGCGTAGATGACCGAACCGTCGAGGGACATGCGCAGGTTGTCGGGCCGGAACCCGAGCTCGATGACGTCCTTCTCGACCGGCGTGACGCCGCGCGACAGGCGGGTGAGCTTCTCTTCCGCCCAGCCGGCGATGTAGAGGGTCTGCCCGTCCTCGGACACCTCGATGCCGTTCGGCGCGGTGTCCTCGCTCTCCGGCAGCACCTCCCACCCGCTGTCGGCCTGCCACTCCCACACCCCGATGCCGGCGTTCGTCGTGGCGAAGCCGCCGCCCGGCAGGGCGACCACCGAGTTGAGGTTGGCGCCCTCGGGCGCCACCGCGCAGCCCACCCAGGCCAGGCTCGGCGGCTCGTCTCCGGCATCGACCTCGAAGAACTCGATCGCCTCGCGCGGGCCGTGATGGACTACCAGCAGCGTGTGGACGTCGTCCGCCCCCGGCTCGAGGTAGAGCCCGTGCAAACGGGATACGTCCGGGTTGGCGAGGTCGAACGGACCGGGACATTCCGGCCAGGCCTCGGCGTCGAGCCGCTGCTCGCTGTCCGGCGTGGGAAACACCACGGTCGAGGTCTTGTCGACCACGTTCACCACGTTGATCCGGCCGCCCTCGCGGGCGCCGGAGACGATGGCCCACTGCGCACCGGGGACGACCACGATGTCCTCGGGGCTCACCATGTCGCAAATGAACTGCACGTCGCCGACCGGGTCGCAGGGGTGCTCGCCGGTGACCGCGAACTGCGGCGGCTCCGGAGCGGCCTCGGCGGCAGGTTCCGGCTCGGGCTCCGGAGCCGGCGCGCCGCATCCCGCCGCGACGACCATGATCAGACCGATTGCTGCCAGCTTTGCTGCGCCCATGACGTCCTCCTCGCGGATCGAGATGGCGACAGAATATCACCCGCGCCCGTGTGGAGCGGGACAGCAGTCGACGCCCGGGGCCGGCCGTGGTGACATAATCCAGCCGATGCCTTCTCCCCCGCTCACCCGACGCCGGCTCCTGCAGGGCGCCACCGCCGGGATCGCCGCGGCAGCGCTCGCTCCGGGCGCCGAGGCCGCTGGACTCGCCGCTGTCACCACTACAAGGCCAGGTACCGGCCCGGGCATGCTCTCGATGACGCAGCGTGACGACCCCATCGGGCCGTACGCCGGCGGCGTGCTGCCGGCCGGCATCCGCTCCCGCTTCGTCGCCGGCGTCAACGGCCTGCGCATGCACGTGTTGGAGGCCGGGTCGAGGGGGGAGGCACGCGCCGGGGTTCTCCTGCTCCACGGGTTCCCCGAGCTCGCCTACAGTTGGCGGCGTCTGATGCCGGCGCTGGCGGGCGCGGGATACCACGTGATGGCGCCCGACCTGCGCGGCTACGGCCGAACCGACGGCGCCGGCGTGGGCTACGACGACGATCTGCGCCCGTTCCGGATGCTCAACGAGGTGCGGGACATGCTCTCGCTCGTGTCGGCGTTCGGCTACCGCGAGGTCCACCTCGCCGGCCACGACTTCGGATCGCTGGTGGCTTCCTGGTGCGCGGTGGCCCGGCCGGACGTGTTCCGCTCGGTAGTCCTGATGAGCGCGCCGTTCGGGGGGACGGCGACGCTGCCGTTCGACACCGCCGACGCGGCCCCCGACTCCGCGTCGGCGGGCACTCCGACCGACATCGACGCCGAGCTGGCGAGCCTGGATCCGCCGCGCCACCACTACCGCCGCTTCTATGCCACGCGAGAGGCCAACGACGACCTGTGGCGGGCGCCGCAGGGCGTGCACGACTTCCTCCGCGCCTACTACCACATGAAGAGCGGCGACTGGAGCGGGAACCGGCCGGCACCGCTCCGCCAGTGGTCCGCGGCCGAGCTGGCCCGGCTCCCCCGCTACTATGTCCTCGACCTCGGCAAGGGAATGGCGGAAACGGTGGCCGAGCAGATGCCGTCGGCGGCCGAGATCGAAGCGTGCGAGTGGCTGCCGGACGACGAGCTGCGGGTGTACAGCGCCGAGTACGAGAGAACCGGGTTTCAGGGCGGGCTGCAGTGGTACCGGAGCGTGCAGTCGGTATCGTCCATCTTCGGCGGCGGCATCAACGCCGACCTCCAGGTCTTCGCCGGGCGCACCATCGGCCAGCCGTCGATGTTCATCGCCGGGGCGCGGGACTGGGGCATCCACCAGCGGCCGGGCGCCCTGGAGCGGATGAACGGCGAAGCGTGCACGGACATGCGCGGCCTGCACCTGTTGGACGGAGCCGGCCACTGGGTGCAGCAGGAGGGGTCGGCGGAGGTCAACCGGCTGGTGCTGGAGTTTCTGCGGTCGCTGTGAGACCGCCGACCGGACCGCCGCGCCGGACTCGCCGCGAGACCGCCGGCCATGACGGCCCCGCGCTCGCCGGTGACGCACGCCGGTCGTGACGAAACGTGACGAAGGATGAGGAAGGCATGGCTGAAACAACGACCGCTTCGACGGTGCGTCTTGTCACCAGCGGCCTCGTGATCGCCGCCCTCTTGGGCGCAGCCGCCGGGGCCGCGGCGCAGTCGCTCCCCAACCCGTACCGCCTGGTCGACGAGTGGCCCCACCTGCCGCCGCACATGAACGGCGGGAAGTGGGGCGAGACGATCGGCGTCGACCGCGACGCGGACGGCAACATCTGGGTCTTCCACCGCTGCTTCAACAACCGGCCGCCCGGCGCGGCCACCTGCGTAGGGCGGGACGACGATCCGCCGGTGGTCAAGTTCAGTCCGGAGGGCGAGCTCCTCGACAGTTGGGGCGAGGGGGTCTTCGCCGCGCCGCACGGCTTCCACATCGACCCCGAGGGCAATCTCTGGGGGACCGACTACAACGGCAGCGAGACCGTGCTCGGCATGCCGGCCGGCGGCCGCGGGCACCAGGTCTTCAAGTTCAGCCCGAGCGGCGAGATCCTGATGACGCTGGGCAGGGCGGGGATCGCGGGCAACGGACCGGACACCTTCGACCGGCCCAGCGACGTCGCGGTCAACGCCGACGGCGACATCTTCGTCACCGACGGGCACGGGCCCAACAACCGGGTGGTGAAGTTCGACCGGAACGGCAAGTTCCTGATGACCTGGGGCGGTCCGGGCGACGCGCCCGGCGAGTTCAACCAGCCGCACACCCTGACCCTCGACAGCCGCGGGCGGGTGTTCGTCGGCGACCGGTCGAACAGCCGGATCCAGATCTTCGAGCCGGACGGCACGTTCGTCGCCGAGTGGAAGCAGTTCGGGCGGCCCAGCGGCATGTTCATCGACGAGGACGACGTGCTCTACGTCACCGACTCCACCTCGAACGCCGGCAACAACCCGGGCTTCATGCGCGGCATCTACATCGGCAGCGCCGTCGACGGCACGGTGCACGCCTACATCCCCGATCCGGACGTCGAGCACCAGGACGAGCGCCGCATCTCGGGGGCGTCCGGGATCACCGCGGACCGCGAGGGCAACGTCTACGCGGCTGACGTCGGCCCGCAACGGATTCGGAAGTACGTCAAGCAGTAGCAGTCACATGCCCCAGACGGTGACCGGCGCTCCGCCGCCGGCCGCCGGCACGGGGCGGCGGAAGATCTTCTCCTCCCGCGTCCTGGCCTCCGAGCGGTCGAAGACGATCAGGTGGCCGGAGTCGGCTCCGCACCGGTCCATGTAGTCCCGCGTCTGCTCGACCCCCTCGCGGACCGTCGGCTCCAGCCCGTCGCGGCGCACCTTGCACTCCACCACGAACCGGCGCACGAGGCCCCCGTGCGGCCACAGTATCAGCAGGTCCACGCGCCCGCGGCCCAGGGCGTACTCCCGCTCGACGCGACCGCCGCCGTTGACGACCTTCTGCAGGTACGCCTGCAGCAGC
>JAGWAH010000121.1:12613-13005 GCA_021296515.1 Acidobacteriota bacterium | reverse complement strand
CGCACCCGCCTCGACATCGTCCTGCGCGACCCACGTCAGCTCGCGCGGTATCACTTCCGCGTAGATCGGGTTGGCGATGCGCCTGGCGTCGTGCTGCGCCAGCAGGCCCAGGTCGCGCGCGTACTCCACGTCGCGGTCCCGGTCCGCATAGCTCCCCCGGTCATCGGCGCCGGTCAACATCGGCGCCACCACCCGCCGCACCCGTTCCTCCCGCAGCTTGTCGGCCAGATCGTCCAGGTGCGTCACGCGGGCCAGGATCAGCCGTTCCTGGGCGTCCAGGACAGCGTCCGCCGCGACCGCGCGAGAGCGGTCCCGGCCCGCCCCGCTCTTGAAGCACGCCTCCTGGCACAACGCGTTCACCAGCCACGGCTGCCCCGCCGTGCGCGTCCGGA
>JAGWAH010000121.1:11754-12565 GCA_021296515.1 Acidobacteriota bacterium | reverse complement strand
GTGTCCTCGCGCGCCGCCTGCCCGACCTCGAAGTTCGCGTAGACGCACCGGTAGTCGCCGGCGGCGCCGCCGTTCAGGAGATCGCGCAATGCCAGCAGGGCCGACGTCTTGCCCGTCTGCCGCGGCGCGTGCAGCACGAAGTACTTCTTGCTGCGGACGAGGTCCAGCACCTCTTCGAGGTCGATCCGCTCGAGCGGCGGGATGCAGTAGTGGTCGTCGGCACGAACCGGACCCTCGGTGTTGAAGAAGCGCACTGCCTCCATTCTGGCAACCCGCGGCCCGCCTGTCACCCGCCGCAACCGCCGCGGTCGCCGCGGCGCGGGATGCGGTAGACTCGCGCGGCATGGAGGTCACATGTCCGTCAAGAAACTCGTGAGCATCGTATCGCTGGTGGCTCTCGTCGCCGTCGTGTCCATATCGGCTCCCGCCGCGGCGCAGGAAGGCGCCAAGGGTGTGGCCCTGCCGCCGCCGGGCGTCGACATCGACCGCTCGCACGCCCCCGGCCAGGTGGTCGACAAGCAGGGCCGGGCCGGCTGGTATCCGCATGAAGGCGGCCTGATGGAGTACCGCGTCGCGATCCGCTTCGGGCAGGAGCCGAACACCATGCCCGAGGGCTGGACCTTCGGCCGCGTGTCGGCGGTGGCCACCGACTCGAACGGGCAGGTCTTCGTCTTCCATAGGGGCGACGCGGCCGACCCGATCATCGTCTTCGACTCCGCGGGCAGGTACCTCCGCTCGTTCGGGGCCGACCAGGACTTCGCCAACGAGCACGGCCTGCGCATCGACCGCTACGACAACGTCTGGGTGACCG
>JAGWAH010000121.1:9582-11503 GCA_021296515.1 Acidobacteriota bacterium | reverse complement strand
TCTACGCCAGCGACCGCGAGAACAACCGCATCCAGATCTTCGACGCCGACGGCAACCTGCTGAAGATGTGGACGCACCTCGGGGCCACGCAGAACATCTTCATCACGCCGGACGACGACGTGTGGGTGATCACCCACCGCGACAACGTGGAGAACATCACCTACGACACGCTCGCCGGCCGCATCATGCGCATCGACATCGACACCGGGGAGATCATCGGCGCGATGGAGAGCCCGGGCCACTGGATCGACGTCGCCGCCTCCGGCGAGATCTTCATCGGCAGTCTCACCGGCAACGTCTTCCGCTGGTACCCCGACTGGCTGGAGACCGCGGAAGCGGCGCAGGCCGAGCGTCCGGAGGAACGGTAGGCGGCCCCGGCGGACAACGATCGCGCGACGGCGCTGGTGACGCATGGCTGACAAAGCACTGCGGCCAACCTCCCGGCCGGCCCGCGTGGACGCCGCCCGGCTCGGGGTGGTGGCCCTCGTAGGAGCCTTGCTCTGGCTCGTCCCGGTCCCGGAGGGCGTCGAGCCCCGGGCATGGCAGCTCCTCGCCGTCTTCGTCGCGACCATGGTCGGCATCATCCTGCGCCCGATGCCGATGGGCGCCCTGGCCTTCGTCTCGGTCTCGTTCGCGGTGCTCTCCGGCACCCTCACCATCGGGGAGGCGACCGGCGGCTTCGGCAGCACGGTGGTGTGGCTGGTGGTGGCCGCGTTCTTCATCGCCACCGCCTTCGTCAAGACCGGGTTCGGCACGCGCATCGCCTACCACTTCATGCGCCTGCTGGGAAAGCGGAGCCTCGGACTCGCCTACGGCTTCGTGGTCACCGACCTGGTCCTGGCCCCGGCCATCCCCAGCAACACGGCCCGCGCCGGCGGCGTCATCTTTCCGATCCTCAAGTCGCTGTGCGTCTCCCTCGGCAGCGACGCCGCGCTCGGCACCCAGCGGCGGATCGCCGGCTTCCTGACGTTCACCGCCTACCAGGGCGTGGTGATCACGAGCGCGATGTTCCTCACCGCGATGGCCGCCAATCCGCTGGCGGCATCGCTGGCCGCGCAGCAAGGGGTGGAGATTTCCTGGGCACTCTGGGCCGTGGCGGGGTTCGTCCCCGGCGTGCTCAGCCTGCTGGTCGTGCCGGCGCTCATCTACCGCCTGTATCCGCCGGAGATCACGCACACCCCGGAGGCGCCGGCGCTCGCCCGGCAGCGGTTGCGCGAGATGGGCCCGATGTCGCGCGACGAGTGGGTCCTGCTGGCCGTGTTCGTCTTTCTGCTGACGCTGTGGATCCTCGGCGGCACGCTCGGGATCAGCGCCACCGCGACGGCGCTGGCCGGCGTGGCCGCGATGCTCGCCACCGGCGCCCTGGCCTGGGAGGACATCCTCGAGGAGCGCAGCGGCTGGGACACCTTCATCTGGTTCGCGGTCCTCGTGATGATGGCGACCCAGCTCGGCGAGCTGGGCCTGCTCGCCTGGTTCACCGACCGCGTGTCGGGCGTGCTGGGCGCAGGGCACTGGCTCCCCTCCTTCCTGGGCCTGAGCCTGATCTACTTCTACGTCCACTCCGCCCACGTCAGCGCCATGTACGCCCCGTTCCTGGCCCTGGCCATCGCGGTCGGCACGCCGCCGGTCCTCGCGGCCCTCGTCCTGGCCTTCTTCAGCAACCTGTTCGCGTCGATGACGCACTACGGCACGGCGCCGGCGCCGATCCTGTTCGGGTCGGGCAACGTCGAGATCGGCGACTGGTGGAGGCTGGGGGCGTTGATCAGCGTGGTGAACATCGTGATCTGGCTGGGGGCGGGGAGCCTGTGGTGGCGCCTGCTCGGCTTGTGGTGAACGCCGCCGTGTCGGCATCGGGGAATCGGAGCGGCGGCCGGCCGTCGGGATTGCAACGCTCGCGCGCGATGGCGGCGCGCGCAACCTG
>JAGWAH010000121.1:3789-9358 GCA_021296515.1 Acidobacteriota bacterium | reverse complement strand
GCGGCGCATCCGCATCGCCGCCGAGCGCGAGGAGCACGAGAACTACGGGGGGCGGATGCCGGACGAATGGCTCCGCGCGCTGGAGCCGCTGGGCACGGACGAGCACAAGCCGTTCCTGGAGGTCGAGCTGTCCTTCCTCGACGACTGTGCGCCTCGACTGCAAGGTCTGCGCAGGCAGGCGCTACCGCGACGATGTTCTGAAGCTGACCTGGCTGGAGATGACCGTCGCCGACGCCCGCGGCTTCTTCGCGTCGGTCGAGGAACCGCGGAAACGAAGCGCCGGCATCCGGCGTGGCCTGCAGCTATTGATCGACGTGGGCGTCGGCTATCTGCGCCTCGGCCAGTCGCTGACCACCCTCTCGGGCGGCGAAGCGCAGCGCCTCAAGCTCGCCTGGGCGAATCGCCTGTTCGACTGCGAATCCCCGGATCAGGCGGCGGCCTTCGGAGCGTCGAATACGGCCGTCACGTCCGCGGCGAATCCCTCCAGGAGCCGTGACCCGGCGGAGTCCCCCGCGGCGAACGTGCCGTGCTCGACGTAGGCGTCGCCCTCCAGCGCGAGCACCGTTATCGTCTGGTCGCGGGGATCGACGATCCAGTACTCCGGAATGCCCGCCTCGGCGTAGTCGGCGCGCTTCTCGACCAGGTCCCGGTCCGGATCGTCGGGGCTGACGACCTCGACCACCAAGTCCGCGCCCAGCCAGTAGCGATCCCGGCACCGGGAGTCGGAGCGGTCGCGGAGGAGCAGCAGGTCGGGCTCCCGGAACTTGCCCTCGCGGATGCGCATGCGCAACGCGGAGACCATCACGACGCCGCCGCGCGGGGTGAGAAACTCGTAGAGGAGTCGATAGAGCGCCAATAGAACCGCCTGGTGGGTGAACGTCGGCATCGGGAGTTCCTGCACGTGGCCGTCCGTGAACTCGATCAGGCGATTGCAGCGATCCGTGAGCCACAGGTACTCCTCGTCGCTCCAGCCTCCCTGCGGCGGCAGCACCTCGCGCAGGAGCGCGTGCAGGGCGTCCTGCGAGGTGGCCGACACGGTCATCGACGGGCTGCCGGCAGCCATGCATCCATCCTGCCACATCCGGCGGAATACGACCAAGGCGCCGTCCCTCTCGAGAGGCAGGTCACGGATAGGTGTAGGCGGCCTGGAGGCCGAGCGGCAAACCGAGCATCCAGTAGCCGATCAGGAACAGGGTCCAGGTGACCAGCAGCACGACGCAGTAGGGCAGCATCAGCGACACGACGGTCCCGATGCCGGTGGCCTTGACGTACCGCTGGCTGAAGACGACGACCAGGGGGAAGTACGGCATCAGCGGCGTGACGATGTTGGTCACGCTGTCGCCGACGCGGTAGGCGGCCTGCGTGAGCTCGGGGGCGATGCCGAGCCCCATCAGCATCGGCACGAAGATGCTCGAGAGCAACGCCCACTTGGCGGAGGCCGAGCCGACGAACACGTTGACGACCGCGGTCAGCAGCACGATGCCGACCACCGTCACCTGCGCGGGCAGGTTCAGGTCGCGCAGGAAGTTGGCGCCCTTGAGCGCGATCAGCAGGCCGACGTTGGAGTTGTTGAACCGAAGAAGGCCATCACCAGGTAGTAGGCCATCGTGCCCATCGCCGCGGTCATGCCCGCGACGATGTCGCGATGGGTCTTGACGGTGCCGGCGACGTAGCCGTGCACGACTCCGGGAATCAGGAACAGGAGGAAGATGAGGGGCACCATCATGCCCATCAGCGGGGCCGCGAAGCTGGTCAGCGACCCGTCCGGGCCGCGCAGCGGCGAGGCGGCCGGCAGGGCCGCCAGCGCCAGCAACAGCAGCCCCGCGACCAGCGCCCCGACGCCGGCCGCGAAGCCGCGGCGGTCCCGGTCGGTCAACTCGTCCATCTTCGGCATTTCCTCCGGGTCGCCGTCGATGGGCGTCGCCTGCAGGCGCGGCTCGATCACGCGGTCGGTGAGATACCACCCGACGCCGATGACCAGCAGCGACGAGACGGCGGTGAACCCGAGGTTGCTCAGCGGGTTGACCATGCGGTCGGGGTCCAGAATCTGCGCGGCCTGCTGGGTGAAGCCCTGCAGCAGCGGGTCGATGCCGGAGGGAATGAAGTTGGCCGAGAACCCGCCGGAGACCCCCGCGAAAGCGGCCGAGATGCCGGCCAGCGGGTGCCGGCCGGCCGCGTAGAAGATGACCCCGCCGAGCGGGATGACCAGCACGTAGCCGGCGTCGGCGGCGCTGTGGCTGACGATCGCCGCGAGAATCAGCATCGGGGTCAGCAGGCTGCGCGACGTGAAGCCCAGAAGCAGCTTGAGGCCGGCGTTGATGAAGCCGGTCTTCTCGGCCACCCCGACGCCGAGCAGCGCCACCAGCACCACGCCCAGCGGCGCGAACCCGGTGAAGGTGGGCACCAGTTGCACCAGGAAGGTGGTCAGGGCGGCGCCCGTCAACTGGTTGGCGATGCGGAGCGGCTCGCCGTTCCGCGGATCCGTCTCGGCGAACTCGATCGGCGCAAGCAGCGCGGAGGCGATCCAGGTCAGCACCAGCAGCAGCAGGAACAGGATCGCCGGGTCCGGAAGCCGGTTGCCGGCCGCCTCGATGCCGTTCAGGAAGCGCGAGACGAAGCCCCCGCCGCCGACAGTCGCCTTCGCCTGCTCGTCAGATCGTGTCTTCGCCATGAGTGACCTTGTCTCCAGATCGTCAGCCGGCGGGGCCGGACTTCAGCCGGCGCCGGACCACGCGGCTCCACCACATGTACGCGCCGGTGACGAACAGCGCGGGGGGCACGAGCCCCGCCAGCGCCCAGAGCGCCTTCGAGGTGTCGTTGCAGAGCGACCCGCAGCCCGGGATGCCCCGGCCGCCGAGCCGGCCGAAGTGCAGGTAGGCGAGCCAGTACATCACGCGGTCGCCGAAGCGCTCCTCCAGGCTCGTCGGGTCGAACGGCTCCAGATAGTCGACGACCGCCATGAACGGGGCCGGAAACGACAGGTAGGCCCCCGTGATCGCCCACATGAACAGGAACGGCCAGCACCAGAAGCCGAACGCGCTGTGGAGGTGCCAGTTGAACCGGTTCCAGTCCGCCCGCCGGTCGATGGTCAGGCTGCGCCGCCAGCGCAGGATGCCGGGCCACCAGATCACGGCCCCGGTCAGCGACAGCACGAGCAGGAAGACCGCGCCGATCCCGTTCACCCGCCGGCCGGTCGTTCCGCCCAGGAGATTGTCGTGCAGATCCAGCGTCCAGGCGGTGATGCGGTAGCCCAGCGGCAGGGGGTCCCCCAGGTCCTCGCCCGTGAAAGGATCGAACAGCCGCCGTATCCGGTCGCCGTCGCGGGTCAGGGTGATCCGGACCGCATGGTTCGGGGTCTCGCCCGGGCGGACGTCCTGCACTTCGTAGCCGGGCCAGGACTGCCGGGCCGCGCGCTCGAGGGCGTCCTCGGCCAGTGACGCCCCCGCGCTGTCGACGATGACGGGCTGTGGCGAGAAGGCCGCGTACAGCTCGTTCCGATAGACCAGCACGCTGCCGGTGAGGCAGATCACGAAGACGTAGGCGCCCAGACCGATCCCGGTCCACAGGTGAACCTGGAAGAGGGCCTTGCGCAGCCGCACGCTCTGCGGCGCCTGCACCCAACGCGACCACCAGTTCGCCATGACGTTCCGACCGTCTACCTGCAAGAAGTCCCGGCGCCGGGCGGTGCCGGCGGAATGGTCGGTGACCCATGATACGCCGAGTGCCACGGTTGCGAGCCGTCGGGCTCGAGTCGGAGCGGGATCCACCGTCCGGGTCAGCGCATGGCGCGGATGGCCATCGGCGCCTGCTCTGGCGACCGGCGGGGCGATGACTTCGGCTACCTCGGCACGGGTCGTCCATCAACGGCCGGCCTCTCCGTAGCGCCGCGTCATCTCGGCGCGAATCCGCGCGGATTCGCTCTCGGCGCCCTCGGTGAACCAAGTGTGCTCCCGGTCGCGACAAGATGCCGTCGAGCACTCCTCCGGCGGCGACCGCCGCCTGGCGGCGCCCCGCCTGGACGGCATGTTCGACGATCGCCGGCGGCTCCACGGTCCCGCCGCGCAACCCGGCTTCCTCGGCTCTGCGGACGGTCTCGGTCCACTGGACGAGCGTGCGGTCGTTGTAGGTCTCGCCCGCCAGCAGCAGGTTCTTCAGCAAGCCGCCGACCACCGGCACGGTATCCGTGATGTTGGCGCCGACCGTGGCCCCCCAGTAGCTCAACTGCTCGAAGACGAGGCTGTAGCCGGTGAACCCGAGCAGCAGCGTGCACAACAGCATGAACGATCCAGTTGAGCTCGCGCGGCTTCCTGTACGCGCCGGTGAAGAAGACGCGCATCTGGTGCAGGACGACCGCGGCGATCATGAGCGTCGCCGCCCACTTGTGGACGCTCCGCAGGTACCAGCCGTAGGCCGCCTCCTCGGTGATGAAGCGGACCGATTCGTAGGCCCTGCCGGCCGACGCTGCGTAGTAGAACGCCAGCAGGATTCCGGTCGGGATCTGCACCACGAAGAGGTAGGCGGGCGTGCCCCCCAGCGCGAACCACCACCGCTTCAGGTGCCACGGCACCGGCTCGTTCGTCAGTTCCCGCAGCGTGCCGGCGGACACCGGCAGCCGCTACCCGAACCACTGCGTGAGCGTCATCGGTTCCGCCGCGCGAGCACGAGGGGGCGCCGCCGAAACCTCGATGAAGATCAGGCCGTCGCGCACCGCGAGCGGATACCGCGGCAGGGATTGGCCGGCCTCGGCCGGGGGACCGCCGGTGGCGACTCCGGACGGGTCGAAGACGCCGTTGTGACACGGGCAGAAATAGCGGTTGTTCCCAGCCTCCCAGTGCACGCGGCAGCCCAGATGCGGGCAGGTGCTCGACAGGGCCACGAAGTCGCGCGCGGTGACCTGCGCGCCCTGCCGCGTGACGTGGATCGACTCGCCGCTCGGGGCGCGGTAGAGCAACGAATCGCCGATCTGCAGGCTGTCCGCGCAGGAGACGAACTGCCGCGCGGTAGGTAGAGGTACCGGCCGGCAACCAGGGTGAACCGCCGTAGCCTCCGGCCACCCCCGCGGCCATGGCGACCTTCGACATCCGCGTCACGAACCGCCGGCGACTGTCCTCCGTCACGCCCATCCCCTCCGTCAGAACCGCACCGCACTCCAGAGCATCAGCTTCCCTACGTCGGTCGCGTGCGCTCGGCGTCGTAGACGGCTGCCTTATCGCAGCGATCCGGAAGCAAGGCGCATGCCGCAACCCGGCGCGGCCAATGCAGGTGCGGGCACCCGCGTGGCTGCGCGTGCAGGCGAAGCCCAGCGGGGAGCGCGTGCGGACTTTCTCCCGTCCGGGTGGGAACTAATCCTCGGCTAGGTCTGGACCTTCGCGGCCGTCGACCACTGGAACGCCGAGTGCGTGGGTTGGCACGTGTGCAAGGTGGGGAGCCGTTTCGCGGCCCTCGAGCCGGTCGCGCAAGGGCTCGGGCGACACTACGGCTCGGTCGACCCGGACGTGGCCCGCACGCTGGCGCTACGCATGGACCACGGCAGCCAGTATCTGTCGGACCACTTTCTCAACCAGCTCCG
>JAGWAH010000121.1:0-3647 GCA_021296515.1 Acidobacteriota bacterium | reverse complement strand
AACCAGTGCTGGCGCCTCGAGAAGCTGGCGTACCGCACGCCAAGCGAAGCGCGTCAGGAGTACGAGCTACGTCATGCCGTAGCGCAAACGTGTGTCCAAGAAACCGGGTGCGGTACATGAACTGATCGGACAACCTTGGTTAAAAGACCGGGTAGTAGTATAACGCATATCGTTTATTTTCCGGTGTAATGTGACTTATCTACGACTCGTTCTATCATTTTGAAAGCACAAAAAAGGCCCGGTCGCACGATGCGTACCGGGCCCGCCACTCCAAATAGAGTGGGCTTTGTCTCCTTTCTTTTCTGACTGTCTATCGTGGTGGACCGAAGCGGTCTTCCAGGTACCGGCTCCGGTGGGGAGCCAACCGATAGAAGTCGGCCTTTGTCACACTCCCGGGGTTTCTTCCCCACCTTGTCCCCATATACCAGTCGGCGTACAGTGCAGCCTGGTTTTCGTGGGGAACCTCACTCAGGGTCGTCAAAGCCGGAAATCGGCCCGACTTCTTGGAGGTCCTGTTCCGTGGCGGCAATCCAAGCCTGACCGGATTCACTCTGATACCAACCTTCTTTGGTATCACAGGGTGGTCTGGTGGAATTTCGCCCCTGCCAGGCGTGAGTCAGCTCGTGGATCAGGGTGTTGATCATGAAGTCCCGACCCCGCCACTCGCGTACCAACACGGCCTGGGAGGTCGTGTTGTAGCAGTTGTAGTTTCCGCCAAGAGCGGGCCCGGTGAAGTACAGAGTGTCAGCCCAGATGAGGAGCAGCTCGCCGGAGTTAATGATGTCCGTCAAATTGAGTTGACGAATTACCCCCTGTACTTCCGCCGGCCACTCGTGACCTATGGCCACTGTGCGGGCGGTGGTCACCTGTCGCTCCACCGACACATATCCGGATCTTTCAGCCCGGATGGTCAGAGGCGTGTTGCCGGTTAGAATCACCTGTCCCAGGTGGTCGGTAGTGCCGACTTGCTGATCCTCACAGCCATTGAGGCAGGTGACGGTAACCCCCGAAACGCCACGGTTGAAATTAGCGTCCTCGGGATAAGGCAGTTCCACCGTGATGGTGATCTCCGTGGGTTCCACCAGAGTGACCGGTGGCTGAGTGATGGGTGAGGGAGCTGTCGGGCTCCCATCGCAGGCTACCAGCAAGGTGGCCAACAACCCGAACGCTGTTCCTCTGGGATTGACCACTGCTGGCCTCCTTCTTTATGATGACAATGTACAAGGCTTCCACCACCTTGGTGAGAAACTGACTGTAGAATACATATATATCAAGAATTGTCAATGGAGGTGGGTGAGTCGCACCTGACGCCCAAAAACTATTGATAAAATCCAGAGACAGACAATAACCGGATGATAGCCACTATGCCAATACAAGAAACAGCCGTCAGTGAAAGAATTAGAGCAATAGACAAAGAGATTTGGTTGCAGTTTCTTATATGAGGTTACAATGTTATTCATTTGTCTTTTTTCATTATATCAATAGTTAATGACAAATAAAAAAGAGCCCGACTGTCAATTGACAGTCGGGCCCGAAACCCCCGGCCGGTTTCCCGACTAGAATCCTTGACCGGCCGGCATCTTTACAGATGAGTCAAGTTCAGGTTTTGATCGGTAGTGTCGGTCTGTTGACCTTCACAGCCGGTGAGACAGGTCACGGTGACCCCAGGAATACCGGGATGTTTGGGTTCTAGACTGACATTCGCCGGGTAGGGGTAGAATTAATCTGCACTTCTTTGGCGAAAGAACGGACCCGGCCGCGAGCGGCGGCGCGGGCGGAACTGGATCGGATCGAACGCGTGGCCGAGGCGCTTCCACCGGTATCGCAGGACAGGCAGCGCCTGCACGCTGCCCGCGATGAGCAAGGCGACGATCCTGATCGACGACGACGAGCGGTTGATCCGCTGGTCGCTCGCCGAGCGCCTGTCGGCCGAGGGATACGCCACGGTCGAAGCGGGACAATGATCGCGTTGCTGGCGGGCAAGGCGCTCGAAGCCACCGCGGCCGGCATCTCGGCGGCATCACCACTGTGGCGCGAGATTTGCGTGAAGTTACGGTCGCGAGACGGCGAAATCGCCCCAGCCAGGTGCAGCAACGATGACGACACAACCGGTAGGTCGAGAGCGAAGGTGGCTCGCGACGGGCGAACAGATTCTCAGCCACGTCGGCCACCTGGGAGAAGACAGCACCTGGTCGCGAGCCCGGGAGCCGTATCCGAGTGCCCGCAGCAGAGCGCTCTGAAAGAGGTCGCGCTGGCTCACGATGCTGGTCAGGCGCCCACTCTCGTCGAGCACCGGCAGGTGGCGGCAACGTACGGTGCGCATCAGATCGTCCGCTGCCTGCAGACGGGCCTGCTGCGCGCCTCCGCGCGTCAGCGGACTCCCGGCGCGGTCCTCGGACGAGCGTTCCGCTCTGCGGGCGCGGAGCCCGGATCGCCGAGATCGAGGGCCAGGATGTGCTGCCGGTCGCGGAGGTACAGCGTGCTCCCTGCGAGGGTGGGTGGGGTCCAGGCGTTCGAGGTCAGCACCGACGCGCGCGCGTGCACCTGCAGTCCGTCCAGGGTGACCGATGCCACGGCCAGGTCACCGTCCTCGTCGAGGAGTACGAGCAGGCCTCCGGCGTTCACCATCTGCGCCCGCGCGAACGTGCGCTCCCGCCACACCTCCACCCCGGTCTCGGCGTCGACGGCGGCCAGGAAGGCCGGTCCGAAGTCGCCCGTGCTCGCGACCAGGAGCCCGTCGATGCGCAGCGCATTTCCGAAGTGCACCCGCATGCGGTTGTTGAACCAGACCTCCTCGGGCGCCGACCGACCTCCGATTTGCGACAACCGGATCAGCCGGCTGCCGCCGTCGTAGCCGGACGAAACGAACAGGGCGTTGTCGCCGCCCCAGACCGGCATGCTGAGGTTGAGACCCAACTCGTTCGGGTGCGGATGGCTCCACAGGCGGCGTCCGTCGCGGGGGTCGAGGCCCACCAGTTCCTGCTGCCCCACGACCACGAGCTGGTCCTGGCCGTCGACCTCGATGAGCACCGCGATGGCCGGGCTGCGCCATGCGGTCGCGCCGGTCTCGCGGTCGAGCGCCACCACTCCGCGACCGCTGCCGCCCAGGGGTTGCATCACGATCCGCCCGTAGGCGATGGGGCTCGAGGCGAACGCGTTGTACTCCTCGACGTCGAAGGCCGCCGCGAGGTCGTGCGACCAGCGCAGATCGCCCGTCCGCTTGTCGAGCGCGTGGAAGAGGCCGTCGACGCCGACGGCGAAAACCGTGTCGCCGGCGATCAACGGGGTGGAGTACGGGCCGGGGCCGGCGGAGTTCAGCCAGACGTCGAAGTACCCGTTGTGCACGAGCGGCGCGTGGTAGGCGTACTCCCAGCGCGTGGCGCCGGTAGGGGCGTCGAGCGCGATGACGACCTCCTCGTCGTCCCTGCGGTACATCGTGACGAGCAGGTCGCCGTCGGCAAGAATGGAGGAGTAGCCTTCCCCGAGCGGCCGGCTCCAGAGGCGGGTCGGTCCCCCCTCACCCCACACCGTGGCGACCTCCGCGGAGTCCACGCGGAAGTTGCGCTGCGGCCCGCCCAGTTGACGCCAGCCGTCCGGCCCCGGGCGCGCGGCGGTCTCCTCCGCGGTCGAGACGCTCCCAGTCTGGG
>JAGWAH010000014.1:404-22251 GCA_021296515.1 Acidobacteriota bacterium | reverse complement strand
AAGCTGGTGGTCGAGATCGCCGTCGCGTCGCTGCTCGTGTTCTTCGGCTACCGCCTGAACTGGGTCGAGTCCCTGACCGGGGACACGCTGCTCACGCTGATCTGGATCGTGGGGATCACCAACGCCTTCAACCTGCTCGACAACATGGACGGTCTGTGCGCGGGGGTGGCCCTGATCGCAGGGGTGGCCCTGATCGCCGCCTACGGGGGCGCGGCGCCGTCGCCGCCCGAGGTCTCCTTCGCGGCGCTGCTGGTCGGCGCCTGCGCGGCGTTCCTCGTGTACAACGTGCACCCGGCCTCCATCTTCATGGGCGACAGCGGCTCGCTCTTCATCGGCGCCAGTCTGGCGACGGTGACCCTCGGCCTCGGCGGCGCGGCGGGCGGCCAGTCGAGCGTCCTGGCGGTGATAGCCGTGCCCGCGTTCGTGCTGCTGATTCCCATCCTGGACACGACGCTCGTGACGGTTTCCCGTCTGCTGTCCGGGCGGACGCCGGCCACCGGGGGACGCGATCACACGTCGCATCGGCTCGTCGCCATCGGGCTGTCGGAGCGGCGCGCGGTCGCCACGCTCTGGGGCCTCGCGGCGATAGGCGGCGGGATCGGCGTCTTCGTCCGACACTTCGAACCCGGATGGTCGCTCGTGCTCGGGGCGCTGTTCCTGGTGGCGATGGCGCTCTTCGCCGTATACCTCGCACAGGTTCGCGTCTACGAGGATGCCGGGCAGGCGCCCGGCGGCGGGGCGATCACCCCCCTCGTCGTCAACTTCGTCTACCGCCGGCGGGTCGCCGAGGTACTGCTGGACACGTTGCTCGTCGCCATCGCCTACTACGCCGCCTACCGCCTGCGCTTCGAGGGTGACGACTGGGGCGAGCAGTTCCCGCTGTTTCTCGAGTCGCTGCCCATCGTCGTCGGCGTCCAGATGATGGCGCTGTTCGTCACCGGCGTCTATCGGGGGGTGTGGCGCCACTTCAGCCTCATGGACGGCGTCGTCCTCGTGCAGGGCGTCGCCGCCGGCGTCACCGCCATCGTCGTCACGCTGGTGTTCGCGTATCGGTTCGACGGCTATTCGAGAACCGTGTTCGCGATCTACGTCCTCCTGCTGCTGGCGCTGCTGCTGGCGTCGCGGTCCTCGTTCAGGCTGATGGGTGAGTTCGTGCGGAGACGCCGGCCGGCCGGCGAGCGGGTCGTCGTCTACGGTGCGGACGATGCGGGCGTGGGCGCGCTGCGCGAAGTGGTCGGCGGGTCGACGGCCGGGGTCCAGATAGTCGGATTCATCGACGAGGACGACAGCCGCCACGGCGCGCGGGTTCACGGCTACCGTGTCCTCGGCGGCTACGACGCCCTGGCGGCCCTCATCGAGGCGGGTGAAGTCGACTCGGTCGTGCTCGGGGCGGGGCCGGCCGGTGCCGGCCGCCTGCACGCGCTCGAGCGTCTCTGCGCGGGCAGGGGGGTGGCGCTGTCGCGGATCAGGGTCCAGGTGGAGAACCTGGTGGACCGTTGACGACCGCACCCACCATGATGCCGAGCTCCCGCACGTCCTCACTGCCGGGCAGCACGTCGGCCGGCACCCACGTCGGGTCGACGAGCAGCTCCAGCGCGCGGTACCGGGAACCGGAAGGCGGTATCTCCATCCGGACCCGATGCCAGGCCGGATCCCGCAGCTCTAGTCGGTTGGCCAGCCGCCCGTCGAGGTGGATCTCGACCTGCATCGGGCCGGTCCGGTCGATGAGCGGCGCACGGAGGGGAAGCTCGATGCCGCCGGCATCCGCGGCGATGAACAGCGTGCCGTGTCCGGTCGTCCACCGGTAGCGGTCGGTGCCGTTGTCCTCGATATCGTGCAGCCCGTAGGTCACGGCGGCAAAGTCGATTCCGCGGCTCTGCTGCACGATGCGCGGTGGGATGGAGCATGCCAGCAGGAGGATTCCGAGCACGGCGCACGCCCTGGTCCACGGGGGATCCGCCACCGTCGGGGCCCGCGGGTCCGCGCGCGAGCCCGCCGGTTCACGGAGCGCGCAGCCGGCGGCGAGTCCGAGCACGATCCAGAAGGGGTAGGCCGTCACCTCGATCAGCAGTGGGTGTCCGGAGGACACGCAGGTGATGAGAAAGGCGGTCAGGCCGGCCAGCATGCCGAACAGCAGTCGGTCGGAGGAACGGCGGTGCAGAGCGGCGAAACTGGTCCACAGCGCGGCGCCGATCAGCCAGGCGAACGGGATCAGGCCGGCCAGGCCGAGCTCGGCGGCCGTCTGCAGGAAGGGGTTGTGCGCGGTCACGCGGGGAAAATCGGGAAACAGCTCCTCCGGCGCGAACTGTTCCGACTGCAGGTAGTACTGGTCGATGCCGACGCCGAAAGCCGGAGAGGAAGCGAACATGTTCACCGCGGTCCTGGTGAACATGATGCGAAAGTCGAGGGACGACCGCGCCAGGTCCTGATCGACGACGAACCGTTGATACGTCGTCGCGACCAGGCCCGCTCCCAGGATCAGGAAGCCGATGATCACGGGATAGCCCAGCGCGCGCCACCGCACGCGGCCCCGTGCCAGCCAGACGATCGTGCCGCCCAGCACGAGCAGCGCGGCGAGCAGAGCCACGCGCGTTCCGTTTATCCACAGGGAGCCGGCCAGCACCGCGGTGGCCGCTATCCAGGCGGTTCGCCGCCAGCCCGAACTGCCTGCCGCCGCGCCGATGGCGAGCGGCCCGGCCAGCACGAGGAGCGACGCGGCCGAGTTGAGCTTGGGCGTGAACATCGTCCAGCGCCTGGCGAGGAGCTCCGGTACCGCGCCGCCCGGGTCGGCCTCGCGGAGCGCCGCGGCGGCGAAGGCGTAGAAGCTGAGCGCGGCGGCCCCGGCCGCGCCGGCGACCGTCATGCGGACGAGCCGCGGCGCAAACGTCCGGTCGCGCGCGCTGAAGAGATACGCGGCGAGGAAGAGCGCCGCGCCTTCGAGGGCGAACGCCGTCATGAAGACGAACCGGAACCCTGCGTTGCTCGCGGTCGGCTCGTAGTTGCCCAGGTCGTAGTGGTAGCCGCGCACCAGGAACTCGACCAGGCGTTCCAGGAACGGCCAGGGCCGGTCCTGCCACACCTGGACGAAGTGGTAGTGCACCACGCAGGACGCGATTGCCGCGGCGCCGAACAGCAGTACAGGGACCGACAGGCGTGACGAGCCGGACGGCGTGCTCGGGGCCTCGCGACGCCCGAACCGCGCCCGCAGGCTCCACACGGCGTAGCCGGCGAGAAACGCGAGGGCGATGGCCTCGGTGATGCGCGCGGGGTATGCACCGGAGACGCGCGTCGTCAGCATGTAGCCGAGCGGCGAGAGCCCCGCCACCACCAGGAGGCCGTTCGGCGGGCTCGCCACGCTCACCGCGGCGACGGCGGCGATGCCGATCTTCAGCAGCCAGGGGACGTGCTCGGCCCAGAAGAGAGACTGAAACAGGACGAGGGTTGGAATGGCGACCAGGACCAGGCCGGCGGAAGCGCCCGCCTGGTGGATGCGCTCGCTACGTCGCTGCGCCAGGTCCGTCAACCGCCGAACCACGGCCGGGAACATGGGACTCAGACCGGATCGGGCGAGAGCTCCACCTTGCAGCACCGCCTGCAGACAGGAAACAGCTTGTGCTCGAGCAGGCGCCGCCGCAGCTCGACGTACCGTTCGCCGTTCCAGATCTCCTGGAGCGACTGTTGCGTCAGATCGCCCACCTCGATCCTGATGAGCGGGCAGAAGTACATCTTTCCGCTGAAGGAGACGCGCGCGTTCAGGAAGGGATAGAGACAGCGTCCCGCCAGCGCGGCCCCGGGTTCGTAGTAACGGTCCATCACGGCGTCGGAAACCTGGGGACGGGGTCCCAGGCGAATGCCGCGCTCCCTGCACTTCCCGGCAAGGGCCGTCACCTTGGCGCGCACCGTGTCGGATCGCAGGCCGGGATCGGAGGTGACGTACGTCTGAATCACCGCGGGGTCGTCTTCGCCCACCATGCGCAGGGTTTCCTGCACCTCGTCCGGCGTGCTGTACATCAGGTGGTTGAGGCCGATGGCGTCGATGCCGAGCTCATCGGCCACGTCCACCATGCCGTCCAGCGCGTCGAGCCCTTCGTGCGTGACGGTGGTGTTGATGCTGATCGGCAGATGCGTACCGCCGTTGCGCTCGATGGCCTGCTGCAGGCGGCGCAGCCCGGCGGCGGTGCGATCGAATGTGCCCTTTGCTCCACGGGCCTCGTCGTGAACGTCCTTCGGACCGTCGATGGAGATGCTGACGTGCTTGAGGAAACCCGAGCGGGCGAGGTCGGCGAGCGCTTCGGCCCGCTGTTCGTTGATGATGGTCCCGTTGGTCGTCAGATACCCGAGCGTGTACCCCTTGTCCCTGAACAGGCGCAGGACGTCGAGGATGTCCTTGCGCATGAAGATCTCGCCCCCGGTGAGACTGATCCCGAACCCGACCTTGTCGGGAAAGGCGGAGCGCAGCGTCTGCAGGGGCAACTCCTCCCGCCATTCGCCCTCCAGGTTGAGGAGATCGCCGACCCAGCAGAAGTCGCAGTGCAGATTGCACCGCATCGTGGTTTCGTACACGGCGCCGCTCGGGAGCTGGTCGGCCACGCCGGTCTTTTCTCGGAGAAAGCGGGCTGTCTTCCGTCTGTAGGCGGCCCGGCGACAGGCGCCGAGTGCGCGTCGCGCGAGTCCGTACAGCGGGGTGCGTGACGCGTGCCGCCGCAGTGTGCTCAACGTCATGGTGACTATGGGTAAGAGCGTACTAGCCGCCGGAGGCGGCGTCAAAGCGACCGTGTGCGTCGCGCGGTCCGTCAGGCCCGTTCGCCGATGGCGGCGTAGTCCAGATGCGTGAAGAGCAGACTGTTGAGTGTGTCGACGTTGCCGTTGAAGGTCTCGACGGCGCCGGCGAGCGCGCGGTCTTCGCCGCCGGATCCGAGGCCGTCGGGCAGCCGGATGTGTTGCAGCTTCCCGTCGTCCGGGTACGGCGTCAGGTAGCGGACGGTAGCGCGCTGGAAGCCGCTGGCCCCGAGGAGGTACGTCAGGGTGTCCGGGTGCAGCGGGCGCACGTGGGTGATGTCGCGGATGTAGCCGTCGAAGAAGGCGAACCAGCACCGGGGGTTGATGGTCTCGAGGACGATGCGGGCGCCGGGCCGGAGCTTGCGGCCGGCCACGTTGAGCAGCCGCACCAGGTAGTCGGGCTGCAGGTGCTCGACCACCTGCGCGGCGAACAGTCCTCCCAGCGACTCGTCCGCCAGGGCGTTCAGACTCGTCAGCGCGTCGCCGGCGCTCGCGTCCAGGCCGCGCGCGCGGCACTCCTCGACCATCTCGGTGTTGACGTCGACGCCGCGCGCCCGGACCCTACGCTCGCGCAGCAGGTCGAGAAACTCACCCCGCCCGCAACCGACGTCGAGCACGTCGGACGCGCCCTCGAAGAGCGGCAGGTACTCGGCCAGACGGCTGCGGATCTCGTCCCGCGAGCCCCGGTACAGGTTTTCGAAGCCGACGTAGGCATAGGCGTCGACAGCGGCGTCGAGGTCGGCCTTCGCCAGCGCCGCTTCGCCTGGAGCCGCGTCGTCCCGCGCGACTTCGCCCGAAGCAAGGCCTTCGAGCTGGCGGCGCACCGCGAGCAGGCCGTGCTGCACCTGCCCGACCGTCGTCCGCAGCTCGTCGACCTGGCGCGTGTAGCGCTGTTCGCGGGCCGCGGCCGCCTCGGCCCGCTTGCGCACCTCGTCGCTCAGGCCGTCGAGGGCGTTCATCATGGCGCGCGACAGGCCGGCGACCTCGTAGTCCTTGGTGTCGACGAAGGGAGTGATCTGCTGCGCGTACTGAATGAGCCGCGACTGGAACGTCTCGAGTGCTTCCGTGTACTCGCCGAGCGCCTCGATGACCGCGGCCAGCGCCTGCTGGCCCTCGACCTCGGCGGGAGCGGTGCGGTTGAGGTGATCGACGACGACGCCGTTGAAGTGCTGCTGGCGCTCCACGATGGGGCCGATGAGCTCCCATACCCAGGCGCGCAGGCGCCGCTTCCAGCCGGTTCCGAGAAGCTGCTCGGTATCGGGGGCCACGCGCCACGCCTGATTGACGGCGTAGAGCTGCTGCTGATCGAAGGCGCGCGGCAGCCCGGGCAGCTTCGGCCGCGGCGCCAGCGCGCCGTCGACCAGGGTGAGGGCGTCGTTGTAGGCCCGGTCCGCGGCGTCGCGCGCCTGCTTCAGCCGGGTGATCTCTTCGTCGCTGCCGATACGGCCAGCCATGCGCGAATTGAAGCGGGGAAGGCAGCCGCTAGCTGCCGACGACGCCCTCCAGGGGGCTGCTGGCCGTGGCGTACCGCTTCCGGGGTATCCGCCCGGCGAGGTGAGCCAGGCGGCCGGCCCGGACCGCCAGCTTCATCGCCTCGGCCATCGCGACCGGATCGTCGGCCCCGGCGATGCCGGTGTTCATGAGCACGCCGTCGATGCCCAGCTCCATCGCGACGGCGGCGTCGGAGGCGGTGCCGACGCCGGCGTCGACGATGACCGGCACTCCCGCCGCTTCCTGGATCAGGCCGATGTTGTTGGGATTCTGCACGCCCAGGCCCGAGCCGATCGGAGCGCCGAGCGGCATCACCGCGGCCGCCCCGGCGTCCTCCAGCTTGCGGCAGGTGACCGGGTCGTCGTTCGTGTAGGGGAGGACCACGAACCCCTCTCCGACCAGGATGCGGGTCGCCTCCACGAGCGCTTCGTTGTCGGGAAACAGCGTCTTCTCGTCGCCTATGACTTCGAGCTTCACCCAGTTCGAGAGCCCCGCCTCGCGTCCCAGCCGCGCCGCCCGCACGGCGTCGTCGGCCGTGTAGCACCCGGCCGTGTTCGGAAGCAGGAAGTAGCGCTCGGTATCGATGTGATCGAGGAGCGACTCGCGCGACCGGTTCAACTCGACCCGCCGTACCGCCACCGTCACCATCTCGGCGCCGGACGCCTCGTGGGCGCGCACCATAATGGCGTTGGACGGGTACTTGCCGGTGCCGACGATGAGGCGCGAACGGAACGGCCGGCCGGCGATCACCAGCGGCGAGTCAGCCATCTGCGCTAGCCTCCACCCACGAAGTTCACGACCTCGACCTCGTCGCCCTCGCGGACGACGGTGATGCCGTAGGCGGCCTTCTTGAGCACGGTCCGATTGTGCTCGACGGCGACCCGCCGCGGGTCGATGTCCAGACCGTCCAGCAGACGGCTTACGCTCAGCGGACCGTCGGTCTGGAAGGACTCGCCGTTCAGCAGGATGGTCACGGGCGGATCAGAGTACCGCCGGGCGTCCGCACCGTCAAGAAGGGGCGGCGACGATGTTAGCCGAGCAGGTCGTCGAGGGCGACGTCGAAGGGAGCGAGCAGTGCGCGGGCTCCTTCGGCGCCGTCCGGCAGAAGACCGGCGGGCAGCCCCGGCGCCGGACGGGCGGCGGCCAGGGCCACTACCCGTTCGTAGTCTTCCGCCATGGCCTCGATCCGGTGGTGCGCACTCCACCAGGCACGACCGCGCTCGCCGAGCCGGCGCCGAAGCCCCGCGTCGGAAGCAAGGCGCCGCATCGCGATGGCGAGCGATCGATCCTCGTCGAGCAGATCGAGTGAGACGGCGATCGGCTGCTCCGCCGGCTCGCCGTTCTCGCGCAGCGCGCTCAGGTGCGAAGGTGTCCAGGTCCCCCGGGTCACCAGGGTCGGAATCTCGCCCAGGTGCGGCAGGTCGGTCACGACGGTCGGCTTGCCGGCGGCGAGGCAGCGCAGCCACGAGGCGGAGGTCTCGCAGGCGCTCGGCCAGCGCAGGCAGAGGCAGACGTCCACCGCGGCGAGGCAGTCCCCGAGCGCCGCCTGGTCGACGTACCCGGCACGCACGATGCGATCCGCGACGCCGTACGCCCGCGCGTCCCGCATGACGTCGTAGTGGTCCGCCTCGGCCCCGATGAGCACGAGGCGGGCGGAGGGAATCGTGTCCGCGCAGGCGGCCAGCGCGCGCAGGATCTGCGGCAGCCGCTTCTCGCGAGTCACGCCGCCGAAGGCCGCGAAGACGATCCCGTCGCCCTCGACGCCGAGCCGCTCCCGGCCTCGGATCCCGGCCGCTTCGGGCCCGCTCGCAACGGACGCCGGCTCGCCGACGCCCATCCGTATGCACTCGACCGCCGCGTCCGGGTGGTCATGGCGAATCCGATCCGCGAACCAGGCGCTGTGGACGGCGACCAGACGCGCGGACTCCACGGGCAGCCGCAGCATGGGCCAGAGGTACACCAGGTTGTCGCCGAGGATGCCCTCCACGCCGAGATCCGCGATGCCGGGCGGCGCATCCGGATGGTCGAACGCGAACTCCGCCCGGTACCGCCGCTCGCGCCTGCCCGCGATGAGGGCGCGGGCGCGAGACTGGTGGAGCTGGCCGTCGTGCAGGACGACCAGGCCCGGATAGCGCGTCATGTAGGCCCACATGTAGTCGTGGCACGTGTTGTTGCCGAGCTGGTAGACCACCAGGTCGTACGGGGTCCGCGCCTGCTTCCAGACGAAGTCGTGGGCGCTGCAGGCGCCGATCCTGTCCAGCCCGGTGTCCGGCGCCCGCTGGTCGGCGGAGTAGACGTCGATGGCGTGCCGGCGGGCGAGCGCCGGCAGCAGCTCCGCCGCGTAGTGGGCGATCCCGGAGCGTTCGGGCGGCAACGGGGAAAAGAAGGCGAGCCGCATGCCGTGGAGAATACAACCCCGTTGCCGCACGCCTTTGCGCTTCGGCGGGGGAGGGGCGGGCAGGTCAGCGAGCGAGCAGGTACTCCATGTTCGTGATCAGCACGTCTCGCGCGAAGGGCACGGCGGGCAGCAGCGCGGCGACGCGCTCGGGAAGACAGCGCCTCGCGAGGCCGCTGACCTGCAGATCCTCGCGCACGATGCGGAACCCGGCGCCCCGGATGGCCCGCCGCAGGCTGCGGACCGTCACCCGGTACGTCACGTCGTCGACCTTCAGGCGGCCGTTTCGTGCGGCGGTGAGGAACGACGACGCCTCCGGCGGCGTGTCGATCCAGTGCGGCCGGTTGGCGGCAATCCACCGGTACGCGGCGTATGCCGCGCGCCGGCCCACCAGGAGGTACAGGGGAACCCTCACTTTCAGGCGGGGGAGATGCGAGCCGGACGGCGAAAGGACGGGCGCGGTTTGCAGGAACACGCGGCCTCCGGGACGCAGCACGCGGTACGCATCCCGCAGGTAGGTGCGATAGTCGGCGACGTGCTCGATTACGGCGTGCGACAGCACGGTGTCGAACGTTCCGTCCGGGAAGGGCAGCCGGCACCCGTCGGACTGCGCGAACGCGAGGTTCGCGACGCCTCGTTCGCGTGCCAGCCTCGTCCCGGCCTCGGCGAAACGCTCGTCGAGGTCGATGCCGATGACGAGCTCCGTCTCCTCCGCGATCGAGACGCACATGCCCCCGCCGCCGCAGCCGTCGTCGAGGACGCGCCCGAGACGCTCGAGGCCGGCGCGTTCGAGCCACCGGAGGAGCTTGGCGCTCCGCCAGTACTCGAACAGCGCGTAGTCGTACTCGGAGCGAAAGCGGGTTGCGGCGTAGTGTCGTATCGCCTCATCGTCGACGAGTCGCAGAAGCCACCTCCCGGTGGTGCCGGCTGTTCGGCAGGGAGTCGGCGTCCTCCGTGCACCACCCGACCATCCGGTCGTGAATCACACCGCGGGCGACGTCATCCCTCACCGCCTGCACGTCGAGCGCTCCGGCCTTGCAGGCGGCTCGCAGGGCGGCTCGGAACACGTGCTCGTAACGATGTCCCGCCTTCTTCCAGGGCTGGTTCCGCAGATCCGTGTAGTGCAGGATCCGGGTGCGGTTCGGCGCATAGTCGTCGAGGTCGTTGAACGCACGCGGCAGATCACCCCGTTGCCTGGCGGTCTCGGAACCCGGCAGGCACGCCATCACCTGCTTGTAGAACACCGGATCGTCGTCGGCGCGCCTGCACCAGGCCTCGAAATCCCACTTCCTTGCGCGTTCGCAGTCGATGAGCATCACCGACGTGTAGGCGCCGCCGAGCCGCCGGATGCGCCAGCGGCGAAACCGGAAGGGCGGCCGAGGCCGGCAGAGATGCGAATGCGCTCCGAGCGGCATCTCCCAGAGCTCGCGAATGTCGCACAGCACGACGATGTCGGCGTCGAGATACAACGCACGGCCGGTGAAGTTGCAGAACGCGGGAATGCCCCAGCGATAGAAGCTGAAGCCGGTGTAGAAGTGGTGCTCGAGTCCGGTCTGCAGATCGCACAGCTCCGTGAACTCGACGTCTGCATCCGTGCGCGACAGGATGCTGTGCTTCAGTACTTCGGTGGGCACGCCCTGCGTATCGTCGGTGCCGATGAAGATTCGAATGGGATCCGTGCGATCCGTCATGGGTTCAGGCACTCCATTATCGCGTCCACGCTGCGCTGCACGGAATGCCCGTCCGCCCGGATGGCGTGAGTCCGCAGAAAGGCCTGCGCGCCTTCGGCCAGAGCGCGGCGGCGTGTCTCGTCGTAGAGCACTTCCCTGAGGGCGGGCCCGATCGGTGCATTCATCGGGACGCCCGCCATCGCACCGGCGTCGACGAGAGGGCTGAGGTTGGTCGGCAGGCCGATTGCGAGTGCGGGTACGCCGAGCGTCATCGCGTCGAAGGCCACCGTCGAGTTGACGGTGACCACGAGGCGGGACAGCCGCAGGAGGGGCGCCATGTCGGTTTCGGCGGGCCGGACGGTCAGGTTGGGGACGCCGTTCGCGGCCTTCCTGTACGGATCGGGTGCTTCTTCCGGATGGCACTTGACGACGGCGTGGACCGACGGCGTGAGTCGGACGGCATCGACCAGCGCGCCGAACAGCGGTCGGATCTCGGTGAACTTCGAGGCGATCAGCACGATGTCCTGTCCGTCGGCGGCTCCCAGGTCGATTCTGGCGGCATCCAGACGTTCCCGGGATGGGGCGGCCACTCTGCTCGCGAGATAGTCGAGCTTCGGACTGCCGACGATGCGCAGGGAGGAGGGAGGGAAGTGTCCCCTCGCCCGGAGGTGGGCCGCGGCGAAGGCGTCGAACAGGAGCGTTGCATCCGGCAGGGGAAATCCGGTGTCGCCGGCGTTCGTCCGGGACGGCTGCATTTCGTCGGGATCGTGGAGGTAGCCGAGCACGTGTCGGTCTATGAAGCCATGCTGCATGCCGATTACGGGAATCCGGCGGCGGCGGCCTTCCATGACCAGGGCGCGGCCCCAGGCGCCGGCCTCGGCGTAGGTCAGCGCCGCCCGCGGGCGCAGGACATCGAAGGCGGCGCCCACCTCGTCCATTGCACGCGCCGCCCAGGGCAGGTGCAGGCCTACGCCGTCGCACAGGTTCTCGCCCAGCAGCGGCCAGAGGTCGCAGCCCCGTACGGTCGTCGCGGCGCGAACGTCTTCGCTGTTGCGGACCGCGCGACGCATGGCGGCACGTTGCCACCAGAGTCGGAGGGAGGGCGCCACGTCGCGCAGCGACGCATACTGCTCGACCTGGCGGAACGGGAGCGGTGGGTGACGTTGGCGGTTGCCGGACCAGCGGCGCCGCCGCGGCCCGATGCCGACCAGTCGGACGCGGCCGGTCGGGAGGCGGTCCTGCAGGGCTCGGATGACCGGCCCGAGATGGGTGTCCCCGCCGTTCCCCGCGCCTGTCTCCGGGCGCCAGAACGCAGAGTGGACGAAGATGACCAGATCGCACTCGTCCACCGGTGCGCCGGCGCCCGGGCGCAATCTCGCCGCCACTGTCTCGCCGGCGTGGCGCAGGCTCGTGGTTGTCCAGGCGCGCAAGGCGGCAGGCGGGCCGCCGGCGTCGCTGCACGGCACGCCATGGCGTGCGCAAACAATGGATACGAGCGCACGCGTGACCGTGTCTCCGTCGACGACGGCAAGGGCGGGCGGAGATTCCTGCTCGATCAGGGACTCGATCGCGGCCAGCGTCTTGAACGTGGCGACGACGATGCGCTCGCGGGCGAGATACAACTCGATGAACCACCAGAGCGAGTCGCCGCGATGGGTGAATCGGTCGCGCAGCGTCGAACCGTCGACCCGCAGGTGCCGGAGCGACTTGATCCACGCGATGGCCTCTACCGTGGCGCGCTCGGCGCCCTCGGCGTCGAGATACGTCGAGATGTTGGCGGTGTGGCCTTTCGTTCCGCGGCCGAGCCGAACCGTTCCCGTTACAGCGGTCTTGCTGCGCACTGGTTGCGTTCACGCCCGACCCGGGAGAATCGCGGGGGAGCCGGCTGGAGTAGTGCGCGGCGGGGTTCCGGCGTGACGCGCTACGATACCACAGGGCGAACTGCATGCGGCTTGTCATCACGGTCGACACCGAGGCCGACAACCAGTGGGACGTGACGGCGCCGCAGACCGTCGAGAACCTGTCGGCCGTTCCCCGCTTCCAGAGTCTGTGCGAGGAGTACGATTTTGCGCCGACCTATCTCTGCACGTACGAGGTGGTCACGAGTCCCGCCTTCGAGCGTGCGATCGGGTCGGCCGCGGACGCCGGGCGCGCCGAGGTGGGCGCCCACCTGCATCCCTGGTCGACACCGCCCTTCGACGCCGCGTGGGACGGCGCCGGCGCCGCGCTTCCGTATCCGCACGAGCTCCCGCGGACGCTTCTCGCCGACAAGCTGGAGACGCTGACGTCCGCCGTCCGCGCCCGCAGCGGGCGTGCGCCGACGAGCTACCGCGCCGGGCGCTGGGGATTCTCGGAGACGCACGTTCCGATTCTCACGTCGCTCGGATACGAAGTGGACTGTTCCGTGACGCCGGGCGTGTCCTGGCGCCACGATATCGGGTTGCGGGCAGGCGGCCCCGACTTTCTCCCGGCCGGCGTCGAGCCGTACGAGCTGGCGGGGCAGGACGTCTGTCGCCGCGGAGGCTCCGGCCTGCTCGAAGTGCCCGTCACGATTCTGCACACCAGCCGGCCGATGCGGGCCTGCGCGGGCCTGCGCAGATCGTACGCCCGGCATCGCCGGTCCCTGCCGTGGCGCGCCGCGGATCGCCTGTTTCAGGTGGCGCCGCAGTGGTTGCGGCCCTTTCCCCACATGACGGCGGAGCGCCTCGTCGGCGTCTGCGAGCTCGGCCGCCGGCTCCGGCTGCCGGTGCTGGAGATGATGTTCCATTCGTCCGAGCTGCTGCCGGGCGCGTCGCCCTACAATCCCACCTCCGAAGCGGTCGACGGCCTCTTCGACCGCCTGGCCCGCGTGTTCGAGCACCTGGCGTCGACCGGCGTCCGGGGCGCGACGCTGACGGAGTTCGCCAGGGCGCACAGCGCTCGGGATCGATGAGCGCCGCGGGCGACCTCGACGGCATGGTCGTGCGCCGGATGCGCGCCGGCGAGGCCGATACCGTGCGGCAGTTCCTGGCCGAGCACTCGCCGGCGGGCCGGCCGCCGCACCGGCCCGGGTGGTTCGAGTGGCAGTACGTCGACAATCCCGACGGCTGCGACGTGCGTGTCTGCTACGCGGGCGCGCGTCTCGTGGGGGCTTCCGGTTTCATCCCGTGCACCTTGCGCGTGGACGGCGTCCCGCGGCGCGGGGCCTTCTCGACCAGCACGATGGTGGCGCCGGCGTTTCGCCGCCGCGGTCTCGGCCGGGCGATTCACGAGGCCCGGACCGCCGACTACGACGTGGCGTTGTCGTCGGGGCAGTCGGAGGCCAACGCGCAGGTCTATCGCAGCATCGGCGCCGTGGCGGCGGGCGCGTATCGCCGGTGCCTCGCGCAGACGAGACGGCCCCGCGTCCGACCGCGCACGCGCGTTGCACGGGAGGTTCTGTCGTGGCTGCGGTGGCGGACGTCGGCGCGGTCGTCCGCCGGCCTCGCGGTCCGGATCGAAGACGATGCGCCCGACGTCCCGGACCACTGCTACACGAGACGGTTCGACGACCGGGCCATCGGGCCGGTCTGGACGCCGGAGCACGTCGTATGGCGCTATGCGCGGCATCCCTACTTCGACTACCGCTTCGCCGCCGTGCTTCGTGCAAGGGAGAAGCTCGGCTTCGCGGTGCTGAGACCGAACGCCGGGGGGCACACGCTCGTCGATCTGTACGCGCCGTGCGCCGCCCAGCCGGCCGTGCTGCGCGCGGTGGCGCAGGCGGCCGGGCCGGTGAGCGGCCAGTTCACCGGGACGATGCTGGATCGGGTGTTTCGCGCCGCCGGGTGGACGACGTGGCCAGCGTCCCATCGACTGGTGGGGAAATCGAACGATCCCGGACTTCACCGTGCGCTCACGGAGCGTTCCTGGTGCTTCTTCGGAGGCGACTCGGATGCTGACCGATGACGCGCACGGTCTCGACGAGGCGCGCGATCTCGGTGCGGCGGAAGAACCCCTGGGCGAGCAACGCCACGGGGTAGCAGACGACGACGAGGGCGCCGCGGGCGAGCAGGCTCGCGACCGCGCCGGGCTCTCCGACCGGCACGATCGAGGCGAGCCAGCAACTCGCGAGCCCCGCCGCCGCGACCTTCAGCAGCCGTAACCATTCGTAGCGTATCGGGTAGTGCCACTGCGAGAAGGCCATGCCCGCGCTCGCGAGGATGCCGTAGGCGAACGCGTTCGCGTACGCGGCTCCCATGAAGCCGAAACGCGGGATGAGCACCAGGTTGGCGCCCACGCTGGCGATGAGCGTGAGGCCCGTGGCCAGGGGGTAGTAGCGCGTACGCTTCTTGATGGAGAGCCCCACCGACGTGAGCTGGTAGACCCCCTGCAGCACGGCGCCCAACGCGATCCACGGCACGACCCGGGCGGCGGCGTGGAAGTCGGCCACGGTCATCAGCCTGATCAGGTCGTCGGCCGTTGCGGCCAGGCCCGCGGCCAGCAGCACGATCACCAGGAAGGCGTAGGTCGTGACGGCGCGGTAGGTGGCGCGCGCGTCCGGCTTGTCCATCATCTCGTAGACGAACGGCGCCCAGGCGGTATGAAACGCGCGCAGGAAGTACTTCACGGCGACGCCCAGCGTGGCGCCGATGGCATAGACGCCGATGTCTCCCACGGTCGCGTAGCGGCTCAGAATGTACCGGTCGTTCAACGCGATGACCTGGTGGGCGCACGTGTTGGGCAGCATCGGCAGTCCGAAGCGCAGTGCCTCGCGCAGCGCCGCCCGCGAGAACGTCGGGCGAATCAGCGGTGCGCACAGGCGGCCGAGCAGCACGGTGTAGATCGTCGTCACGACGATGTCCGCGAGAACGAAACCGAGCACCCCCATCTCCAGGAGCGCGACGAGCAGCAGGCGGCACAGGATGGTCAGGAAGGCCCGCGAGAACGTCACTCTCGCGTAGCGCGCCGAGCGTCCCTCGATGCGGAGCAGCGACAAGGGGATGAAGAAGAACCCGATGACGAAGGTGTTGGCGATGACCAGCCGCAGGATGCCGGTGTGGGCGGCCGTGCCGAGCAGCTCCGCGGCGATGCGGGGCGCCGCCAGAAGTCCGACGGCCAGCAGCGCACCGTTGGCGGCGACCAGGAACAGGAAGATCGAGCTGGCGAGCCTCTGCCGGGCCTCGGCGTCCGCGCAGTCGTAGTAGAGGCGAATGAACGCCTTGTCCACGCCCCAGCGGAACAGCACCTTCATGCCGGCCTCGGCAGTCACCAGCAGCGCGATGACGCCGTAGTCGACGGGGGTGAGATAGCGCGTGAAGACCGGCAGCAGCAGCAGGCTCAGCAGCGAGGTGGCCACGTCGCCGACGCCGTATACGGTCGTGTGCGTGAAGAGCGCCTTGAGTCGTTCGAACACCGGTTCATCTCGCCAGCAGATCGGCCAGGTCGGGGTGGGTCGCAAGGGCCGGATCGACGAATCTCCAGCAGCCGGCCGGGCCGTGGCGGGCCACCAGGGTGCGGACGCGCTGCCACTCCAGATGGCGCGCGCGCACGAAGCACGGGATGCGGCGGACGTTCAGGAGTTTCGCGATGGCGAGCCGGTGGTTGCCGTTGTCGCCCAGCAGCAGGCGCCCGTCCCGGGCGATGTGCACGTGCGGAATATCGACGGTTCCACCCCGGTCGACGGCCAGGATGAAGCCGCGCCGGCGGATGCTCTCGTGAAGCGGATCGATATGCAGCTCGTAGAACTCCCGCAGCTCGTCGAGGCTGCGGGCGCCGCGCGGGCGCCAGCCGGCGGCGAGCTGCGCGGGGTAGCGATTCACGAAGATGTCGGTCCGCTCCCACGGAACGCCGTCCCGGAAGTGCTGCGCCACCGAGCGGTGCTTGTTCGTCTTGTCGACGAGGCGAACCTCCAGATCCCAGTCCCCGGGCAGGACGTCGTTGAAGTACAGGGTCCACGGCAGCTTCGTCTTCCACTCCAGATCCGCCGCCGGGATCCAGAGGACCTTGTCCGGGTGGGCGACGCCCTCGATCACCGCGCTCACGATCCGCCGCGTCGGGACGCGCCGCCGTGCGTCCTGCACGCGCAGGTAGCGTTCGTAGAAGCCGCGATCCCTGGGACGGTGCGGACGCGGATCGTCGAAGATCGACCGCAGGCACCTGGCGGCGTTCGACCATTGGCCCAGTCGGAAGAAACGGATCGCGTAACGCAGTCCGCAGTACAGGTCGGCCAGCTTGCGGGTCGCGAAGAGGAAGAGGGTCAGGCCGGGGTGTCGTCGCCGCGGCGCGCTCGAAGCGGATGTGCCCGCGGGCAGGTCGGTGGTGGGAGATCTCATCGAACAGGCTCGTCCACGAGTCGACCATAGAGCGCATGGAAGCGGTCCGAGACCCGTTCGGGACGCAGATCCCGTTCGATGCGCCGCCGGGTCGCTGCCGAGGTCCGCCGCGGCGCGTCGAGGAACGCGGAGACCGCCCGGACGATGGCTTCCGCGTTCTCGCGCGGCACGATGGCCACGTCGTCGTCGAAGAGCTCGTGCAGCTCCAGGCCGCCCGGATTGTCCGAGCTGAGCACCGGCGTACCGGATGCCAGCGCTTCGAGAGCCACCGTCGGCGTCGCTTCGAGCAGCGAGGGCAGCAGGAACAGATCGGCCGCGGCATAGTACGCGGGCAGCGCGCGGTTGTCGACGAGGCCGGCGAACAGCACGCGGTCGGCAACGCCGCAACGGCGCGCCAGCGCCTCGAGGTCGGGGCGCAGGGGGCCGGCGCCGCACACGACCAGCCGCACGCCGGGGTGGGCGCGCACCATGTCCGGCAGCGCCTCGATGGCGTAGCGCTGGCCGGCGAGTGGATGGAGCCGTTTGACGTTGAGCAGGATCGGACCCTGGCCGAGTCCCAGCGCGGCCCGCGCCTCCCGGCGCGTTTCGGGCGTGCACCAGGTGAACGCGGCGTCGACCGGCGGATAGACGACCTGGGCGTGGCTCTGGCGCAGCCCGAGCGACTCGGCGCGTTCTCGGAGCCGCTCGCTGTAGAAGGTGACCTGTCCGGCCGCGTCGTAGGCGCGGGTGAAGAGATCGACCGGGCGGCGCCGGCGGTAGTGCCAGATCTCGGTGCCGTACAGCGTCAGCACGGTCGGCTTGCCGTAGCGCCGGGCCAGCCACGCGCCGACCTCCGTGAGCAGGCCGTTGCTGTGCAGGTGAACCAGATCGGCGTTGCGGATCGCGGGGGCGGCGCGCCGTGCTATCAGCGCGGCCTGCCGGACGCCGCGCCACTTGCGGGCGCTCCACGACGCCGCGGAGCGGTCCCGCCACGGAATCAACGTGACCGGTCCCGGAAGGTCTCCGGCGGCGGAGGACCTCGGCGGGTGCGACACGTACGTCGCGGAGTCGCCGTCCGCGCCCGCTCTCCGACCGAGCTGGACCGGCAGCAACGCGTTGGCGGACTGGTCGGGCGGCAGGTGGGGAGTGACGTGGCAGATTCGCATGGCTGGCGGCGCCGTGCCGCCCGGCAGGGAGATTGTATAGTGCAGCCGTGACGAGCCGAGGGTGGTTCGCGGCCGGCGGCGAGCGCGCCAGGTGGATTGCGCTGGTGCTGCTCGCGTGCCTGTCGCTGCCGGCGGTCACCACGCGCCTCTACGCCTCGGACGAGATTCAGTACTTCGCCTACCTGCGTTCGCTCTGGTTCGATCACGATCTGTCGTTCGAGAACGAGTACCGATACTTCCATGACCGGGAGATAGCCCGCGCCCACGGTTTCCGCGAGACCTTCCTGGAACGGACGACCGACACCGGCTACAGGATCAACTTCGGAACGATCGGACCCGCCATCCTCTGGTCCCCGTTCTACGCGGCCGGCGACGTTGCGGCGCGCACGATGCGTGCGCTGGGCGCACCGGTGGCGGTCGACGGCTTCTCGCGGCCGTACCTGGCGGCCGTCACCTACGGCTCGGCGGCGTACGGCTTTCTGGCCATCTGCCTGTCCATCTTCTCCGCGCGCCGGCTGCTGGGCGCCGGGCACCTGGCGGGGCTGGCCGTCTGGGTAGGCACGCCGGTCCTCTTCTACATGTACGTCGCGGCGGGGTTCGCGCATGCGTGCTCGGCGTTCGCCGTGGCGCTGTTCGTCAGCCTCTGGCTGGTCGTCCGCGAACGCTGGACGCTCGGCGGGCTCGCGGGCCTCGGCGCCGTCGCGGCGCTGATGGCGATGGTGCGCGAGCAGGACGCCTTCTTCGTCGTCGGTCCGGCCATCGATTTCGCGTGGTCGGTCGTCGCGGCGCGGCGGCGGGGCGACCTTGCCCGCGTCCGCGCCCTGCTGCTGCGGCTCGCGGCGGGGGCCGCCGTGGCGCTGGTCTGCTACCTGCCGCAGATCGGGGCGTACCTCGCGTTGTACGGCCGGTTCGGTCCCGCACCGGAGGTCGCCGGCAAGATGCAGTGGCTGGCGCCGTTCGCGCCGTTCGTCCTGTTGTCGCCGGCGCACGGCCTCCTGGTCTGGACCCCGCTCGTGCTCGTGTCGCTGGCGGGCCTGGCCTGGTTCACCGGGAGCGGGACGGGTCGGGCCGGCATCGCCGACGCGCGGCGCATCGGGATCTGCCTGCTCGCGATGTTCGCCGCGCAGGTGTACGTCTCGGGAAGCGTCGAGACGTGGCAGGCGGCGGGGACGTTCGGCCAGCGCCGGTTCGTCGGGACGACGATACTGCTGGTCATCGGTCTGGCCGCGGCGATCAGGATGGCCGCCGGCCCGCCGCAGCGCCGGGTCGTCATGGCGCTCGTGACCGCCTGTGTCTGCTGGAACGTCGGCCTGATGGCGCTGTTCGGCGCCGGCCTGATGGATCGGCAGCGGCTCGAGCCGGGCCGCAACGCCCATACGATGTTCATCGTCCTGCCGCGCATCCTGCCCGACCTGGCGTATCGGTACCTGTTCGACAGGCCGTCCTTCTACCAGCAGGCGGAGCGTTACCGGCAGGCGACGTCCACCACGCCGTGAACATCCTCTACCTCTCGGACATCCGCTTTCCCCTGGAGCGCGCCAACGGCATTCAGACGATGGAGACGTGCGCCGCGCTCGCCGCGCGGGGGCACGACGTCCACCTGCTGGTGCGGCCCGATACTCGGGTACCGGCGCGGGATCCGCTGGCGTTCTACGGGTTGCAGCCGGACCCGCGCCTGCGCATCGAGCGCGCACCGGTGTTCGGGCCCCCGCCCGTCCGCCGGGCCGGCTACCTGGCGCAGGCGCTGGAACGGCTGCTGGAGCGGCGCCGCTGGGACCTCGCGCTCACCCGCGACCTCGGCCTCGCGGACCTCGCGCTGCGCTTCCCGGTCCGAATGCGTCCCCCTGTCGTGTACGAATCGCACGGGTTCGCGCCGGTGCGGGCGAAGATGCTGCCCCGGATGGGGTCGAAGTCGAGGGCGGCGGGGGCGTCCAAGCTGGCCCGGCTGCATCGCCGCGAGCGTCGCGTCTGGCGCGCCGCCGACGGCTACGTCACCATCACCAACGCCTTTGCGAAGGAGCTGGAGAACCTGTTCGGGGAGCGGCGCCGGGTCGCGGCCGCGCCGAGCGGCGTCCGGCTGGACTCCTCGCGCAACTACGCGCCGCCGCCGCGGACGGGTCCGTCGACCGTGGCCTACGCGGGTCATTTCTATTCCTGGAAGGGCGCCGACGTGGTGATCGAGGCCCTGGCGCGGCTGCCTCGCGTGCACGGACTCCTCATCGGCGGCCGGCCCACGGATTTCGATCTCGATCGCCTGAGAGCGCTCGCCGGCGCCCGCGGCGTCACCGGGCGGGTGACCTTTACGGGACTCGTGGCGCCGTCCGAGGTGGGACCGCTGCTGGCGCGCGCCGACGTCCTGGCGCTGCCCACCGTCGACATGCCGTACGCGCGCTACACGTCGCCGCTGAAGTTGTTCGAGTACATGGCCGCCGGCCGGCCCATCGTGGCTTCCGACCTCCCGGCGCTGCGCGAGATCGTCGAGCAGGGACGCACGGCGACCCTCGTCGCGCCCGGCGATCCGGAGGCTCTGGCCGCCGGGGTGCGCTCGCTGCTCGACGATCCCGTGCGCGCGGATCGGATAGCCCGGGCCGCGTTCGACGCAGTGGAGCGGTATTCGTGGGCGCGACGGGCCGAGCGGCTCGAGCGGCTCTTCGACGAAGTGACGGGTACGTCATGATCCTTCGCTCACCGGACCACGCGTCGTGAGAGTGCTGTACGTCGCGACCGATCAACGGGTGCCCGGGCGCGACGGCGGGTCCGTGCACGTCGGCAGCGTCGCCGCCGGGCTCGCGGCGCTCGGCCACGAGGTGCACGTCCTCGCTTCCGCGGGTGACGGACCCTTTCCGCGGGACGGGGTCTCGTGGATCGACATGCCGCCGCCGCTCGGCGCGCGCAGGCTGCGGTGGTTGCGGGGGCCTCGCGTGCGTGCGCTGGCGGAGCGCATCGAACCCGACGTCCTCGTCGAGCGGTACTACAACTTCGGCGGGGAGGGAATCTACGCGGCGCGGTCGGTCGGGGCTCTCGCGGTGCTGGAGGTGAACGCGCCGGTGATCGACCATCCGGGCTCGCGCAAGGGGCGGCTCGACAGGGCGCTGCTGGTGGAGCCGATGCGGCGGTGGCGCGACTGGCAGTGCCGTCGCGCGGACCTCTTCGTCACCCCGCAGGCCGACATTCTTCCCGCGTGGGCGCCTCGGGATCGGATCGTGGAGATCGAATGGGGGGCGGACACCAGGCGTTTCACGCCGGACGCGGCCGGCGAGGTTCCCTTCAGGCGCCCCGCGGAGGGAACCTGCGTCGTCTTCGCCGGGGCGTTCCGGGCCTGGCACGGCGCCCTGCAATTGGTGGACGCGATGCGTCGCCTGCGGGAAGGCGGCCACGACGACGTGAGCTGCGTGCTGATCGGCAGCGGGCCGGAGCTGCCGCGCGTGCGCGAGGCGGCGCGGGACGTCGACGGGGTGCACTGCATCGGCGACGTGCCGCACGAGGCGATGCCGGCGAGCCTCGCCGCCGCGGACGTCGGGGCCGCGCCGTTCGACGTCGCCGCGCACCCGCCCCTGTCGCTCGGCTTCTACTGGTCGCCGCTCAAGGTGTTCGAATACATGGCGGCGGGCCTGCCGGTGGTCGCGCCGCGGATCGATCGCCTGCAGCGGCTCGTCCGCGACGGGCAGGAGGGCGTGCTGTACGACGCGGGCGAGCCGGGCGCGCTCGCGCGGGCCATCGACGCGCTCCGCGACGCGGCCCGGCGGCGGCGGCTCGGCGCGGCGGCGCGGCGCCGGGCGGTCGAGCGTTTCGGGTGGGACGTACACTGCGCGCGGCTGGCGGCGGCCATCCAGGCCGCCCTCGACCGGCGCGCGGGGCGTGAGCAGCCATGCGGATCCTGATCGCCACCGACGTCTTCCCGCCGGTCTGCGGCGGCAGCGGCTGGAGCACCTACGAGCTGGCGCGCGGCCTGCGCGCGCGGGGACACGCCGTCACGCTGGTGCGGCCGCGGACCGGCGGCGGGGGCAGCCGGACGGACGAAGGCTACGACGGATTCCACCCGCTCGAGTTCCGGGCATGGTCCCCCCCGGTTCCCTA
>JAGWAH010000014.1:0-322 GCA_021296515.1 Acidobacteriota bacterium | reverse complement strand
GCGCAGCACCGCCTTACCGGACCTCCCGGCATCGCCGCCGCGCGGGAAGCCGGCGTGCCGGCGATCTGCACCGTGCGCGACTACTGGCCGGTCTGCTACTGGTCCGACCTCATCCACGATCCGCGCGCCGCAGAGCTCTGTCCGTCGTGCACTGCGGGCATGATGACCCGCTGCGTGCGGCCCCGCGCCGGCGCCCTGTGGCCGCTGACCCTGCCGCTCATCCCCTACATGCGCGCGAACCTGCGGCGCAAGCAGCGCGCCCTCGCGAACGCGGATGCCGTGGTCGCCGTGGGCTCGGCGATGGCGCGCGATCTGCGCGAGC
>JAGWAH010000120.1:4924-11378 GCA_021296515.1 Acidobacteriota bacterium | reverse complement strand
ACCCTGCGTCCGTCCGCGCGGTACGCACGATCCAGATGCCGTTCCAGTCGTCGTTCGTCTCGCCGTTCGCGAACACCAGGCCGTCGACCATGGCGCCGGCCGGGTTGGTCGCGAAGTGGAACGCGTTGCTCTGGTCGCGGAACGTGTCGAGCACGATGCCCAGCCGGTCGTCCGCGTTCAGGCTCGCGTCGCGCGCCATCTGCGACGCCAGCACCTGGCCGGGCTCCGAGTCGTAGCACATGACGCCGATATAGAGGTTGTCCTCGTCGTAGAGCAGCGTGACTTCCGTCCTCTCCGTGGGCGTTGCGCCGGCCACCGGGATTCTCTGGACCAGATCGCCGATCTTCGGCGCCTGCCGCCAAGGGGCCTCGTCGAGCGACCCGTCGATGACGATCTCCGCGGTGACCGCCGTCACCACGGCTGATCTGACCGGGTCCGCCGGGTCGGCCTGTCGGGAAGCGGCGAGGCACAGAGCCGGCCCAACGATGCAATGCCAGGCGCAGATCACCGCCAGGGAACCGAGCCGGAGCATTGGCCGTCCAAGCAGGTCGGGCATCGACGCATTGTAGAGCGACGGCCGCCGGCCAGGACGAGCCGACCCGCGGAGCGAAGAGCGCCGGGGCTCCGCCCCTTCGCCGTGTTGCAGAGATTTAACGCCGCCCGTTACTCCAGCGAAACGGAAGCGGACCTATAATTCATGCGACAGGAATTCCGGCCGGCGTCGACAGCCGGCGCCAGACACGCTGGATATCGCCCGCCCGACGACGACGGCCCCGGAACCCTCATCGACGCCATCGAACTGATCGTCCCCCACCAGGCGAACAAGCGGATGGTGATCGACCTGGCCGAGCAGGCGGGCATCGGCCGCGACCGGATGTACTTCAACATCGCCCGGGTCGGCAACACGTCGGCCGCAAGCATTCCGCTGGCGATCCACGATGCGGTGCGCGACGGCGTGATCTCGACCCCGACGCGCGTTTTCAAGCCCGGTTTCGGGGCCGGGGCCGTCGCCGGCTATGCGGTGCTGCGTGTCGACCCGGCCGTGGTCGCCGAGGAACGAACCGCGGGGCCGGAAACCGACGGCGCCCTGTCGCCGCCGCAGCCCCGCGTCTCCACATCGACCGGCGTCTACGCGGCCCTGGCGAGCTGAGCGGCAACCGGCCGGCATCGAACGCCGGCGCAGCGACACGCCCGGCCCCCGCGACGACCGTGCTACGCTTCTGGTCGTTTCGCGGAGGAAACCGGTCGGCGCAGAGGAATCAGTATGTTCACAGGAAGAGTCGCCGTCGTCACCGGCGGATGCCGGGGCATCGGCGCAGCCATCACGAAATCCCTGGCCGAGGCGGGGGCTCACGTCGCGGCCGGCTACAACCGGGGGACGGAGGCGGCCGAAGCGCTCGCGGCCGGCCTGCAGGCCGAGGGCCGCTCGATCTCGCTGCACCAGGGCAACGTCGCCGAGCCCGAGGCCTGCAGGCGGGTGGTCCGGGAGGTGCTCGACACCCACGGGCGCATCGACTTCCTGGTCAACAACGCGGGCATCAACGTCGACAAGACGGTGCGCAAGATGTCCGTCGACGATTGGCACGCGGTGCTCCGGGTGAACCTCTCCGGCGCGTTCTACATGATCAAGGCGGTCCTCGACCACATGACCGAGCGCCAGAGCGGCCGCATCGTCAACATCAGCTCGGTCATCGGCCAGAGCGGCAACATCGGACAGGCGAACTACGCCGCTTCGAAGTCCGGTCAGTTCGGCTTCACGAAGAGCCTCGCACTGGAAGTGGCCCGCAAGGGGATCACGGTCAATTGCGTCGCCCCCGGATTCATCGAGACCGAGATGGTCGCCTCGGTCCCCAAGCCAGTCCTCGAGACGGTGATCGGCCGCATCCCGGTGGGCCGCCTGGGACAGGCTTCGGAGGTGGCCCGCTGCGTCCGGTTCCTGCTCGAAGACGAGGCGGGGTACATTACCGGCGCCGTCCTGGCCGTCAACGGCGGCCTGGAAATGTAGACGGGCGACGCCGGGCATGGCTGTCAAGCGCTCCGGTCCCGACGCCGGCCTCGGGGAGTTCATCCGCCGCCAGCGCGAGCTGGGGCATCTGTCGGTCCGCCAGCTCGCCGACGCCTGCGGCATCTCCAACGCCTATCTCAGCCAAATCGAGCGCGGATTCCGGAACCCCAGCAGCTTCGTCCTCAAGGCACTCGCCGACGGGCTGGAGCTGTCCGCCGAGACGCTGTACGCCCAGGCCGGCATCCTCGATCCGGCGCAGGGCGAGGCGAACGACGTCGTCGAGGCGGTACGCCGCGATCCCTACCTGTCGGCCCGCCAGCGCGAGATGCTCGTCGAGATGTACGAGTCGTTCCGCAAGGTGAACGACGCCGACTGATCCCTTGCGCGCGCGGGTGCTTGCAAAAGTAAGCACTCTTTGTTACCATCCGTCTCGTTCGATGGAAGGAGACTCGATGATCAACTGGAACAAGCAGACCGACGACATGCTGCAGGCGCTGACGGACACGCAGAAGAAGTTCTGGAGCATCTGGACCGAGGCCGCGGAGCAGCAGGCCAGCCAGGCGGAAGGCCGTGGACGCCTGGGAGGCCGCCGTCAAGAACAGCCTCGAGACGCAGAAGGCGGTGGTGCGGAGTGTCGGCGACGGCGCATCGGCCGTCCCCGCCATCCCCCAGGATCTGCTGGACTGGACCGCGCAGACCCAGGCCCTGAGCAGCCGCTGGACCGAGGCCCAGAGCGAGTTGTGGGAGAGCTGGTTCGGCATGGTTCGCAAGGCGGTGCCGGTGAAGATGCTGGGCACGATCGACGACGAGAACCAGAAGCTGTTCGCGGTATGGCAGGAATCGGTGGAGAAGATCGGCGCCGCCCAGTTGGCGTGGGCGCAGAAATGGACCGAGCGCGCCGCCAGTGCGGCGCCGAAGAGCACCGGGACCACGGCGAAGGCGAAGCCGGCGGCGAAGGCCGCGGCCTAGACCGTCATGTCGGAGCAGTCCACCCCCGGCGACGGAACCGCCCGGTCGGGCTGGGAGACCGAGATCGAGCGCACCATCCGACGCGTGCGCAACATCGGCGAGCTCGTCGCGGAGTCCAACGAGCCGGTCGTCGCGCAGAGCCCCCGCCAGGAGGTCTACCGCAAGCACAAGGCGCGCCTGTACCGCTACGACGGCCCCGTCCGGTACGGCACCCCGGTGCTGTTCGTGCCCAACCTGGGCATCAGCCGTCCCACCGTCTTCGACCTGCTGCCCCGGGCCAGCTTCATCGAGTACATGGTGGAGCGGGGGTTTCCCTTCTATCTGCTCGACTGGGGTGTCTTCGGTCCCGAGGACGACCATCTGACGTTCGCCGACTGCGCCACGCGCATCCTGCCCCGCATGGGGCGGAAGCTGCTGGCCCACGCGGAGGCCGACTCCTGTTCGGTCGTCGGCTACTGCATGGGCGCGCCCCTCGCGGTCAGCTTTCTCGGCACTCATCCGGACTTCCCGGTCAGGAACCTCGTCAACCTGGCCGGCCCGATCGATTTCGCGAACGCCGGCCTGTTCGGCTGCTGGCTCGACGCCCGCTACTTCGACGTCGACAAGCTGGTCGACACCCTCGGACAGATGCCGGCCGAGATGGTGCAGCTCGGCTTCAAGCTGCTCCGTCCCACCATGGACCTGAGCACGGGCCTGAACCTCTGGTGGAACGCCTGGAACGACCGCTATCTGGAAAGCTACAAGGCGCTCCGGAAGTGGAGCTCCGAGTACGTGCCGTTTCCCGGCGAGTTCTTCCGCCAGTGGGTCAGGGACTTCTACCAGGAGAATCGTCTGGCGCGGGGCACGCTGCGCCTCAACGGACGGCCCGTCGACGTCAACGGCATCACCTGTCCCCTGCTGGTCGTCGGAGCCCGCGAGGACAACATCGCCCCGCCGGCGACGGTGCAGGCGCTCGTCGATCTGGTCGGAAGCCGGGACAAGGAGTACATGGAGCTTCCCGGCGGCCATATCTCCCTCATCGCCGGGCGGAGCGCATCCCGCGACTGCTGGCCGCACGTGGCGAGCTGGCTCGCGGCGCGATCGCAATAGTCCGCGCCGCCGAGGGCGCAGGACTCCTGGAGGATCGATACAGATGGCAGACCCCACTTCGGCGCCCGACGATCTGTTCGCAATGTGGCGGAAGCAGGTGGAGGCCGGCACGGAGGCGTGGATCAAGGCGGCCCGGCAGATGGCGAACCAGGGCCACGTCCCCAACCCGCCGGATCCGACCCAGTTCTGGCGTCAGTTCTCCAACTTCGGCCCGCCGGGCGCGTCGCCGTTCCCGGGTACCGGACCGATCGATCCCGAGGTGCTCGCCCAGTGGAAGCGGTTCCTCGACGACTGGCTGGCGGCGTGGAGCCGGGCCCTGGAGCAGGTGATGGGCACCGAAGCCTTCGCGGAGGCCCTCGGCAAGACCCTCGACCAGTTTCTGAGCGTCCAGGCCAAGGCCCGGCAGGCGACCGAGCACGCCACCAAGGCCGGGATCGAGTCGCTCGGACTACCGACCCGCGATCAGGTGGTCGGCCTTTCGCGGCAGATGATGGCTCTGGAAGACCGCATCGAGTCGCTGGCGGACCAGCTCGAGGCCCTGGGAACCCGCCCGGCGGCGGCGACAGCGACCGACCCGCCCCGGCCGCGCCGGCAGACCCGCCGCAAGACCGCGGCCGGCGCCAAGACGCCGAAGGATCCGGCCTAGCGGCCCTGCATGTATAATGCGCGCCGCGTCGCTGGCCCCTCGTCGGCGGCCGGCGACGAACGGAAACGCGGATGCGAGGACGCCCGATACAGGAAATCGCCGTCGGCGATGCCGCCGAGTTGACGCGGGTCGCCACCCCCGGGGACGTGGCCCAGTTCATCGACTCGGTCGGCGACCACAACCCCATTCACCAGGACCACGCCTACGCCGCTTCGACCCGGTTCGAGAAACCCATCGTACCCGGCATGTGGACGGCCAGCCTGCTCTCCACCGTGCTGGGCACGCAGCTCCCGGGTCCCGGCTGCGTCTACGTCAGCCTGCAGATCGCGTTCACCCGGCCGGTCTACTTCGGCGACCGCATCACCGCGCGGGTGGAGGTGGTCGAGCGGCTGCCGGATCGGAACCGCGTGCGGCTGAGGGCCGTGTGCACCAACCAGGAGCAGCAGGAGGTCCTGACCGGAGAGACCCTGCTGTCGCCGTCGAAGCAGGCGATCGTGTACAACCGGCCGGAGACAGGCTCGGCCCAGGTCGCCCACTGGGCACTGCAGCCGACCCTGTGGGCGGCGCAAGCCACCAGCGCCTGGGCGCGGCTGGGCGCCGCGTGGGTGTCTGCGTGGCGCCAGGAGCCCCGCCGGCCGGACTCGAACCACACGCGCGGATGACCGCGAGTCCACCGCTTCACAAGCTGGCAATCTGCGCCGCAGATACGGCGTAGACTGCCAGTCAGGCCCGGTTGGGCGGCAATCGGAGCCGGCGGCGACTGGAGGCACCTCCCATCGAGGTCTTCGGTGATACGCACGGCCTCAAGGCCAGTCAGACGCGCCAGCTCGAGCGCCTCTTCCGGCGCCGGGTGCCGGCCGATCGGCTGATCACCCAGGAGCTCGCCCGGCACCTGACCGAAATCAGCCACGAGATTCGCCGCCAGGTCGGCGTGCTGCTCGATCGCCGCGGGCTCGTGCAGCACGTGATGGTGGGCGACGCCCACTCGATTGCCCTGCCCGACTGGGGCCGCCTGCGGGCCGGCCGCGGGCGTCTGCGCGGCCTGCGCTGCCTCCACACCCATCTCGGGAACGAGGGACTCACGCGCGACGACCGGACGGACCTGCTGCTGCTACGGCTCGACGCCATGGTCACGGTGGGCATGGACGACGACGGCCTGCCCGCCCTTGCCCATACCGCGGCGCTCGCGCCCGCCGGCGACCGTACCGTCGACGACCGCGACGCCGGCATCGAATGCCTCGACCCGCAGCCCCCGGCGCGAATCGCGTTCGACTTCCAGGACTGGATCCGCGAGCGCGAGGCCGTGCTCGCGCGCCGCACCGGCACGCAGCGCATCGGCGACCGCGAGCACGCGGTCCTGGTCTCCGTGACCGCCGGCCGCAGCGCCCGGGATCTCGAGGTTCACATCGCCGAACTGCGCGAGCTGGCCCACTCGGCGGGAGTCGACATCATCGACGTCGTGACGCAGAACCGACCCCGGGTCGACCCCAAGACCGTGCTCGGCTCCGGCAAGCTGGAGGAGCTCGTCATCCGCGCCTTCCAGAACGACGTCGACCTGGTGATCGTCGACCAGGATCTGACCCCGACGCAGGCGCGCAACCTGGGCGAGCGCATGGAGCTGCGGGTGATAGACCGCACGCAGCTCATTCTCGACATCTTCGCGCAGCACGCGACCACGCGCGACGGCAAGCTGCAGGTGGAGCTGGCGCAGCTCAAGTACCTGCTGCCGCGGCTCGCGCAGCGCG
>JAGWAH010000120.1:0-4844 GCA_021296515.1 Acidobacteriota bacterium | reverse complement strand
GGCTCGAACGCGAGTTGAAGAAGCTGGCCGCGCAACGCGAGAACCGGCGGCAGCGGCGGGGGCGCCGCGCCGTCCCGGTGCTGTCCATCGTCGGCTATACGAATGCGGGCAAGAGCACGTTGCTGCGGGCGCTGACGCGCACCGAGGTGCACGTCGCCGACCAGATGTTCGCGACTCTCGACCCCACCTCGCGGCGCCTGCGGTTCCCGCGCGAGCGCGAGGTCATCGTCACCGACACCGTGGGTTTCATCCGCGACCTGCCCGCGGATCTCGTCACCGCCTTTCGCGCCACCCTCGAGGAACTGGCCGACGCGTCGCTGCTCCTCCACGTGGTCGACGCCGCGACGCCCGACTGCGAGCGGCGCATCGAGGCCGTCCGTCGCGTGCTGCACGACATCGGCATGGAGGCACAGGAGCTTCTCGTCTTCAACCAGATCGACAGAATGGCGGACGGCGAGGGCGACGCGATGGCGCGCCTGCACGGCGGAGTCGCGGTGTCGGCGCTCCGCCGCACCGGCCTGCGAGAGCTGCTGGCGCGGGCCGAAGGGATGCTCTGGGCGGACGGCGAGGGAGCTCCGAATCACCGGCGCTGACGCTTCCCCCGGGGCTCGTCCCGGCGTCGCCCGGCGCGCTTCGGCGTCACGTGCGGCCGGCGGAGCCGAAGAAACGGCGCCAGCTCATCGCGAGGCCGGTCCATACCATGACGACGACGCCCAGGGATGCGATGCCGGCGATCGACTGCCCGATCACGCCGTACACCTCGCCGGTGTGCGCAAACCGCAACCAGCGGCGGATCTTGAAGCCGCGGCTGAAGGTCGGATAGCCGGCGCGGGCGACCAGCTCGCCGGTTGCCCGGTCGAACAGAAGGTCCTCGCTCCGCGACGGCTGGCGGCCCGTCCCGCGGTCGACGGCGACCACGACGGGCGCGTGAACCGAGGCGGGAAGGTCGATCGTGAGCGCCCGCCAGTCGGGCGTCTCGGCGCCGGCCTTCCTGGCCAGCGCCTGCAGCTCAAGCCGCGGGGGCGCCGGGTCCGGAGCAACGGGCGGGTCGCCCTGCGCGGCCGACTCCCACGGTCGCGGCGACGCCTGAAACGGCGGCGTGTCGCCCGCCAGCCGGTGGACGAAGTCGGCGGCCCACTGATACGAAATCGTGGCGCCGCTGAAGACGATGATGGCGAGCGGCACGGCCGACCAGAAGCCGATCACGTTGTGCCAGTTGAAATCACGCGCCCGCCCGCCGAGGCCGCCGCGAAACCACAGCGCGTTCCTCCAGGCCGCCCGACTTCCGGCCGACGGCCACCAGAGGTAGATCCCGCTGACGAGCAGAAACAGGAACCCGAGGTTGGCGGTCGCCACGATGGTGCGGCCGATGATCCGCTGCTCCCCCTCCAGGGCGAACCACCGGTGCCAGTACAGGACGCTCTGGAGAAAGCGTCGGGTTCGCGTGTCGCCGTCTCCCAGCGACTCGCCCGTGAAGCGGTCGACATGGAAAGTGGTCCCGTCGTCGAGCTCGACGACCGCCGGCTCGCGGGGATCCCGTTGCAGGGCCACGGATGTGACGAGACCGGCGGGGTGCTCGCGGGTGACGACGCCCGCGAGCAACTTATCGACCCCGAGCGGCGCGACGTCGGGATCCGGAGGGTCGGCGCGATACCCGCGCAACGCCCACCGGTCGAGCTGCGCCTCGTAGGTGAGGATCACGCCGGTCACCGCCAGCATGAGGATCACGACAGAGGCGGCAACGCCTACCGCCAGATGCACCCAGAAGATCGCCCTGCGCAGGGACATGTCCGGCCGGTCCCGGGGCGCAGCCCCGTACGGCGTCCAGAGCGCTCCCTACTGCTGGGAGCCGTCGGAATCGGTGGCCTGGTCGGAATCGGTCGCCTGGTCGGAGTCGGTCGCCTGAGCGCCCGCGTCGCCACCCCCGTCGGAGTCGGTTCCGCCCGGGCAGGCCGCGCTCAAAGCGGCAGCCGCCACGATCGAGCCGGCCGCGACCGCGCGCGAGAAGAACGAGCGGCGATCGACAGCGACGGTGGTGATGTCCTCGTCCGCCAGCGGCGTCGGGGATCCCGGGCGATCATCGTTGGGCTTCGGGTTGTCCAGACTGCTCATGGTTCTCTCCTGGGGCTGGCGTGACCTCACGGTCGCGTTGGGAGCCTGCTCGCTCGATCCTGCGGCGCAAGCTTCTGGATAATGATAACGAGTCTCAGTATCCTAGTGGCACGCACCATGGTTGTCAATCTGCGACGCGATTCTCAGGACCAGCGCGCGAGAACGAAGCACCCGCGGTCGCATTCGCCCGGAGCACTCACATGACGACGCATCACTCCAGGCCGGGATCGGCGGTCGACCGCGACTGGTACGCCTGGCTCATCGATCCGCTGCCGACCGCGGAGTTCGAACGCGACTACTACGAGCAACGGCTCCTTCACATCCGGCGCCAGGCACCCGCGTACTACGCCGAGCTGCTCTCGGTGACCGACCTCGACATCGTGCTGGGCACCCATGCCGCCGGTCACCGCGACATCAAGCTGGTCCGGGGCGACGGCAACGTCGCTGCGCGCGAGTACGCGAACGACGCCGGCAGGGTTCAGCCGCTGGAGGTCGCGAGGCACTTCGACGCCGGCGCGACCGTCATCTTCAACCAGCTCCATACGCGTGTGCCGGCGCTGGCGCGGCTGTGCGTCGCGCTCGGGCAGCGCTTCTCATCGCGGGTCCAGACCAATGTGTATCTCACGCCGCCCGACGCGCAGGGATTCGCTCCGCACTGGGACACCCACGACGTCTTCGTACTGCAGATCAGCGGCACGAAGCGCTGGTCGATCTACGACACGAAGGTACGATTGCCGCTCACGGGCCAGCGCTTCGAATCCGGCACGCCTCCCGGCGACGTCAGCGACGAGTTCGAGCTCGGTCCGGGCAGCGCCGTCTACCTTCCGCGCGGCCTGATGCACTCGGCCCGTTCGACGGATCAGACGTCGCTGCACGTCACGCTCGGGCTCACCGCGTTCACGTGGGCCGAGTTCCTCGTCGAGAGCGTCACCGCGGCGGCACTCGGGGAAGAATCGCTGCGCCGGAATCTCCCTCGCGACTTCGCGCGTGCGGGCTTCCCCGCCGGGGAGCGGGAGCGCCTGTTCGGCGAGAAGCTGGCGCTCGTGCAGTCGCGGTTCGACCCGGAGGTCGTATGGCGCCGCTTCACCGACGAGATCCTGGCCACCGACGTCCCGCTGTTCACCGATCTGCTCGGCGAACGGCTGTGCGCGGACCCGCTGGCGCCCCACTCGCGGGTAGGACGCCGTGACGGACTGCTCACCGAAGCCGTGCAGGAGGACGAGACGTGCCTCCTCCGGTACTGCGGCCGCGAGCTCAGGCTACCGGCCGGCGTGTGGCCGGCTCTGCGGTTCGCCACGACGGTTGACGAGTTCGCCGTCGAGGACTTGCCCGACTGCCTGGATGCCGAGGGGAAGCTGACCCTGGTGGCGCGGCTGCTCAGAGAGGGGGTTCTCCAGCGGCGGCCTCGCCGCTGACCCGCCGGCACCCTCGAACGGGGAGGAGATCGAGGAGAGGATGCTCACGACGCCGGGGGATGCCGTCATGCTGCTCAACGAGATTGGCGGCATGCGGGTGCAGGCCGCCTCGCCGTCGCTCGGCGCCGCGAGCGTCCGTATCCGGAGCATGCGGGGCCGCTACACGCGCATGCGGGTGCCGTTCTGGCGGGAATCGCGATAGGATGGGGGAGCATGAGTTCCGACGTGATCGCCACGGTGCTCACCGGTGTCGGTGTCCCTTTCGGCGTGTGGCGGATGGTCGGGAGCGTGCGGCGCGACGTGGACGGCGTGCGGCGCGACGTGGATGGCGTGCGGCGCGATCTGACGGCGCAGATCGCGGCCGTGAACACCCGCATCGACAACATCCTGCTGGCCGAACGCGGCCGGAAGTCCCAGTAGACATAGAGGCCTGCGAGGGCGACGATGAAGATGCCGCGGCCCGGGTCCGTGCCGATCGCGGTCGCAGCCGCCGCGCTTGCCGCGGCGATGGCGGCCGGTTGGACCCCCGGCTCTTCCGATCGCCTTCTGGCCGCCGCGGCCGCCCAGCCCCCGTCAGCGTCCGCCGAATCGGTGCGCCGCCTCCTGGATCGATACTGCGTCGCCTGTCACAACGAGCGCCGCGTCACCGCGGTGGGCGGGGCCGCGTCCGTGCTGGATTCGCAGCTCCGCGAAACGGGTCTCGCACTCGACTTGGCGGACCCGGAGCGGCCGAGCGCCGACGCGGAGCTGTGGGAGCGGGTGATCGCGAGGCTCGACGCAGGCTCGATGCCGCCGGCGGGGCGCCCGCGACCCGACGCGGAGGAGGCGCGCTCGGTCACGAGCTGGCTGGAGACGCGCATCGACCAGGCGGCCGCGGCGAACCCGAATCCGGGCCGAACCGCTTCGATGCATCGCCTGAACCGCACCGAGTACGGCAACGCGATTCGCGACCTCCTCGCTCTGGAGATCGACGTGACGGCGCTGCTGCCCGGCGACGAGACATCGGATACCGGGTTCGACAACAACGCGGAGGTCCTCTCGATATCGACCGCGCAACTGGAGCGCTATCTGTCTGCCGCACGGAAGATCTCGCGCCTGGCCACCGGTGTCACCACGGCGCCCGATTTCGCGCGCTTCGAGAACTCCGTGCTGCTGACCCAGGCGGACCGGCGCAACGAGGACCTGCCGCTCGGATCCCGCGGCGGCCTCTCCGCCACGCACCATTTTCCGGCCGACGGCAACTACATCTTCCGCATCGCGCTGACGACCAACTGGCAGGACTACGTCCGCGGCATGGGCAGAAGGAACCTGCTCGAC
>JAGWAH010000119.1 GCA_021296515.1 Acidobacteriota bacterium | reverse complement strand
AGCTGGCCCTCGACCTCCCGCCGGATCACGTCGGGAAGTTCACTGCTACCGCATCCTCGATGGTCGAAGACGACGAGGGCGTACCGGTATCTGTTGATGAACGGACGCAGGAACTCCGCGGCACTGGTTCGACAACCGGGATCGGAGTGAGGATGCCGGTGGATGTCGAACGATATGGCGCGAATCGCCAATTCGCGCCGGCGCTCTTGAAGTAGCGTCTCCACGCAGGCGGAGATGTGCTTGTCCGCCGCCAGGACGATGAGATCCCGAGGTTGCGTGCCGGAGTTCATCCGAGGACTCCCGCCGCGAAGAACACGCTGAGGTTCGGAGACCCCTGCCAGTCCTTGAGTCCGGGATGGGCCGACGCCGGTATGATGTGAGTGGTGCCCTCAGAGCTCTTTCCGACGCACAGAACGTGCTCCAGGTCCGCGTGGCTCAGAAAGATCGGGGAGTGCGTTGCGAGTAGCACCTGCGAGTCGTACACCGAGGACAGCGCATCGTAGACGTCCTGTATGACTCCCGGGTGCAGGCCGTTCTCCGGCTCCTCCATCAGGTAGATCTTGCCGGGGTCCTGCACGTACGCCGGCAGCGTGAGCGCGAGCAGCCGCAGCGTCCCATCGGAGACCGTCCACGAGGGGACGTCTACCTTCGACGAGTAGCGCAGCATGAGATAGCAGTGACGATCGTCTTCCCGTTCGACCACGCGTACGTCCTCGATCTCCGGAAGTGCGGACCGAACGTGGTTCAGCCATCCCTTGAAGGCCGTCTCGTTCTCCTTGCGCAGCTTGCGGATCACCTGGGGAAGGTTGGAGCCGTCGGAGAAGAACGCCTCCCGCCGCCGCTCCGGTGGACTGGACTGGCGCATTCGAACGCTGTCCAGGAACAATCGTTGCGTCGGGTGGAGACCGGGAACGTATCAGGGGACTCCGGAAGGTTCCCCAACGTAGATCGGGCCGGCCCGAACGAAATGGCGATAGTCCAGCCCTTCCCTGCCTGCTTCGATACTTCGATGTTGAAGTTGTCTCGTCCTTCCCGGGACTTGCTCAGTATCGTTCTCGATCCGGGCCGGCCACCCCCGAGCAGGATCGTGGCGGGCACCTCCGGAGGATCAGGGAATCGCAGAACCTGTTGTGCCGCCGCAGCGGATCTTCCGCTGGGTATCAGCAGGCCCCTTTCGGAATCGATGCGTATCGTTCCCGAATCTTCCCTGATTGCGATTTCGTAACGAAACAGCTCGAAGCTCTTCTCCCGGGGAAGCTGTTGCTTGAGCGCATCGGGTACGGTGAACTCCACCGCCAACTCGAACCCCAGGTCCTTCGCCGGCCGCTTCCAGACCAGGTCCTGGAAGTTCCGCGTGCGCTTCTCGACCGCCTCCACCAGTCCTTCGGACACGACGTCTCCCAGGAAAGCGACGACGTCCAGCAGGGTGCTCTTGCCGCTGGCGTTGGGGCCGACAAGCACGTGGAAGCGGTCCAGGGTGACGTCCGCGTAACGCAGGCAGCGGTAGTTGAGAGCCTGGATGCGGCGGATCATGGCGCAAGCCTACAGGAAGTGCCCGGCGTCGGAGGCGTGGCGCCTCGGCGCGCGCGCCGGGAGTTGACCCTGCGTGGTCTCTCTGCGGATGGTGTGATGCAGTGAATAACTGCAATATGATGTGCATAGTGCGAACGACGATATCGCTCGACGACCAGCTTGCAAGGCAGGTGCGCCGGGAGGCGGCGGCCACGGGGGTCAGCGTGAGCGCCTTCATCGCCAGAATTCTGGACGATGCGCTCAAGCGCCGAGGGGCGGCGGAGTCACCGAAACCGTTCCGGCTGATCGCGGTCGGCGCTAGCGGTCGGCAACCCGGAATCGATCTCGATCGGCCCCGCGCGATCGAGATTGCCGATGATGAAGCTCGCTTCGGTCACCGGCGTTCCTGATCCGCAATGCTGCTGCCAGACGTCAACGTGCTGGTGTACGCGCACCGTAGAGATTCGAGCCGGAACCACGCGGAGTACGCGGACTGGATCTACGGGTTGGCGACGGGCCCGGAGCCCTTCGCACTGTCTGTCCTGGCATTGTCGGGTCTCGTCCGGGTCGTCACCAACGCCCGTATCTTCACTCCGCCGTCCGCCCTCGACGAGGTATTCGGCTTTATCGCGGAACTCGCACAGCGGCCCACGGCCCGCATCGTTGGACCCGGCCCCGATCACATGGCCATCTTCGAGCGATTGTGCCGTGACGCCGGAGCCACGGGGAAACTGGTCGCCGATGCCCGGCACGCAGCGGTCGCCATCGAACACGGGTGCACGATGGTTTCGACCGATTCGGACTTCGACCGATTCCCCGGGCTCCGCTGGCAGCACCCGTTGCGCCCTTGAGCTTCCCTGACGCGAATCGCTTCAGGAAGGAGCGAGAACTCGAGAGTCGGCGGAGCGTGCGCAGCTTCTCGTCCAACGACTGCGGCGTCGCTCTAACTGCGGCCGCCGACAGGCAACCGGTCTACTGCATCGGCCACGCTGACGATCGGAATGCCCTCCACTTGGCCAAGGGCCAACATGTGCTTCTTGTCGCCGGAGATGATCAGGTCTGCGCGTCCGGCGATCGCCGTGCCGAGGATCCGGTTGTCGTCCGGGTCGGGTGACACCTCCACGTCGGGCAGGTCGGTGGTGACGACTTCGCCCACCGCCTCCAGGTTGCGCATCAGATCCTCCGCCTCTTCACGGCGGATGTACGGAGCGAGACGCTCACGGCTCAGCAGGGCCCGCAACTCGTCGAGCTGTTCCGTGGAGGTGACCAGCGTCAGTCCCTGGTGTTTGACCGCTTCCAGCACCCGGCCGGGTAGTCCGTTCCGCGAAATCAACGCGCTCACGAAGATGTTGGTGTCAAGGACGATCCGCACGGGCTTGCGCGACCGCGTCATCGGCGAGGGCCTGGACCTCTTCGGCTGAGAGGTGCTGGTTGCGCTCCCAGATCGATTCGAGGGTCTCCCAGAAGATTGCCTGCCGGACGGCGCGGTCGACGAACCGGGACAGGTCTCCCTTCCTGCCCCCGGTTCTGGCCAGGTAGCTGCGAAGACTGCGGTCGGTTTCATCAGGGACGACCAGACTCCAGCGGATGCTCATCGTCAGCACAACTTCATGTATACAGAGGATTCAAGACATACAGAGAAACAAGATCCATGTGAGCATATCAGCATATGCGTTTATGCGCACAAGGGCGTCGGAGCGCGTCCTGGCGGACCTGGATCAGCGGAGCGCCCGCAGCTTCTCGTCGAGCAGCTCCCACGCCCGCCGCACGTGCCGCTCCTCGGTGCGGACGTGCCCGACCGCCAGGCGGATGGTGAAACGCCCGTCGAGGCGCGTGTGCGAGAGGAACACCTCGCCGGTGGCGTTGACCGCCTCGATCAGCCGTTCGTTCAGCGTGTCCGCTGCGGCATCGACGGCGGCGTCGGCAGCGCCGCCTGCGGTTGAGGCGCCGCCGTCGGTCCCGGCTCTACCCGGTGCGGCTGCCGCGCCGGCGGGCAAGGCCCGGAAGCAGACGACGCTGAACGGGACCGGCGCCAGCCGCTCGAAGTCGCGGCTCTCGTCCACCCACGCCGCGAACAGCCGGGCGAGCCGCATGTGCTCGGCGAGCCGGTCGCGGATGCCCTCGGACCCGAAGTGGCGCAGGATGGCCCAGAGCTTCAGCGAGCGGAACCGGCGGCCGAGCTGCACGCCGGTGTCCATCAGGTTGCGGACCTCCACGGCTTCCAGCGTCTGCAGGTAGTCGGGCGTCAGAGAGAACGCATCCCGCAGCGTGTCCATGTGGCGGCAGTAGAACGCGCTCAGATCGAACGGGGTGAAGAGCCACTTGTGCGGGTTGACGACGAACGAGTCGGCCCGGTCGCAGCCGGCCAGCACGCCCCGCGTCTCCGGCACCAGGGCCGCGACGCCGGCGTAGGCCGCGTCGACGTGCAGCCAGATGCCCTCGTCCGCGCAGATGTCGGCGATGGGGCCGACCGGGTCGACGCTGGTCGTCGAGGTGGTGCCGACGGTGGCGACCACCGCCAGCGGGGTCACGCCCCCCGCGCGGTCGGCGGCGATGGCCTCGCGCAGCGCCTCGGGCCGCATCCGGAACTCGTCGTCCGCGGGGACGTGAGACAGCGCGTCGTGGCCCAGGCCGAGCGTCATGATCGCCTTGTCTATCGACGAGTGCGCCTGCTCGGAGGCGTAGACGCGCAACGGACCGACGTCCGGGCGCCCGGCCAGCCCCCGCGTGCGGACGCCGGCCACCGCGCGGTGCCGGGCCGCGGCCAGCGCGTGCAGGCTCGAGATGGACGCGGTGTCGTAGATGACCCCCTCGAACGTGTCGGGCAGGCCGAGAAGCTGCCGCAGCCAGCCGAGCGTCACCTCTTCGAGCTCGGTCGCGGCCGGCGACGTCCGCCACAGCATGGCCTGCACGTTCAGGGCAGCGGAGAGGAACTCGGCGAGCACCCCGGCGGCGGCGCCCGAGATGGCGAAGTAGGCGAAGAAGCCGGGGTGGTTCCAGTGTGTGACGCCGGGGAGGATCACCCGCTCGAAGTCGCGGAAGATCGCATCGAAGGGGACGCCCTTTTCGGGCGGGGACGGCGGCAGCGCGTCGCGCACCGCGCCCGGCGGGTTCTTCGAGAGGACCGGGTAGCGCTCGGTGCGGTTCAGGTAGTCGGCTATCCAGTCGACGAGGGCGTGGCCGTGCCGGCGAAACGCCTCGGCGTCCATGTCGCCGAGGCGTTCCATTTCCTTGCCGGCCACGGTGCCGCTGCCCGCCGTGTCGTCGGCCACGTGTCGTCGGCCACCGTGTCGCTGTCGGCCCGAGTCCGTCAGTTGCCTGCGCCGACGTACTCGAGCGCGAAGTTCCTCAGCGGGACGCTGCGCAGGCCGATCGCTTCTGCCTCGGCGGTGGCGTCCTCCACCGAGTAGCCGTCCTGCTTGACGCGCTTGATCAGCCACATCGCGCCCACCCGGTTGGCGGAGCCGCAGTGGATGTAGACGGGCTGATTGGCCGGCTCGCCCACCGTGTCGAGGAACGCCTCGGCGATCTCGGCCGTCGGCGTACGGAACGGCAGGTGGACGTAGTTGAGGCCCGCCGCCTCGGCCGCCGCGCGGCTGTCGTCGATGTTGGCTCCCTGCTCGCCCGGGGTGCGGAAGTTGACGATGGTGCGGAAGCCCCGTTCCTGCAGCACGGCCAGCGCCTCGACCGGCGTGGCGCCGGCGCAGGCGACGGTGGCGTCGACGCGCGTGTAGTTGCGGACGCCCTCCGGACCCTCTTCCGCCTGGAAGCTCGGCGCCTGGGCGCCGGCCGGAACCGCGCTCCCCGCGAGCAGCAGCGCAGCCGTGAAGACGACGAAAACAAAACCGATTCTTGACTCTTGCATGGTCCCCGATTGTAGCATCGGGGACGCGAATTGCCCGGCGCCGCGAGTTCGCGGCCGGAGGCGGAAGGAGCCGCTCGTGCCAGACGTCGTACATACCAGCCGGATGCGGATAGATCGGGTCAAGGGACCCGTCCGCGAGATGTTCCTCGAAGGGTTCGACACGCCGATCCGTTTCGGCGTCCACGGGGGCATCAAGAAGTTCTACGGGCCGCGACGCTCGACTACATGGTCGGCGCCGTCGGCGGTTGACTGCTCGGCACCCTTGCACGCGCACTGGAGGTGCGCGACATTCCGGCGCCGCCCGACAAGATCACCGCCGCCGTCGAAGGCGACATCGAAGCGATCGACAAGGTGCTGCGCATCACGCGCATCCGCGTCCGCTACGACCTCACGATCCCGAAAGGGAAGCGCGAGGCGGCCGAGCGCGCCGTCGAGCGGCACCCGACCGGGTGTCCGGCGGCCAACAGCGTGGCCGGCTGCATCGATCTCGACATCCAGGCGAACATCACCGAGGAGTAGCGTTTCACCCGCGGGTGATCGGGGGGCGCGGCGAGGCGGCGGGTCATGGCCGGCGGGTCCGCCTTGATGCACGCCTGACCGGCCGGTGAGCAGGCGCCTGTGGCGACAACCTCGCTCGTCGAGTGGCGTTCGTGGGGGCGCGCCGCCTTCGAGGAGGCGCGGGTCGGGCAGGTCCCCGTGCTGCTGGCCCTCGGACCGCGCTGGTGCCCCGCCAGCGCGTCGATGATGGGCGGGGCGTACGCCGATCCCCGCGTCGCCGATCTGCTGGACGATCGGTTCGTGCCGGTCCGCGTCGATGCGGAAGAGCGGCCGGACATCGGCGAGCGCTACGGCCTCGGTGCATGGCCCACCACGGCGTTCCTGACCCCGGACGGCCGGGTCCTGGGCGGGGAGACCTACGCGACGGCGGAGAGGATGCGGGACCTGCTGCCGCGCGTCGCCGACGCGTTCGAGCAGCAGCGGGACGCGATCGCCGCGCGCGGCGCAGCGCCTGCCGCGCAACCTGCCGGTCCGGCGCCCGCCGCGCCGGATCCCGATGTCGACGCCTGGGTGGGCGACCGTCTGCTGGCGCAGTTCGACGAGGAGCACGGCGGCTTCGGCGACGGGGCGAAGCGGGTCCACGCCGCCGCCCTCGAGCTGGCGTGGCGCCGGACCGGAGACGGTGACGAGGCGTTCGGCGCGGTGTTCGAACGCACGCTGCAGGCCATGGCCCGGGGCTGGCTCTACGACGAGCTCGACGGCGGGGTGTTCCGCTACTGCGCGCGCCGCGACTGGACCGGGCCGGCGACGGAGAAGCTGCTTGCCGTCAATGCCGAGGCGCTCCGGCTCTTCCTGCTGCCCGACGACGACGGCTGCCTCGACCGGGCCATCGGCGTGGTCGGCTACGTGCGGCGCACGCTGGCCGACCTGGCGCCGGACCATCCCGGGTTCTTCGCCAGCCAGCGGGGCGACCCCGACTACTACCGGCCGCGGTCGGAGGCAGATGCACCCGCGGCCGGGCCGCCCCCTGTCGACCGCGCCGTCTACGCCGACGGCACCGCCCTGATGGCCCGCGCGTTCGCAGCCGCGTCGGAGACCCTGCGGGACTCCTCGCTGCTGGAGTTCGCCGTCGACGCCATGGAGCACGTCGTGGCGGGAACCTACGAGCGCGGCGGCGGGATCGCCCACCGGGCCGGCTCCCGCACCGGCGTGCGCGGGCTGCTTACCGACCAGGTCCGGGCCGCTGCGGCGCTGCTCGATCTCCACGAGCTGACCGACCGCGAGGTCTATCTCGACATGGCCCACGAGCTCATGCACTTCGCAATCCAGCATCTATGGGACACGAGCGGAGGCGGTGGGTTCCTCGACCGCGTCCACGGCCCGCAGGACGTCGGCCTGTTGCGCGAGCCCCTGCGGCCGTTCGCCGTCAACTGCGAAGCGGCGCGCGTCCTCCTGAGATTGGCGACCATCACGGCCGACCCCGCGTTTCGGGATCGCGCCGTCGCCACGCTCGCCTCGCAGACGGCGGCCGCCCGCGCGCACGGGGTCGACGCGGCGCCGTACGCGCTCGCCGCGCGCGATCTGCTGGATGTTGACTGAGCGACCACTGCGAATGAGGTCGGTATAAGAGTTGGAACAGGAGAGGGCCGATGGACGACGAGCGCATCGCGCGGCAGGCCGTGACGGAAGGAACCCGACACGCCGTGTGGAGCGAGATGCTGGACGCTGCTCGTATGACCCGGTATGCGGAGCAGATGGAGTCGCGCTTCCGCAACCGTCACAGCGCTGTACGCTTCGGTCTGCTGCTTTCCGCAAACGGGTAGCGTCGCGACGATCCTGAACATGCTGCCCGAGCAGTGGCAGATGATTCCCAACCTGGGCATCGCCGTTCTGGTCACATGGGACTTCATGTCGGACTACGGCACCAAGATCGCTGTGCTCAACTCCGCCAGGAGGGAATGCCAGGACCTGGAGACCGAGTGGCGGCAGCTCTGGCTGGACGTCGACTCTGCAGCGGTCACCGACTCCGATATCCGGGAACGGAACAAGGAACTCTCCAGGAGACTCGGTCGGGCCACCATCCCCATGGACGTCCATGTGAAGGTGAGCGAGAAGATCAACGTGGCCACCACCGCCGACGCCTACAGAGTGACAGAGGATCGATATGCCACGAGGTGACACGGATCGCACCGGCGGGCCGACACGCCCACCGACTCCCCCACCTCCACCGCCAAGCTAGAGCCGGCACGACCAGGCGGGACTTCGCCGACGCGGCGTGCGTCTCCCCCTGACGCCCGCAGCCGCCGTGCTAAACTCCCCGCGCCAGAGGAACCCCTTGCCGTCCGATTCCACCATCGTTCCCGCGCTGGAGCGGGTCGCAACCCGTCTGCGCATCGCGTCCGTGCGCGCCACGAGTGCGGCGGGCAGCGGCCATCCGTCGAGCTGCTGCTCGGCCGCGGACATCGTCGCCGCCCTGTTCTTCGGGCACATGCGTTTCGACCCGCAGGACCCGCAGAACCACGATAACGACCGCTTCGTCCTGTCGAAGGGGCACGCGGCCCCGCTGCTGTATGCCGCTTGGGCCGAGGCGGGCTTCGTGCCGCCGGACGACCTGCTGAAGCTGCGGCGCATCGACTCCGATCTCGAAGGGCACCCGACGCCGCGCTTGCCCTTCGTCGACGTGGCGACCGGATCGCTCGGACAGGGCATCTGCGCCGCCGTCGGCATCGCGCTCAACGCCCGCCGCATCGGCTCCGCCTACCGGACCTACGTGCTCGTCGGCGACGGCGAGTCGGCGGAGGGATCGGTGTGGGAGGCCGCGCAGGTCGCGGACCGCTACCGGCTCGACAGCCTGTGCGGAATCACCGACGTCAACGGCTTCGGCCAGAGCCGGGCGACGCAGTGGGGCCACGACATGGCGGCCTACCGGGAGCGATGGGAGGCCTTCGGCTGGCACGCCGTGGCCGTCGACGGCCACGACGTCGGGGCCATCGTGGCGGCGCTCGACGAGGCGGCCGGAACCACTGGGCGGCCGACGATGATCCTCGCCCGCACCGTCAAGGGCAAGGGCGTGTCGTTGATCGAGGGGAAGGACGGCTGGCACGGCAAGCCGATCCAGCCGGGTGCGGATCTCGACGCCGCGCTCGAGGAGTTGAACGGCCGACTCGGGCCGGGAACAGCGATTCCGGCCATTCCGCCGCCGGTGCGGTCGGCTGCGGCGCCGGCGCAGGTCCCCGCCGGTCCGCCGCGATTGCCGTCCCCGCCGGCCTACGACCGGGGGAGTCGCGTGGCGACGCGGACTGCGTACGGCGACGCGCTCGCGAGCCTCGGCGCGGCGGATCCGCGCATCGTGGCGCTCGACGCCGACGTCGGCAACTCCACGTTCAGCCAGACGTTCGAGAGCGCGCATCCCGACCGGTTCGTCGAGACCTACATCGCCGAGCAGGCGATGGTCGGGGCCGCCATGGGACTGGCCAGCCGCGGCGCCATCCCGTTCCCGTCGACGTTCGCCGCCTTCCTGACGCGGGCGTCCGACTTCGTCCGCATGGCGGGCATCGGCGCGATGAACGTCAAGCTCGCCGGCTCGCATGCCGGTGTCTCCATCGGCGAGGACGGGCCCTCCCAGATGGCGCTCGAGGATCTCGCGATGATGCGCGCCGTACCCGGGTGCGCCGTGCTCTACCCGTGCGACGCGGTCAGCGCCGCGCGCCTGGTCGAGGCGGCGGCCGGCTGCGACGGCATGGTCTACATCCGGACCTCCCGGCCGAAGACCCCGGTCATCTACGGGCCGGAAGAGGAGTTCCCGGTCGGCGGGTCCAAGGTCGTTCGGGAGTCGCCGGACGACGCGGCGACGGTGGTGGCGGCCGGGGTGACCGTGTTCGAGGCGTTGCGGGCGCACGACGCGCTGGCTGCCGGGGGCATCTCGCTGCGCGTCATCGACGCCTACTCGGTGCAGCCGGTGGACCGCCGCGCCCTGGTCGACGCCGCGCGCCGGACGGGCGGCCGGCTGATCACCGTGGAGGACCACTACGCGGCGGGCGGCCTGGGCGACGCGGTGAGCGAGGCGGTCGCGGCCGACGGCATCGTGGTGGAGCGCCTCGCGGTCCGGGAAGTTCCGCGCAGCGGCCGGCCCGACGAGCTGCTCGAGCGGTTCGGCATCTCCGCCTCCTGCATTGCCGCCGCGGTGCGCCGCCAGGTCCGCGCCGGGGTCGGAGCCGCAGCGGCCGGTCGAGCGTAGACGCGTCCGGAGCGAACGGCGCCGGGCGACCGCGACGCATCGGCATTGCCCCCGGCGGTCGATCCCGGTCATGATCGGCGCCGGTATCCTGATGTTGGTGACCTTCGGCGCGACGGCTTGCCGTTGAAGCCGTGAAGCAGGGAGCAATGGACATGAAGCTGCGATCCCGTCGTCCGGTGCTGTGGAGTGGTCGGGTTACCCTGATGGCGGTAGCTGCCATGGTTGGAATCAACATGCTCGGCGCCGACGTGGCGATGCGCGCCCAGGGCACGGCTACAGCCGGCCCGCCCGGAGCCCGCACAGCAGCCGCTCCGAGGTCATCGCCCCGCACGGGATGGTGGCGGCCAGCCAGCCACTCGCGGCGCAGGTCGGCATCGACATCCTCAAGGCGGGCGGCAACGCGATCGACGCGGCGGTGGCAGTCAACGCCGTCCTCGGGCTGGTCGAGCCGCACATGAACGGCGTGGGCGGCGACCTCTTCGCCATCCTCTGGGACGCCGAGACCGAGAAGCTCTACGGGCTGAACGCCACCGGCCGGGCGCCGTACCAGATCAACCGCGAGACGCTGGTCCGGCAGGGCTACACGCGGATGCCGGGC
>JAGWAH010000118.1:21916-23899 GCA_021296515.1 Acidobacteriota bacterium | reverse complement strand
CGGGGAACGGCCGGATGAGCCCCAGCCGCAGGTCCACCTCGCCCGCCTCGCCGAAGCCGGCGTCCCGCTCGCCGGTGCCCGCGTCGAGAGAGACGAGCTTCGGGCCGAGCGTGGCGATAATCCGCGCCTCTTCGCCGTCGGTCCACCAGGCGATGCCCCGCGTCTGCCGGACCCGCACCCCGTCGCTAGGTCCGGTGTTCCAGACCACCTCGCCGGTGGTCGGCTCCAGCGCCGCTATGGTGCCCAGGCCGGTGCTGAAGTAGAGCATCCCGCCCGCCATCAGCGGCGTGGTCTGCGAGCCGACCGGCCCGCGCGTCGTGTCGCCGTCGCGGATGGCGTCGGGGATGACCGGCTGCCGCCAGACGATCTCGACGTCGCCGACGTTCTCGGCGTTGATCTGGTCGAGCGCGGAGTACTTCGTGCCCGCCTGATCGGCCGCGTAGGAGGGCCACTCCACCGTCTGGGCGTCTGCCGGCGCGGCGAGGCCGAGCGCGAGGACCGAGACCAGAATGCCGGCCGAGACGCCGGCTTGCAGGGTGGAGGTTGCGATGTGCGGCATCTGGATCTCCCTTGGCGAATCGAGCCAGTCTACCGTCAACCCGTGTCGCGGGAAACCCGCGTGGCTGGAGCCGGAAGCGGCACTCGGGCTGGCTCCGGGGGAGGCCGGGGTCTCGACCACGGACTCCGGAGGATGCGTCACTGGATCTCGATCGGTAGGCGCACGTCCGTCTCTCCGCCGATGACGAGCGTGTAGGTGCCGCTCTCCCACGCCCCGGTCGGCGAGGCGAAGTACAGGTCGCCCCGCACGCAGGGTCCGACCCGGTGCGCATAGACCACCGATTGCCGGATGCCGCTGTCGACGAAGAACCGGAACCGATGGGCGGGGCAGTGGCCGCCGGGAAAGTAACCTCTGACCGGATCCACTGCGAGCGTGTGGAGCTGCAGATGCAAGGGAAGCAGCTCGGAACGAGCCCGCCGGTAGTCCCGTTGCGAGGTCAGCGGCACCTCCACGCCGTCCGGCCGTACGATGAAGAAGTCGCGTCGCGCGACCGTCAGGGGGCGACCCGACAGAATTCGTATCCCCACGTCGATGAGCAGCCACCTGGGGTCGTGGTCGCCCCACGAGTAGTGTTGCGCCGCGACGATGTGCAGGCGGTCGCTTTCGTACTCCACCACGTTGCGTTCGACTTGATTGGCTGCGTCCGGTCGTACGACCGCGTCGGTCTGCGCGCGAAGCTCGCCGGTGGACAGGACCCCGGCGAGCATGACAGCGACGAACGCGATAGCGGCAACGATACCCAGGGCACGCATGGGTTGTGCCTCAGTCGATGTCGAACGGCAGGCGTATGTCCGTGTCGCCGCCGATGACCAGCGTGTAAGTGCCGCCGTTCCAAGCGCCGTCGGACGCCTCGAAGAACAGGTCTCCCCGGACGCACGAGCCCTGCCAGCTCGCGTGGACCTCCGTCTGTCGGATTTCCCCGGTGGGGACGAAGAACCGGAAGTTGTGGTTTGCGCATGGGATCGGGAAAAAGCCCGCGATCGGTCGCTCTCGCGTGTGCAACTGCAGCATCATGGGTCTCAACGCGCGACGGGCCCGCCGAAAGGCCGGCAGGGAGCTCAGCGGCACCCGCAAGCCGTCCGGGCCCTCGATGGAGAAGTCGCGGCGCGCGACCCTGATCGGGTCGCCCGACCGGACGTCTATCGCGACATCGAGGAGCAGCCACTTGGGGTCGTTGTCTTCCGGAAAGTAGTAGTGCACCGCGACGACCTGCAGGCGTTCGCTGGTGTACTCGACGATGTCTCGTCCCGGACGCTTTATTTCATGGGGCTCGTCGACCGTCACCCCCGGCGCCGGGCGTTCGGCGGTGAGCGGCGGTGCGGCGAGCAGGACGGCGGCGAGCACGAGGGCGACTGCGATGAGCGGGGAACGCATGCGGTTACCTCCCGACGCAGGCGCGGCATCTCACTCCATCGTAGCGGAAT
>JAGWAH010000118.1:11249-21888 GCA_021296515.1 Acidobacteriota bacterium | reverse complement strand
TCGTGTCCCCGCCGATCACCAGCGTATGGGTGCCGCTGTTCCATGCGCCCGTGGGAGAGGCGAAGAACAGGTCGCCTCGCAGGCATCCTCCAATCACCGGAGAAGCGTCGACCAGGGTCTGCCGGATGCCGCTGTCGACGAAGAACCGGAAGTTGTGGTCGCCGCAACGGCCCGCCGGAAAATGGTCTCTGACCGTGTCCAGATGCATGTGGAGAGCAAGCCGCATCGGCAACAGCTCCGCGCGGGCGCGCCGATACTCCCGCTGCGAGGTGAGCGGCCGCTCGACGCCGTCCGGCAGCACGATGGAGATGTCGTCGCGCGCTATCGTCAACGCGTCACCCGACGTGACCTCCACGGCGACATCGATGAGCAGCCATCTGGGGTCGTGCGCGCCCTGAAAGTAGTAGTGCTTCGCGACGACGTGCACGCGGTCGTCCTGGTACTCCACCGTATCGCGGTCCACCCGATTCACGGGATCGGGCTCGTCGAGAGAAGCATCCTGTGCGCGAGTGCCGCCGGCCAGCAGGGCGCCGGCCAGCAGGGCGGCGAGAGCAAGACATGTCGTCCGCATCGGGTCATCCCTTCCAGTTCAACGCCGCGGCATCTCCGCTATCGTACATGCAGACCGTTCGGTAGACATTGACCTGCATCCGCTGATGTCGAGAGATGCGCCCATCGCCTGGCTCTTCGCCGGACTCCGGCTGCGTCGCCGCCGGCGCGATCCTCGCCCTTTCCGGGTCGCCGGAAACCGGCGTCGCACTCTTCGTCCTGGGCGCCGGTGACTGTCTCGACGTCTCGCCCGCGGAGCAGACTTATCACGCGCTGCTGGTGGCGCGCGCCAGCGCCGCCGACGACGGCGACCCGGCACGGCTGTCGGCGGCTGACTTCGACGACAACGAAGGGCGCCTGGGGGGCCTGGGGGAGCTGATCAGCGCCCGTTGCGACCGCGTGTGGGAGGGGAGCTACGTGAGGAGCGACGGCGTGCGGGTGATCGACCTGGACGGGGGGAGCGATGTTCACGGAGATCCGCGACATCGTTCAGGAGGTCGCCGCCCTGTACCACGCGGGCTCCAAGAACGCCGTGCTCAATGTGCGCACCGGCGACATCGCCCTCGCCGTCCGTTCGGCCATCGGCGACTTGCTGCATCTGGTGCACCAGATTCCCTACGTCGATCCGGCCGCCTGGTCGGTGGAGTCGGTGGTGACCCGATTGGGGCAGGCCGAGAAGGGATTGGCGCTCTACAAGAAGATCTCTCCCCACGAGCACTACATCCGCGCCGCGCGTGGATCGACGCGCGCTTCGCGGCCGGCGCCGGCCCGCTCTCCATCGCCGCCTGGTTCCTCGGGACAGAGGGAGCCAAGCGCATCGGCGGTCGGCTCTTCAAGCGCCGCGCCGAGGCATGGGTCAAGGAGCCGCTGGAGGGTTCGGTCGGGCTCGTCTACCTGCACGTAGCCCGCATCTACGACCCGTAGCGCGTCCAGCGTGGCCCCGACTGGGCGGCTGGTCGAGGCGCTCCGTATCCACGCCCGCATTTCCGGCGTCGATCACAACCGAAAACTGCTGCTCGACCGCATCCTGCGCGCGCGCATCCCGGACGAGTTCGCGAAGATGGCGCTGTTGCGGGTGCTGGCCGGCGACCGAAAACCGGACCGACGGTCGGCCGCGCCTGTTGACCTGGAGCAGCTCGGCACTGCGCAGCGCGAGGCGGTCGCGGAGCGGCTGAAGGAGGTGCTGGCGGAGATGCAGGGGTGGGGTGCGAAGGCGGCCCGCAAGGCGATAGACGAGCTGGAGAGCCGTCGGGGCAAGCATTGTCGACCGCGGATGGTGAGAAGATTGCTGCCGTACGGCAAGCCTCGAACGAAACCCGGAATGCAGGCCAGAAGTCTGCTCCGATCCCGCCGCTTCCGTGCGTTACAGACGGCAGTTGGAGTACGCTTGGGCGATGTGCCGTAGCTTGGGGGTATCGCGCTGAAGTCGCGCGCCGTGAGCGGTAGGAGACAATGCGAATTGAGCCGGAGATCAGCGATTTGGCTGTCGTCCTTCTCGGAGATTTCAATCCCGCGATCTTTACTCCCGCATGGTTTACTCTGCACGGCCTGCTGCCGAGGGCCGCGGACAGCGCCGACCTCAAGGTCGCCCATCGCCAAGTGGCCGAGTTTTCCATCGACTGGCTCCGCCTCCAAGTGACGTCCGATCGGTTCGCGGCCAACACGGAGCAGGCACCGCACGTGCGGGTGAAGGATCTGGTCATGCGGGTATTCAAGGAGCACTTGAGCCACACGCCGCTCAGGGCGATGGGCATCAACCGCAGCGTTCACTTTCGGGTTGGCGGTTTGGCTGAGCGCGATCGGATCGGGAGAACGCTCGCGCCGGTTGAGCCGTGGGGGCGGTGGGCTGCGGAGCTCGGAGTGGATGGCGAGCAAGGCGGGATGACGTCGCTGACCATGTGCCAGGTCAGTCCGACGGGTCGACCTCGGGGCGGCAGCGTCAATGTGAAGGTGGAACCGTCCAGGCGAATCGGTCAGGGGCGGTCGGGGATCTTCGTCGAAGTGAACGACCACTATGTGGCCGATAGTGGCGACACTGGAGGAAGCTCGCAGTTGATGGAATTCCTGGACCGGCAATTCGATACGTCGATCCGGCGCGCCGATGAGATCATCGATCACATGATGTCCTTGGCGCAGGCTCGGGAGGGAGAGTAGCGTCCATGGCGCGGTCGAGTCAATCCGCCGTCGCGGACAGCTTCAGTGCTGCTGCGTCTGCTGGTAGCTCTGGGATGAGTGTCGCTGGTCCCGCTTCAGCAATAGAGGAAGCAGTCAACTTGGCGTTAGGCCCTGCAAGTGGTGCACCGGAAACCGGTGCTTCCGACAAGAACGATGCGAGCGGACCAGTTGTTGCGTTCTCCAGCTCGGCCGTAGGGAGCACGAGTGTTGCCCCTGTCTTGGACTTTCCACCGAGGCTGGCGTCCGCGCCGCCAAGGGCCGTCCTGCACGCGCTCCAGGAGTGGGAGGGGTATGTCGTTGAGATAAATCGAGACGACTTCGTGGCGCGGCTAGTGGACATGACCGCAGGGTTATCGCATGAAGAGGAAGAAGCGATCATTCCTCTGGAAGAGCTATCGGAGTGCGATGTTGCCAACATGACCGTCGGCAGCATCTTTCGTTGGGTCATAGGCTACGAACGGTCTCCGGGCGGCATGAAGAAGCGCGTATCCCAGATTGTCTTTCGCGATCTGCCCAGGATTACCGAGCGTGACTTTCGGAAGGGTACGGAATGGGCGCGCGAGACGATTCGGGCACTCAAGCTGTGACGCTGCAGCAACCTCCGGGTCACGATGAGTTTGAGCTTACTCTTGTCGGTCCCGGGTATGGTGAGAGCATCATCCTTCACATCGGCGGCGGCTCGTGGATTCTGGTCGATTCCTGTGGGCGTGCTGACGAGCCCGCCGCTTTGCATTACCTGCATGGCCTCAATCTCGATCCCGTTCAGGCCGTTGAGCTCATCGTGGCGAGCCACTGGCACGACGACCACATACGTGGCATGGCACGACTCGTCGAAGTTTGCGAGAACGCCAGATTCTGCTGCGCCGGCGTTCTCTGTCATGAAGAGTTTCTCGCCGCTGTTCATGCTCTTGAGGGACGGCACGTTGGAACCTTCGGTTCCGGACTGCGGGAAATGCACGGAGCGTTCTTCCGACTCCGCCAGGCTGCTGCGACCCCGACGTTGGCTCTGGCCAACCGCCGCATCTTTGCCAGGGGAGCCTGCGAGGCTTGGGCTCTTGCGCCTACCGACGTCGTCTTCCTGGATTTTCTCCAAGAGCTGCGCCGTCTGTTGCCGGAGCCCGGTCAAGCGGAGACGAGGATCCGCAGTCTTTCGCCCAACGATGTGGCCGTCGCGCTATGGATTGCGGTCGGCGATATTGCAGTGCTTCTTGGATCGGACCTGGAGCAGCGCGGCTGGCTGAGCGTCCTTCAGGATACCGCGCGCCCGACCGGTACGGCATCGGTGTTCAAGGTACCGCACCACGGTGGTGCGAGTGCCCATGAGCCGGGCGTGTGGGAGCGCCTGCTCGAGCGTGAGCCCGTCGCCGTGCTGACGCCGTGGCGAAGAGGTGGGGGTGTTCTGCCGACTCGCCGCGACAGACGGCGAATTCTGGCAAGCACCCCGAACGCGTTCATGACCGAAGGAACTGGGGCACCCGCCGCCGCGCGGCGGCGGCCCTCGGTGGTCGAGCGGACGATTCGTCAGTCCGGGATCAGATTACGTCGCTTCCCAGAGCCAGACGCTATTCGACTTCGTCGAAAAATCGGGCCAGGCACACAGTGGAGAGTTGAACGGTTCGGTTCCGCCTGTCACCTGAGTGACTTCGGCGGTCGATAACCTACATTGGCCCAGGCCGCGGAAACCCGAGCGCCTTCGGGCGCTGTCTCGTTGTTGGAACGCACTGTGCTTGCAAGTACGGGCGAATCCCGGCGGCCGAGGCGACTCCATCACCCCGGCCGCCGCCGACTGTCGGGCTACGACAGGCCGGACAGCTCCTTCAGCTTGCCGGTGCTGTCGCCGAAGTTCTCCACGCGGACGCCGAGCCGGTGCAGCATGGTGAGCTGCAGGTTGGTCATCGGCGTGGTGTTCTCCGAATAGACGAGGTGGCGGTTGCCCTTGATGGCGCCGCCGTCGTGTCCCAGCAGCAGCAGCGGGACGTTGTTGTACTGGTGCGCGTCGCCGTCGCGGATCGGCGCGCCGTAGAGCAGCATCACGTTGTCGATCAGCGAGCCAGCTTGGCCACGAACTCGCTGAAGAGCGACACGTGGTACTCGTTGATCTTCTTCACCTTCTCGATCTTCTCGCGGTCGCCGCGGTGGTGGGTCAGCGGGTGGTGCGGGTCCGCCACGCCGATCTGCGGGTAGGTCGTGCCGCTCTGCTCGCGGCCGATCATGTAGGTGAAGACGCGCGTCGTGTCGGTCTGGTAGGCCAGCACGAGCAGGTCGTACATCAGCCGCGCGTGGTCCTCGAACGAGACCGGGATGCCGGCGGGCGATTCCAGCAGCGGCAGCTCGCGGCCGGCCTGCGATTCGGCGATCTGGATGCGCCGCTCGATCTCGCGCACCGCGTCGAGGTAGTTGTCCAGCTTGCGCTGGTCCTCGCCGGCCAGACCGCCCTGCAGCTTCGCCACCTTGTCCATCACCGCGTCGAGGATGCTGCGCTGCTGCTGCGCGCGGGCGCGCCGCACGCCGGCGTCGGTGCTGCCGGCGTCGCCGAACAGCCGCTCGAACACCATCCGCGGGTTCGTCTCGCGCGGCATCGGCGTGGTCTGATCGTGCCACGAGATGTTGAGGTACGCGCAACTGTAGCCGGTGTCGCAGGTGCTGACGCCGTTGAACGTGTCGGCGCCCTCCAGCGACAGCTCCAGCGACGGCAGGCGCGTTTCGCGTCCCAGGGACTGCGCCGCGAACTGGTCCATCGAGGTGCCCAGGTCCAATTCCGAGCCCTGCGTCTGCTCGGCGTGGAGGCCGGTCAGGAACGCCGCGGCGGGACGCGAGTGCGACCCGAGCGCCTCGCCGGGCAGGGCGAAGGCGGCGCGGTTGTCGAGGTTGGTCAGGACGGTCATGTGCTCGCGCACGGGCTCCATCGACCGCAGAATCCGCGGCAACTCGAACCCGGCCGTCCGGGTGGTCGGGGTCCAGTCGCCTTCCTGCGTGATGATCCCGTTGGGCACGTAGACCACGCCCAGCCGTTTCGTCGGGTTCGCGGCGGTCTTCGCCAGTGCCGTGAACGCCGGCACCATGCTGTCCAGGAGCGGCAACGCCAGCGCCGTGCCCATGCCCCGCAGCACCGTGCGGCGCGGGATGGCCTTCTTCGTGACGATCATGATCCAACCCTCCTCAACTGAAACGGCGTGCTCTCGATGACACCCATGATCAGGGCGGACCAGCGGTAGTCGCTGGCCGCCGCGTCCCGCACGATCTGCCGGACCACCGGCCGATCGTAATGCTCCAGCCGCCGGCCGAGTCCGTACGTGAGCAGCTTCTCGGTCACCGTCCGGGTGAACTCCTGCCGCCGGTCGAGCAGGAGCTGCCGGAGCCCGCCCGGCCCTTCGAAGCGCTGGCCGTCCGGGGTGATGCCCGAGGCGTCGATGGGCGGACCGGGTTGTCCCGGGAACCGTGGATCGTCGGTGGTCCGCCAGCGGCCGATCGCGTCGAAGTTGTCGAGCGCGAAGCCGAGCGGGTCCATCAGGCGGTGGCAGACAGCGCAACTCGGGTTGGCGCGGTGCGCCTCCATCCGCTCGCGCTGCGACCTCGGCGCCGCTCCGGCAGCGGTGTTCTCCTCCAGGGGCGGCACGTTGGCGGGCGGCGCCGGCGGCGGCGCCCCGAGCACCCGCTCGAGCAGCCACTTGCCGCGGTTCACCACCGACGTACGCGTGGAGTACGAGGTGAGCGTCAGGATGCTCCCCTTGCCGATGATCCCCGCCCGCTGCTCGTCCGGCAGCGTCACCCGCCGGAAGTGGTTTCCGTAGATCCCCGAAATCCCGTAGTGCCGGGCGAGCCGCTCGTTCAGGTACGTGTAGTTGGCCCGCAGCAGGTCGATGGCGCTGCGGTCCTCGCGGAGCTGGCTGGCGAGAAACAGCTCGGTCTCGCGCTGCATCGCCTGGCGCAGGTTCTCGTCGAACGCCGGGAAGATGGTCGGGTCCGGCGCCACGTTGCGGATCTTGTGCAGCTCGAGCCAGCGGTCGAAGAAGTTGCGCGCCAGGCCGTCCGAGCGTGGATCGGCCAGCATGCGGCGCACCTGTTGCTCCAGGACGGCCGGCTCCGACAGCGTTCCCCGCTCCGCGAGGGTGAGCAACTCGTCGTCGGGGATGCTGTTCCAGAGGAAGAACGACAGCCGCGACGCCAGCTCCACGTCGCCGATGCGGTAGGCGGCAACGTCCGGATCGGCCGGCGGGCGGGGGACGCGGAACAGGAACTCCGGGTCGACGAGCACCCGTTCCAGCACCGTCTGGACGCCGGCATCGAAATCGCCCTGGGCTCGGCCCGACTCGAAGAAGCCGTAGAGGTGCTCGACATCGGGTTCGATCACCGGGCGCCGGTAGGCGCGGCGGGCCAGGGTGCGGATGATCTCCCGGGCGCAGTCCGCTTCCGCGCCGTCGTCTCCGGGACTACAGACGAAGAGCCTCTGCCGGCTCGTCACCTGCTGTGGGGTCATGCCGTCGAACGGGCCGCCGATGACGACGTCGCCCACGGCAGGATTGCCGTCCATCTCCTCGTCGGTGCTGTAGCCGAAGGTCGACATGTCCACCGGCGGCTGCAGGACGCCTTCTTCGAGGGCCGGGTTGCGCACGAAGGCGACCCCCACCGTCCGCAGCCCCGCCTGCACCTGGACGCGCACCTCGAAGTCGTCGTCGGCATGGTTCGCGTACCACTCCCACTCGGCGCCGCCCATGCCGGAACTGCCGCAGAAGCTGGCGATGCAGCGCTCGGCGTCCGCGCCCAGGCCGCCGCCGGCGATGAACGTGGTGACCAGGTCGCCGTCGAGCCGCACGTCGAGCTGGTGCGCGGCGTTGCCGATGCCGCGTATGTAGTTGTAGAAGTTGCGGCGCAGGCCCACCCGGATGCTGTACTCCCCGTCGAGCGGGAAGTAGTGCCGCACCGCGATGCCGCCGCGCGTCCCGAACGGCAGGTCGTCGGTGTTGTGGTCGTCCTGGATCTCGCGGTCCGGCACGCGCGCGCAGCCCGGCATCGCCGATGGCGAGCTGGCTCACCTGGCGGGCCGCGTACAGGTAGCGCTCCATCAGCGTCGGCGACACCGACAGGACGTCGGCGATGTTGTCGAAGCCCTCGTCCTCGTCGTCCGGCGGCAGCAGCGCCTCGGGATCGATCTCCAGCCCGAGCAGGTCGTGAATGGCGTTGCCGTACTCCAGGCGGTTCAGGCGGTGCACCGTCGTGCGGCCCGGGTTCAGATCGTCGGCCGCGGCGCGGTCGAGCTCGGCCTCCAGCCAGTCCGCAACCGCGTCGTAGGTGCCTTCGTCGGGGCGCGGCCGCCCGACCGGGGGCATCATCCGGGCGCGGAGCTTCAGCGCCACCATCTCCCAGTCCGCGGCGTGCGCGGCGACGTCGGCCGCATCGACTCCCTGCAGTGAGATCGGGACGCTGCCCGCCGCGGCTCCCCGGTCGCTGTGGCAGCCGACGCAGTAGCGGTTGAGCATCGCCCGCACCTGCGGCGCATCGATGGACGGCACGGTCTCCGTCGCCGCGGCCGACTGTGCGGCGGGGGTTTCCGGACTGCCGCCCTCGGGACCCGCGGCCGCGAGGCCGACGGGCAGGCACAGGAGCCCGGCAACCGCCAGCCCCGTCGTACAGCCGGTCGAGAGAACCGTCGCGACCCACTGCCTCGCCGCGATCCGACGCGCTCTCGCGTGTGTCATCACATTACCTCTCGGTCTCGGGTCGGCTTCGCTACTACCCGGCTACCCGGCGCAACGCACGAGCTTGTCGCCCTCGTAGCACATCATCTGCAGCGGGGTTCGCTGGCGGTCGTTCATCGCCTGCATGTCGCCGCCGTGCGCGACGAGCGCATCGATGACCCCCGGCCACGCCTTGAATACGGCGGAGTGCAGGGCGGTGTCGCCGGCGTCGTTGCGGGCGTTCACGTCGGCGCCCAGGCTCAGGGCGAAGCGCGTCGCCTCCAGGTTCGGCCGCTCGTCGGCGTGCAGCGCCTCGGCGACCTCCGGCGGCACGCGCCGGTAGTGGCGGTCGATCTCGCCGTTGCTCCAGTCGGCGCCGGCCGCCATCATCAGCGGCGTCGTCCCGTTCCGTAGCGGCAGAAACGGGTTGGCGCCGTACTCGGCGAGGATGCGCATGATCTCGACGTCGGCGTACTTCGCGGCGAGCAGGAACGGGGTGGCCCCGGCCAGCGATGCCGGCAGGATCCACCAGTTGGTCGCCCGTGGCACGCGGCTGCCCCCGGTCAGCCGGACATCGGGATCTGCGCCGTGTGCGATGAGCGTCCTGACCAGTGTGGCATCGGCGCGCAGCACGGCCGTGTGCAGGGCCGCGTAGCCGGCGCCCGCCGCGTTCGGCTCGGCCCCGCGCTCCAGCAGGAAGGCGGCCAGCTCGCCGTGGCCGCTGAAGCTGGCGGTCACCAGGGCGGAAGCGCCGTCGGGCCCCCTCTCATTCACGTCCGCGCCGGCGTCGAGCAGGTGGCGGGCGCTCTCGACTTGGCCATGCCGGGCCGCGAAGAGCAGCGGCGTGAAGCCGCCCAGCGGCAACTCGCGGGCCCGTTCGTCGCCCCGGCCGCCGACGCTGACGAGCAGCGAGCGGCTCTCGGTCCGCGCTTGGACGTCGGCGCCATGCTCGATCAGAATGCGCACCACGTCCGCGTGGCCTTGTGCGACCGCCCACATCAGCGCCGTCTGGCCTCTCGAGGCTTCCCGCGCGTTGACGTTGCTCGTTCCGTGCTCGAGCAGCGCGCTGACCGCGTCGAGGTTGCCCGTTCTCGCGCAGGTCATCAGCGCCGTCTCGCCCATCGTGGTGGAGGCGTTCGGGTCGGCCCCGGCTTTCAGAAGCCGGGCGACTACCGGCGCGCTGCGGTTGATGCAGGCGAGCGAGAGCGGGGTGACGCCGTAGGCGTTCGCAGCGCCGGCGTCCGCCCCGGCGCCGAGCAGTAGCTCGACGGACTCGGGATCGTCCCAGCGGACCGCCCAGTGCAGCACCGTCGCGCCGTCGGCCTCCGGTGCCTTGACGTCGGCGCCGTCGTCGAGCAGCGCGCGGACCGCAGCGTGGTCTCCGCTCCGGATCGCTTCCTTGAGCTGCAGGTCGGCGGATTCAGCGGGCAGGCTCGCGCCCGCCAGCAGCAGGACTGCCAGCGGGCCGACGGTTGAGGCCCCGGCTCCGGTGCGCATGCTTCCCCCTCGTGTCCCGGCTTCCGCGTCTGCGACGGCGCTTCCGAACGAGCGAGCTGCTACCGATCGGCCGAGCGATGAATGCAGAGAATTATACGCGCATTCTCCTACGCCACTCGCTTCCCGGTGATGGCCTCGAGCAGGACTTTCGAGGTGCGACGTCAGCGAACGGTGTAGGTCCGGCTGTATCCGTTGCGGCCGTTCGTCATCGTGAACGTCCCGTCCGCCTGCACGGACGCCTTCAGCCAGTGGCCCTCGCACTCCTCCGACTCCTCGAAGTTGGCGATCATGTCGTGCGCCGTGTTGTGCCCCTCGGCGGTCAGGGCCAGGTGGCCCTGCCAGATCCCTTCGACGTTCGGCATGTCCGCGACGCGGTCGTACATGTGCGGCGCGGTGATCCCCTTGCGGGGGCCGTTGTTGAACACCACCACCTGCGGATCGATGGCGCGCAGGTGCGCCGGGGCGCCGGCCCCGTCGAAGGCGCCGTGGCGGCTGGTCTGGTAGAGCGTGACGGTTCCCAGCCGGTTGACCGGGCACGACAGCTTCATCTCCATGTCCCAGTCGAGATCGCCCAGGTTCAGGAACGAGAAGCCGCCATAGCTGAACAGCGCCCCCAGGGTCCGCTGGTTCTCGGCCGAGGCGGGCGGCCGGTTCTCGGCTCCGGCGCAGTGCGGGTTGGGCCCGCCGCCGGCGAGCGTCTCGGAGATGAGCTCCATGTTGGAGGAGATCATCCGCACCTCGAC
>JAGWAH010000118.1:3550-11137 GCA_021296515.1 Acidobacteriota bacterium | reverse complement strand
TCGGGACCATCCCGGCCAGCTCCCGGAGGCTGCCGACGTGGTCGGTGTGGAAGTGCGTGATCAGCATGTAGTCGAGCTTCTCGAGGCCGGCCTCCTGCATCGCGGCGACGATGCGCTCGGCGTCCCGGCCCGCCGGCCGCGGCCAACCGGTGTCGACGAGCATCGACTCGCCGGTCGGGGCGATGATCAAGGTGGCCCCGCCGCCCTCGACGTCGACCCAGTAGATGTCCATGGTCTGGGCGGAAGCAGGCCCTGTGGCACCAAACGTCCAGACGAGGACGACGATAGCTGCGCCGACGAGACGACCCCGGGTTCCAGCATGCCGCATCGTGGCCTCCCAGACTGTTGACGACATGGCAGTCTAACTCACCGGGTTGGCGCAGGTGTCACAATCTGGCAGCGATTCGTGGGGGAATGGCGGGGACCGGTCCGTTGACAGGCGTGGGGAACGGTGCCCGGAACGGTCGTCGGACACGATGCAGGTCGACTCGGTGGGGATGACGGAGCCATGTGGAATGATGTGGTTGCGTGAGCACGGCAGGTGGCTGGCAGCCGCGGCCGGTCTCATGGTGGCCGGACTCGGCCTCGCCCGTTTCTGGTGGTTCGAGTTCGGCATGGCGCTCGTGCTGCTCGGGGCCGCTGCGCTGGGCTACCTGGTGGGCCTGGTGAGGTCGGCCGTTCTCGACACCGAGCTGACGGAACGCATCGACCGCGAACTCGACGAGCTGCGCGAGGAACAACGGCGGGTGCAGGAGGAGAAGTGGCTTTCCGACGGCGTATCGCCAATCGAGCAGAGCTGGCGGGTGCTGGCGCAGCGGGCCGGTGCTGCGGACGAAGATCCGGCCGCGGCGGCGGTACCGGCGACCGATGTCGATCGGCGGCTCGCCAACCTGATCCGGCAGCGCTGCGACCGGGTCTGGGATGGCATAAGGGAGAAACGGTACTGGCGACAGGTGGACGGAAAGACGGTCGGCCCCGATCTCGGTGCGATCGGGAAGGAAATCGAGGACGTCGTGCGGGAGGTCGCCGGACTGTATCACCAGGACAGGGACGATCCGGTCATGGAAGCGCGATTGGGCGACATCGTGCTGACGAGTCGCTCGGTCCTCGGGGAGCTCCTGCAGATCGCGCGCCTCGTGCCGATTGTCGATCTTCCCGCGCAGAGCCTGGCGACGGTCAAGACCCGACTGGAGCAGATCCAGCAGGCGCGTGTTCTCTACCAGCAATACGCACGCTACAAGCCCCTGCTCGACGTTGCAACCGGCGCGACGCGGGTCGCCCTGGGGGTGAACCCGGTCACGGCGGCCGCTTGGCTCGTGGGCGGCAAGGCGTTGAGCCTCGCAGGCGCGCACGTCGCGAAGAAGTACGTCGACGCCTGGCTCAGGGACGCCCTCGAATCCTCGGTAGCGCTCGTCTATGAGCACGTGGCGCGCACCTACGATCCCGCCGACTACGCGGCGCTGGTCGCCGCGCTCGACGTGCACCGCCGCATCCCCGGCGTCGACCACAATCGCAGGCTGCTGGTGGACCGTATCCTGCGCGCGCGGATTTCGGACGAGTTCGCGAAGCTCGCGCTGCTGCGCGCGCTCGCCGACGACGGCATGTCCGATGCCGCCGAGGGGCCGCCGGTCGACCTGCGTTCGCTACCGCCGGCGAAGCGTCAGGCGATCGCGGACCGGCTCGTCGAGATCCTGCCGGCGATGCGCGGGCTCGACGAGCCGGCGGCCAGTCAGGCGATCGAGGACCTGGAGAGTTGTCTGGGGCGTGGCCTGCAGGTCTCTCTGGTGCGTTCCGGCAGCCGCGCCGCGGTGCGTGTCGGGGAGGGCCTCGTGCAGTTGGCCGTGCTGGCCTGCGACTGGTGCCGGTTCGACCGCGAGAAGGCGTGGCAGGAGATCTGGGACGGCCCGTTCGCCGGCGCCGCACGCAAGGCCGAACGCAGGGACGCCGGGTGGGAGGACAAGGTCAGGGGGCTGCTGAAGAAGGCGCTGGACGTAGCCTTCGACGACCCGGTCGACACCGGCGGGGTCGACGGAGCGCCAGTGCGCCGCCTGATCGAACCACCGCGGGATCTGGTGGGGGAGGAGCTGGCGGCGCCGCTCGTCGACTCGGTCATCGACCTGTTGGCGAGAGCGACGCCCGACCGGTGGCCGCTGGACCACGACCACATGGTGCTGCTCAATGCTTCGGTGCTGCTGGGCGTTCCGAAGCAGGTGGAAGCGCGCTGGGACAGGTATCTGGCCGCGGTGTCGTCGCGGTTGCGCGTCCGGCTGAAGCACTCGCAGGCGTCGTCCTGGCCCAGGCCCGCGGCGCCGGCGATCCTGCGAGCGAGCGGCGATCAGGAGCTTTCCTCGCCGGGAGTCGTCGTCACGCCTCCGTCGGCACCTCGGCCGCTGGCGGCCTTCGAAGCGGCCGGCGAGGCGCCGCCGCGGTGGGTGCTCCTTTTCGCGGATCGTGCCGTCGTAGGACGCGCGCCGGAAGGAACCGTTGCGCTGGACGACGCCGAACCCGAGGTCCATGCCCGAGAAGGGGTGCGCTTTCTGCGCCGGAAGGGCGTGCTGTCGGACGATCTTCTCATCTGTTGCGGTGCCCATCGCCTGACGGTTGCGGGGCCGGTGGCGGGAACCTTCACCGGGTTCTTCGGTCCCGTTCTGGAGCAGTACGGCCTCGACGCGGACGCGCTCGAAATCGAAAAGGAGGCCTGAGCCGTGGACACGAAGGCCAGACGCCGCCTGCCGATCGGACTGCAGACCTTCCGCGAACTACGCGAGGAGCACTGCTACTACGTCGACAAGACCGGCTTCATCGCGCGACTGCTGGACGAGGGCAAGCACTACTTCCTGTCGCGCCCGCGACGGTTCGGCAAGAGCCTCTTCCTGGACACGCTGAAGGAGCTGTTCGAGGGTAACGAGGCGCTGTTCACCGGTCTCTACATTCACAACCGCTGGGACTGGACGCTGCGGCATCCCGTCGTGCGACTCGACTTCGGCGCCGGACACTTCGGCGAGTCCGGGTACGTACACACCAATGCCATGGCGCAACTGGCGGCGGCCGGGCAGGAAAACGGGGTCACGGTAGAGCACGAGACGGCGCCCGAACGGTTCCGCGATCTGCTTCGGGCGCTGCATGCGAAGACCGGCCGGCGCGTAGTGGTGCTGGTGGACGAGTACGACAAGCCGATTCTGGACGCTCTCGACTCGCCCGACGTCGCACGCGCCAACCGCGACTACCTGCGGGGTCTGTACTCGACGATCAAGTCCAGCGACGCGCACGTCCGATTTACGTTTCTGACGGGGGTGAGCAAGTTCGCCAAGGTGAGCGTGTTCTCAGGCCTCAACAACCTCACCGACATCACCCTCGACCGGCGCTACTCGGCCATTTGCGGCTACACCGAAAGGGATCTCGACACCGTGTTCGGTCCGGAGCTGCCGGGGCTGGACCAGCGGCGAATCCGCGACTGGTACAACGGCTACAACTGGCGGGGCGAGGAGAGGGTCTACAACCCGTTCGACATCCTGCTCCTGTTCGACAAACGCGAGTTCGGCTGCTACTGGTTCGAGAGCGCCACGCCGAGGTTCCTGATCGACACGCTGTTCCAGCGCCGGGTCAGTACGCTGTCGCTGGACGGGATGCTGACCAGCAGCGAGTTGCTCTCGTCGTTCGACGTGGAAGCCATCGCCACGGAGGCGCTGCTTTTCCAGACCGGCTACCTGACGATCAAGGACGTGCGGGATCGGAACGGCGTCCTGCGGTACCGCCTCGGGTATCCGAACCGCGAGGTTCGGCAGAGCCTGAACGAGTGCCTGCTGCGGCGTCTCGTAGAGGATGCGACGCAGCAGACGGCCAACAGCGACCGCCTGTATGACCTGATGGTAGCCAACGACTTCGCGAGGATGGAGGCTCTGATCCAGGCGTTCTTCGCAAGCATCCCCTACGAGTGGTACACCAACAACGCCATCGCCGACTACGAGGGCTACTACGCGAGCGTGTTCTATTCCTACTTCGCGGCGTCGGGCTTCGACGTCACGGTGGAGGATTCGAGCAACCGGGGGCGCGCGGACATGGCGGTGCGGTTCCGCGGCAACGTCTACGTGTTCGAGTTCAAGGTGGTGGAGCAGGCGACCGAGGGGGCCGCGCTGGCGCAACTCAAGCAGCGGCGCTACGCGGACAAGTACCGTGCGGCCGGCGACCCCATCCATCTGATCGGCGTGGAGTTCAGCAAGGAGACCCGCAACGTGACGGCGTTCGACGTCGAGCGCGTCTGAGAGGAAACGCCGGACACGGGCAGGCCGGCAAGATCGCCCGCTTCGTGCCCGGCGTAGATTGCCGGCATCTCTCCTGTGGTCAACACGACACGCAGTTGTCGTTGTTCACCGCGCCGAGGCCCTCCAGGTAGCCCAGCGTCTCGGGGAACGGAAGCGTCCGCTGGTACGGCCCGTTCGCCATGTCGGCCGTGGTCTGGCCGCGGCGGCTGATCGCCATGACGTCGGCGCCCCTCTCGACCAGGTAGCGCACCAACTCCGTGTCGCCGCGCGCCGCCGCGTGGTGCAGCGCGTTGTAGCCGTCGTGGTCGCGGGCGTTGACGTCGACACCCACCTCCTCGATCAGGTACTTCACCGACGGGAGCCAGCCGTCAGGCACGTGCCGGTGGGCGTTCGATTCGAAGCCCTCGCCGTAGCCGACACCCGAGGCCGCGTGAAGCGGCCAGACGCCGGGGCCGCCGGGAACAGCGGGGGGCAGTCCGGAGGGATCCGGGAAGTTGTCGTCCCTGCGCCGCCGCGGCTCGGGCGCCCGCGTCGGAGTGTTCGGATCCGCGCCGTGGGCCATCAGCGTAGGCGGCCCGCCAGAACGGGGTGGCGCCGTCGACGCTCTCCGAGCAGCAGTGGTTGTACGACATGTACCAGAGGTGATTGTTGGTCCGCACGTTCGGATTCGCCCCCGCCTCGAGCAGCGCCTCCATGACGTCGAGGTAGGTGGCCTCCTGCTGATCGTGGGCGCGGGGCTGCGGGTAGCGCGCCCGCGGCGCCCACTGCAGGTTGAGCGCGGCGAACAGCGGCGTGGCCCCGCCGTCGGTCGCGATGTTCGGGTCGGCGCCCCGTTCGATGAGGCGCAACGCGAGGTCGAGATCTGCAGCGGGCTCGTGTGGTCGCCGCTCACGCGGTCGATGTCGGCCCCGGCGTAGATCAGCGCCAGCGCCACGTCGATGTGACCCTGGCGGGCGGCGTGCAGCAGCGCGGTCAGGCCGCCCTGCTTCCCGACGCGCTCGGTGTAGTCGCGGGGCGTCCCGCGGGACAGCCGCCGGCCGTCACTGTCTTCTCTCGCGGTCTCGGGGAACACCTGCACCTGCCGGGCGGCCCGGATCGCGGCCTGGACCTGGGCGGCGGTCGGCTGCCAGCCCGTCTGCTCGTGCGGCGGCGCGGCGGCGCGGAAACCGTCCAGCACCTCCTGTCGCCGATAGGCCGCGGCGCGATCCACGGAGTCGAGCGCAGGCAGATCGACCACGCGGGTCGCGATCTCCAGGTCCGCGCCCCGTTCCATCAGCACGTTGACCGGGCCGACGCGGTTGGCCGCGGCCGCAAACATCAGGGGAGTCTGGCCCCACGTGCTCTCCCGCGCGTCGATCTCCGCGCCGTGGTCGATCAGCGCCGCCACCGCCTCGGCGCTGCCCGCCTGGGCGGCCAGGTGCAGCGCGGTCGCCCCGCTGGTCGTGGTCCCGTGCGGATCGGCGCCGGCCCCGAGCAGCGCGCGGACGACGCCCGGCTGCCCCGAGCGGCTGGCGACGTGCAGCGGGGTGTGCTGGCCGATGCGGGTGGCCGCCTCCAGGTTGGCGCCCGCGTAGATGAGCGTCTCGGCCAGCTCCACGTCGCTCCGCATCGCCGCCCAGTGCATCGCCGTCATGCCGTCGGCCTGCGCCGTCTGCACGTCGACGCCCCGCTGCAGCAGGCTCCGGACCGCTTCGACGTCGCCCCGGCTCGCCGCGTCCGCCACCGGCGCGTCCGCGGGCGCCGCCGCCAGCACGGCGAGAAGGGCCGGCGCGGCGCACAACGCCGCCGTGAGTCCCCAGCGCAGCGATCCGTTCATGGTTCTTCTCCAGAACTCCGGAATCCGGCCGCCGGGCCGGATTCCGGTAGCAAAGCGCGAACTCCCGTGTCTTCCGTCCCGCCGGATCGTGCGCTCAGGCGTCGAGGGCGAGCGTGCCCGTGCTGTCGCCGAAGGTCGCCCGGTCGTCGTGCCCGAGCGCGTGCAGCAGCGTGAGCATCCCGTTCGCCATCGGCGTCCCCTCCGGCGCCCGCACGTGCAGGCCGCCCGGCAGCCGGCCGTTGGCGTGGCCGAAGACGATGAGCGGACAGCGCTTGTGGTTGTGCAGGTTGGGATCACCCATGCCGGAACCGTAGAGGATCACGCCCTCGACGGTGCTCTTGAGCTTGTCGAGGAAGTACGGCAGCAGGCTGACGTGGTAGCGGTTGATCTTGTTGAACTCGAGGATCGCGTCCTCGTTCCCGCCGTGGTGCGAGGCCGAGTGGAACGGCCGGTCCGTGCCGCTCAACGGGTAGACGCGGCCCGACGCGTCGCGCCCCATCTTGAAAGAGAAGACGCGGGTCACGTCGCTCTCGAACGCGAGCGCCTGCACGTCGAACATCAGCTTGACGTGCTCGTCGAACGAGTCGGGCACGCCGGCCGGCGCCTCGGGCAGCTCCCGCGGCTCGCCGCTCATGTTGCGCTCCTCGACCCGCTGGATGCGCCGCTCGATCTCGCGGATGTTCTGCAGGTAGCGCTCCATCCGGCGGCGGTCCGTCGGACCTAGCTCGCGCGTCAACTGGGAGACGCGCGAGGTCATCCAGTCGAGAATGCTCGCGTCGGTCTTGCGGCGTGCGGCGCGCTCTTCGGCAGTGCCGCCCACCCCGAAGAGCTGCTCGAAGGCGACCCGCGGCGAGCGGGTGACGGGCAACGGCTCGCTTGGCGACGCCCAACTGATCGAGTCGGTGTAGACGCAGGTGTAGCCGTAGGCGCAGCCACCCGCCTGATCGACGTTCTCGATGCAGAGCTGCATCGACGGCAGCGGCGTGTCCTGCCCGAAGCGCTGCGCGTGGATCTGGTCGAGCGACGTGCCGGCGCGGACGTCCGAGCCCTGCGTCTGCTTCGGATGCGACTGGGTCAGGTAGACGGAGCTGGTCCGGAAATGGTCGCCGCCGATTTCGGGGGGCGAGAACGCCTCGGCCATCCCGACGTCGGTGTCGCTGATGATGGTCAGGTGGTCGCGGTACGGCTCGAGCGAGCTGAGCGCTCCCTTGCTCAGATCGAAGTCGCGGCCCGCCGCGGCGGGGGCCCACAGGTGCTGCGTGCCGCCCCATGCGTTCGAGCCAGCCGCGCCGTGCACCATCTCCATGCAGACCAGACGGGTCGGATCGAGCGCGGCCCGGGTGGCTGCCGACACCCGGCCGGCCGGATGCATCGCATCCAGGAAGGGCAGGGCCAGCGAGGCGGCTCCGACGTCACGGATAAACGTGCGACGAGGAATGTGCTTGCCAGTGATGTACATGAATCTGTCTCCCCACCTGTGCCTGTCGGGTTGGTCTCCTGCGCGGCTAG
>JAGWAH010000118.1:731-3495 GCA_021296515.1 Acidobacteriota bacterium | reverse complement strand
GCTAGGGTGCTTCGGTCGCCACGTCGTCGGCTTCCGCCCGCTGCATCCGGAACGCCGGGCTGTCGATGACGCCTCGAATGAACGAGGACATCCGGTAGTCGTTGGCACGCGCCGCCGCGGTGATCGCGCGGACGGTCGGCATGTCGTAATGCTCGATGCGCCGGCCGAGGGCGTACGACATCAGGTTCTCGGCGAACGTGCGGGCCAGCGAGTCCGAAAGGGCGAGCAGCGCCGCCCGCAGATCCTGCGGCGTCGACACCTGCGTCCCGTCCCACATCTCGCCGCGTTTCTCGCGGATCCGCCACTTGCCGATGACGTCGAAGTTGTCCAGCGCCAGCCCCAGCGGGTCCATGAAGCGGTGGCAGGCGTTGCACGTCGGGTTCGTCCGGTGCATCTCCATCCGCTCGCGCGTGGTCAGCGACCGGCCGTCGATGACCGTCGCCGTCTCGTCGAGGTCGGGGACCGCGGGCGGCGGCGGCGGGGGCGGCACGCCGAGGACCACCTCCATCACCCACTTGCCCCGCAGCACCGGCGACGTGCGGTTGGCCAGCGACGTGAGCATGAGGACCGAGCCGTGGCCGAACAGGCCCCGTCTCCTCTCGTCGGTGAGCCGGACGCGCCGGAACTGCGGTCCCGCGACGTTGGGCAGCCCGTAGTGCCGGGCGAGGCGCTCGTTCACGAACGTGTAGTCGGCCGTGAACAGGTCGAAGAAGCTGCGGTCCTCGCGCACCAGGCTGTCGAACAGCAGCTCCGTCTCGCGGCGCATGGCGTCGGCGAGCTGGCGGTCGAAGTTCGGGAACCAGAACGCGTCCGGCTGGACCTGGTCCATGTCCTGCAGCCGCAGCCAGAGCGCCGCGAAGCGGGTGGCCAGCGACTCCGACCGCGGATCGGCCAGCATGCGCCGCACCTGCGCGTCGAGCACCTCCGGGTCGGAGAGCCTGTCGTCGGCCGCCAGCGCGATGAGCTCCTCGTCGGGCGGTCCGGCCCAGAGGAAGAAGGCGAGGCGCGACGCCAGGGCCGCGTCCGAGATCCTGTAGTTCTTCCCAGGCTCGACATCGCTCGCCGGCCGTTCCAGCCGGAACAGGAAGTCGGGACTGGCCAGCGTGGCCTGCAGCGCCGTGCGGATGCCCGTCTCCCAGCCGCCGTCGCGGAGTCCCGCCTCGTAGAACGCCATCAGATCGCCGATATCGGTCGCGGTCAGCGGCCGGCGGTAGGCCCGCGCGGCGATGCGGGTGACGATCGCCTCGGCGCACGGGCGCTCGGTCGCGGGGGACGTCGGACGGCAGGTGAAGATCCGCTGCCGGCTCGGCGTTTCCGACACCCCGGTCACGTCGTAGGGACCGTCGATGATGAAGTCGCGCATGTGCGGCAGGGCGGTGATGCCATAGCCCAGGTCGCCGATCTCGGTGTCGACGATCGACCACTCGTGCGGGGCCAGCACGTCCTCCACCGGTCCCTCGAACTGGCGGACGAACACCGCGGAGACGCGGCGGGGACCTGCCCGGACGAAGATCGGCTCCTCGACCTCCAGATACACGCCGTTCGGGTCGGAGGTGCGCAGCCACTGATCCATCGCCAGCAGCGCCACCGGCTCGCCGTCGATCGAGATTTCGATCTGCTCGTTGCGGATGGTCGATCCGGACAGGCCGCCGGTGGTCGTGTGCTGGAACGCCATCGTGAACAGGTAGTCCCCGTCGGCCGGGAAGTTGTGAAACACCGAGAACCCGCCGCGCGAGCCGTACGGCGCGCCTTCCACCCGGTCCCACTGCGAGTACGCCCGCGACTTCGAGTAGGTGACCTGCTTCGGGGCGGCGTTGGGATTGCCGACGGCGAGCTGGGCGACCTCGGTGGCGGCCCGCAGGTATCCGTCGAGCAGCGTCGCCGACAGCATCTGCACGTCGGCGATGTTGTCGAAGTTGGCGCTCATCGTGTCGAGGGGCAGGTAGTTGCCCGCGTCGATGCGCAACCCGAGCAGGTCGTCGACGGCCCGCTCGTACTCGTAGCGGTTCAGCCGCTGGAAGGTCCGGTAGCCGGGATTCGGATTGTCCGCGGCCGCCTGATCGACCACCGATTCCAGCGTCTCGACCAGCGCCGTGAGCGTGTCCGCCTCGGGCCGGCGGACGCCCGGCGGGGGCATCATGTTGGCCCGCAGCTTGCGGATCATCTTCTCGGTGCGCTCGGCCTCTGCCGGATTGCTTGCCGCCGTGCTGACGTCGAAGTCCTCCAGCGAGAGGTTGCCGGTCAGCATGCGGTCGTTGTGGCAGGTCCGGCAGTAGCGCTGCACGACCCCGGTCAGTTCCGCGTGATCGGGCACCGACGCTGCGGGCGGAGGAACGGCCTCCTGGGCCGGGCCGCGGGCGGCGGTGTCGATCGACGGAACCGCAGCCGCGAAGAAGACGGCGAGCAAAATGGCCTGGGCGCAGGCGCCAGCGGAAACTGGGCGGGAACGAGGGATTCGTGCGCAGGGATGCGTGGCAGGGCGTGCCGCGCGCGTCCGGGAGCGCGTCAGGCGAGCCTCGACGTGCCGGAGACGCGCCCGCCTTTGATTCTTCGGACCGATAATCCATTTGCGAAAATAGTCATTTATGGTGATTATTGTAAACGATGCGTCTCGATGCAGCCCTCGACGTGCTCGGCGCGATGCCCTTCTTCGATCTGGCCACCGTCGTGCAACTGACCCAAGAGTCGCGCGCGAGCCTCGTCGAGCAGCTTCACCGCTGGTGCCGGGCCGGCAAGCTGGTGCCGCTCCGTCGCGGCATGTACA
>JAGWAH010000118.1:0-389 GCA_021296515.1 Acidobacteriota bacterium | reverse complement strand
AGGCCTACGCGCTGCGCATGGGAAAGCCCAGGATCCTGCACGCGGTGCAGGTGTGGCGCGACTGCTGCGACCCGCCGGAGGAAGGCGGCGTGGACCTGTGAAGGACCGTGCTCTCGAGGCGGCGCTGCAATTCGACGATCCAGGGCGCAGACTCAATTCGCTGCGCGAGTATCTCCAGGCCTTCATCATGCGATCCCTTCACGAGAGCGAGGCTTCCCGCACGATCGCGTTCGTCGGCGGGACGGCACTGCGGTTTCTGGAGGACCTGCCGCGGTTTTCCGAAGACCTCGATTTCTCGCGGGTCTCTTCGCAGGGGTACGACCCCGTGCTCTGGCTGCGCAAGCTCAAGCGGGACCTCCATCTCGCCGGTTTCGACAGTACCGTCCGCT
>JAGWAH010000117.1 GCA_021296515.1 Acidobacteriota bacterium | reverse complement strand
CGGCCGAGGACGCGACCCGCAGCGACATGGACTTCCTGTGCAAGGTGGTCGAGACGGCCATGGCCGCCGGGGCGACGACCATCAACCTGCCCGACACCGTCGGCTACTGCACGCCGGAGGAGATCGAGGAGTTCTTCGCCGAGGTGCGCGGCCGGGTGAGCGGCGCCGACGGCGTCGTCTTCAGCGCCCACTGCCACGACGATCTCGGGCTGGCGGTCGCCAACTCGCTGGCCGCGATGCGGGCCGGAGTGCGCCAGGTGGAGTGCACCATCAACGGGATCGGCGAGCGTGCGGGAGATCGTCATGGCGACGCGGGTGAAGCCCGACCGGCTGCCCTATGAGACCGGCATCGACACCACCCAGCTCGTCCGGACGAGCCGCCTGCTCACGGAGCTGACCCAGGAGCCGGTGCAGGCCAACAAGGCGATCGTCGGCCGCAACGCGTTCGCGCACGAGGCGGGCATCCACCAGGACGGCGTGATCAAGGACCGCCGCACCTACGAGATCATGACCCCGGCGGACGTCGGCGTCGAGTCGACGCTCGTCCTCGGCAAGCACTCCGGGCGGCACGCGGTGAAGAAGCGCTGCGAGGATCTGGGACACGAGCTGAGCCGGTTCGAGCTCGATCGGGTCTACCGGGAGGTCATCGCCCTGGCCGACCGACAGAAGTCGGTCAGCGACGACGACGTGACGGCGATCATGGCGCGTCTGCAGGCCGCCGCGCCGGTCGCCGCGGCCGGCCGGGGCGTGGCCTGAGCCTCGCATGCACGCCAACATCGCGCTGTTGCCCGGGGACGGGATCGGTCCGGAAGTCGTAGACGCCGCGGCGGACGTCCTGCAGGCGGTCGCCGCGGGTCGCGGCCACGCCTTCGCCCTGACCCGCTCGCGCTTCGGGGCCGCCGCCCTGCGCGCCGGTGATCCGCCGTTGCCGCCGGCCACGCTGGAGACCTGTCTCGCGGCGGACGCGGTGCTGCTCGGCGCGGTGGGCGATCCGGCTTTCAGCGATGGAACGCGCGAGTGCCGGCCGGAGACCGGTCTGTTGGAGCTGCGCAAGGCGCTCGGCGTCTACGCCAACCTGCGCCCGGCGCGGGTCTGGCCGGGGCTCGAGGACGGGGGCTCGTTGCGGCCCGATACCCTGCACGGCGTGGACCTGCTCATCGTCCGCGAGCTGATCGGCGGCATCTATTTCGGCGAGCCGCGCGGCCGGACCGACGACCGGCGGGAGGCGTTCGACACGATGCGCTACGCCGCGCACGAGATCGAGCGCATCGCGGTCGTCGCGTTCGAGAGCGCCCGCGGCCGGCGGAAGCTGGTCACGTCGGTCGACAAGGCGAACGTTCTCGAGTCGTCGCGGCTCTGGCGGGAGGTGGTCACCGAGGTGGCCGCCGGCTACCCGAGCGTGAAGCTGGAGCACCAGCTCGTCGACTCGTGCGCGATGCGGCTGGTCTCGGACCCCGGCTCGTTCGACGTCATGCTGGCGGGCAACCTGTTCGGCGACATCCTCTCCGACGAGGCCGGTGCGGTGGTCGGCTCGCTCGGCCTGCTGCCGTCGGCGAGCGTGGGTGGCCGGGGCGGACTGTTCGAGCCGGTCCACGGCTCCGCTCCCGACATCGCCGGCCGCAACGTGGCGAATCCGGTTGGCGCCATCGCCTCGGCCGCCATGCTGCTGCGGCATGCGCTCGGCTTGAGCGACGAGGCCGATGCCATCGAGACGGCGATCGGAGCTGCGCTCGACGCCGGTTGCCGGACCGCCGACCTGGCGCGGGAGGGGGAGTCCTCCCTGACCTGCACGGAGATGGCGCGCGCGATCATCGACCGGCTCGGGTCCGGGTAGCCGGCCGTCCCGTGGAATCGCCGGCAGGTAAACGCTCGGGGAGGATCCCGCGTCTGAAGGCAGTAGGCCCGGAGGAGCATCATTTGAAGGCCCCGTGCAACAGAATCGGTGATCGGCGTGCGTTGCGGCGGCTCCTGGCGGGCGTCATCGCCTGGTTCGCGGTCGTCCCGGCGGCTGGGCTCGCGCAGCCGGCATCGGTGGCTGTCGCTCCCTTCGTCAACATCTCCGCCGAGGCGGCCGACGACTGGATCGGCGCCGGTATCGCGGAGACGGTGTCGGCCGACCTCGAGCGGCTCGACGAGATCGCGGTCGTCGGGCGCGACGCGCTGGTGGACGAGATCGCGGCGGCCGCCGTCGTACCGGCGTCGGCGGGTGCCGGCGACGCGGAACGGACCGCGCGCGACGCGGGCCGGCGGCTGGGCGCCGCGTGGATCGTCACCGGCGCCTATCAGCGGCTGGGCGACCGAATGCGCATCACGGCGCGTCTGGTCGACACGGCGACCGGCGCCCTGGCCTCGGGGGTCAAGGTGGACGGTGCCGTCGGCGATCTCTTCGCGCTCCAGGACCGGATCGTCGCCGAGCTGAGCGCCGCGTTCCAGGCGGCGGCGGATGGCGGCCGGTCCGGCCCGCCCGGCCTCCTGGCCGGCAACGGGAATGGCAACGGCAACGGGAATGGCAACGGAAGCGGCGCGTTCGGCGGCATGGCGTCGCCCGAGTCCGCGACGCAGGCGTCCGCGGCAGGTCCCGGGGCGCGGGCCGGGCGTCCCGGCAGGCTGGCGGGTCTCCCGCCGCGGGCCGGACGGGGTGGACCTTCGAGCGGACGAGGCGAGCCCGCCGGCGGGCGCTTCGCACCACCCGGTGTCGTGGAGCGTCCGGCGCCGCTGCCGCCCGCCGACGTAACCGGCAGCGTGGTGCTGGGTGCAGCGCCCGAGGGAAGGAGCGACGGTGCGCCCGCGGCCGGATTTGCGGCCGCGGCGGGCATTCTGACCGGCCGTCCCACTCTCCGGCCTACGCGCACAGACATCCGGCCCGACATCGACGGCCGTCTCGACGACCTGGTCTGGCGGAATGCGGTGCGGGTGACCGATTTCGTGCAGGAGTCGCCGTTCGAGGGCGCGCCGGCCAGCGAGGAGACCGAGGTCTGGATCAGCTACGACAGCCAGAACCTGTACGTGGCGGTGCACGCGCACTACGAGGATCCCGGCATCATGCGGGCGACCCGGGTGGATCGCGATCAGTCGTGGCGCGACGACAACATCACCGTCTACTTCGACCCGTTCCTCGACCAGCAGCGCGCCTACGCTCTCTCGGTCAACGGTTACAACGTGCAGGGCGACGAGATCATCAATGCGCGCGGCCGGAGCGGGCGCGGCGGCGGCGGTGGCGGCGGCGGCGGTGGTGGCGGCGGCGGTTTCAGGCGCTCGGGGATTCCGTTCGGCGACCGCTCGTGGGACGCGCTGTTCGAAAGCGGCGCGCAGATCGTCGACGACGGCTTCACGGCCGAGATGGCGATCCCGTTCAAGAGCCTGCGCTACCCGCAGCGGGGGCGCGACGTCCCGCACCGCTGGGCGTTCCAGATCGTCCGCGAGATCCGGCAGAAGGACGAGAACGCGGTCTGGGCGCCGATCTCGCGCGGGGTGTCCGGCTTCTTGCCCCAGATGGGGCTGCTCGAGGGGATGACGAACCTCTCGATGAGCCGCAACCTCGAGATCATGCCGGTCGCGACCGGCGTGCAGTTCGGCTCGCTCGACCTGTCGAACGGGACCTACGTGACCGACCGGGCAAAGCCGGAAGGGGGCGTCAACGTCAAGTACGGGATCACGTCGAACCTGACCGCCGACTTCACGCTCAACCCGGACTTCTCGCAGATCGAGTCCGACCGCCCGCAGATCGAGGTCAACCAGCGGTTCGCTCTCTTCTACCCGGAGCTGCGGCCCTTCTTCCTCGAGGGCGCCGAGATCTTCAACGTGTTCGGGCCGATCAACTTCGTCCACACGCGGACCATCCGCGACCCGGACTGGGGCGCGAAGGTCACCGGCAAGGTGGGCAGGACGTCGGTCGGTTTCCTCGCGGCGAACGACGCCGCGGCCGGGTCCGTGGCAGGCCTGGCCGGGCCGGACGGCGACGCCGCCGCGAACGTCGTCATCGGACGGGCGCGCTACGACCTCTATGCCGAGTCGCACATCGGCGCGATGGTGACCAACCGCGACTTCCTCGGCGGCTACAGCCGCATGGCGCTGGCCGACGGCGCTTTCCGGCTGGGCCGGACGCAGGCGATCGGGTTCGCGGCGGTCCAGACCGACAACCGCGACCTCGACGGGATCGACTCGAGCGGCACGCTGTTCGACGTCAACTACCGGCTGCAGGGCCGCCATTGGAACATCTTCAACGGCACCTACCTGCTGTCGCCCGACTTCCAGACCGACGTCGGCTTCGTGCAGCGGACCGATCAGCAGCGCAACGTCACGACCCTCGGGTACCGCTTCTGGCCGGAGAGCTGGGTCATCAACTGGGGGCCCAGCGTCACCTACGGCCGCAACTGGAACTTCGACAACGTCCTCGAGGACGAGCAGCTCCAGGGCAGCCTGAACACGACGTTCGCCAACAACATCAGCGGCAGCGTCAGCGTCAGCCGCGACATGGAGCGCTACCTCGGCGTGAACTTCGACAAGATCGGGTACCGCGCCTTCGGCCGCATCAGCAGCAGCCGCAAGTACTCCATCGGCGCCTTCTACCGCTACGGCGACGAGGTGCGGTACCAGGAGAACCCGTTCCTCGGGCGCGGCGGCAGCGGCGGGATGTTTGTCACCCTGCGGCCGACAACGCGGTTCCAGTCGCAGCTCAACCTGAACACGAGCCGGCTGATCGACCCGCGCGTCGACCCGAGCGTGGCCGACCCGCTCGTCTTCGACGTCACCATCCTGCGGGCCCTGAGCACCTACCAGTTCACCGACCGGCTGGTGCTGCGGAACATCGCCGAGTTCAACACCCTGCAGCGCACCATGGGGCTGAACATGCTGGTGAGCTACCGGGTCAACGCGGGGACGGTCTTCTACATCGGCTACGACGACCGCTACCGGCAGGCCGATCGCATCCTGGGCGAGGACTTCGACGGCGACGGCGTCAGCGACTACCTGTTCCCGTCGATCACGACGATGCAGCGCACCAACCGGGCGTTCTTCACCAAGTTCCAGTACCTGTTCCGGTACTGAGCGGCGCCGGCTGGCGCGCTGACGATTCGCCGCCGGCCGGCGGGCGGCAGCCGGCAAGATGCCGCCGTAGAACGGCGTAGACTCCTAGTCAGGCCCGGTTGGGCGGCAAGCGGAGCCGCAGGCGACGATTGTCGGGCTAGAATAGTCGGCTAAATGTCCTGCGGCACACGGCCCGCAAGCAAGGTGGTAGGTGTGCGCCATCCGATTCTGTTTCTTCTCGTCCTGACGGCCGCCGGCCTGCTCTGTCCCGTGGTCTCGGCCCAGCAAGGGCTTCCCGACGCTCCCGGAGCCCGGTGGGCGCCGGTCGAGCCCGTCGCCGTCGCCGTCGTTGCGTTCGTGAACATCTCGGCCGCACCGCCCGACGACTGGCTCGGTGACGGCATCGCGGAGACGCTGTCGGCCGACTTCGAGGGGCTCGACCGCGTCTCGGTGGTCGGACGCGAGGGGCTGGCTGCCGAGGCGGACGCGCTCGGGGAGGGAACGGCGTCGTTCGCGACGGGCGACGCCGAGCGCCGGCTGCGCGAGGTCAGCCGCCGGCGCGGGGCCGCCTGGCTCGTCACCGGCGGCTATCAGCGATTCGGCGGGCGGATGCGGATCACGGCGCGTCTCGTCGACACGGCAACCGGCGCGGTCGCGGCCGGCGTCAAGGCGGACGGCGACGCGAGCGAGATCTTCGCGCTGCAGGACCGGATCGGGGAGGAGCTGACGGGCGCTCTCGTCGCGTCTCTGACGCACACGGCCGGCGGTCCGGCGCACACAAGCCGGGCGTCCTCGCCGCCGGGCGTCGCCGGCGGCTACGTCGAGGGCAACGGGAACGGCTACGCCGGCGTCAACGGGAACGGCAATGGGAGCGGCTTCGGTTCCGGGAACGGCAACGACAATGGAACCGGCATGTTCCGGATGCCGACCGCGGCCGCGGCCGCGGCTCCCGCCATGCCCCGCCCCGCGCCCGTCGAGACCGACGTGAACGGCGAGATCGCCCTGGGCGGACGCGCACCCATGACGGCCGGGTTCGGTGTGGCCGAGGGCGTGGGCATCCTGACCGGCCGCCCGACGATGCGACCGCCCCGGACCCGCGAGCAGCCGCGCGTCGACGGCCGTCTCGACGACGCGGTCTGGCGCGACGCCCTGCACATCACCGACTTCGTGCAGCAGAACCCGGTGGAGGGGGCGCCGGCGACCGAGGCCACCGACGTCTGGATCGCCTACGACAGCCAGAACTTCTACCTCGCGGTGCACGCCCACTACTCCGACCCGAGCCTGATGCGCGCCAACCGCATCGACCGCGACCAGGCGTTCGAGGACGACAACATCGCGATCTACTTCGACACGTTCCTCGACCAGAACCGCGCCTACCGCTTCAGCGTCAACGGCTACGGCGTGCAGGGCGACGCCGTCGTCAATGCGCGGGGTTACAGCCGCAGCGCCCGCGGCCGGCGGACCGGCAGCTATTCCATGTCCCGCAACGAGATCCCCACCGGCGACTCGTCCTGGGACGCGCTGTTCGACAGCGGCGGGCAGATCGTCGAGGACGGTTTCACGGCCGAGATGGCGATCCGGCGCAGGACCGGGACATCCCGCACCGCTGGGGCTTCCAGATCGTGCGCGAGGTGCGCGGCAAGGACGAGAACCAGGTCTGGGCGCCGGTGACGCGCAACATCTCCGGCTTCCTGACGCAGGTGGGCGTTCTCGAGGGGATGACCAATCTCTCGATGAGCCGCAATCTGGAGATCCTGCCCACGTTCACGGGCATCCAGCACGGCTCGCTCGACGGCCGGGGCAACTTCGTGAACAAGGACCCGTCGCCCGAGGGCGGGCTGAACGTCAAGTACGGCATCACGTCGAATCTGACCGCCGACGTGACGTTCAACCCCGACTTCTCCCAGATCGAGTCGGACCTGCCGCAGATCGAGGTCAACCAGCGCTTCGCGCTCCGCTACCCGGAGCTGCGGCCGTTCTTCCTGGAGGGCGCCGAGATATTCCAGATACTCGGTCCGCTCACCTTCGTCCATACCCGGACCATCGTCGATCCGGAGTTCGGTGCGAAGCTGACCGGGAAGCTGGGCAACACGACCCTCGGCATGATCGTGGCCGACGACGAGGCGCCGGGCCGGGTCGAGCCGGGGAATCTCGCGTACGGCCGCAAGGCCAACAACATCGTCGGGCGGGCGCGCTACGACCTGTACGCCGAGTCCTACCTCGGGGCGATCTTCACGCACCGCGGCTTCATGGACAGCCACAGCACGCTGGGAGCCTTGGACGGCAACTTCCGGCTCGGACAGACGCAGGGGGTCGGGTTCAAGCTGGCCCAGACGGACCACCGCGACCTGGACGGCGTGAGCCGGCAGGGCCAGATGGTCGACCTCAGCTACCGGTTGAACAGCCGGCACTGGAACAGCTTCGTGGCCCTGTACACGCTGTCGCCCGACTTCCGGCACGACGTCGGCTTCGTACGGCGGGTCGACACCAAGCGGCTCTACAGCCGGCTCGGCTACAACTTCTGGCCCGAGAGCTGGATCGTCAACTGGGGGCCGAGCATCCAGTACGGCCGGAACCACAACTTCGCGAACGATCTCGACGACGAGGACGTCCGGCTCGGATTCACCGCCCGGTTCGCACGCAACATCAGCTTCAACACCGACGTGCGCGAGGAGATGGAGCGTTACCGCGGCATCCGGTTCCACAAGCGCGCGGTGTCGGTCGGCGGGCAGGTCAACACGAGCCGGACGCTGGTCTTCGGCGGCTACTACCGCCAGGGCGACGAGGTGAAGTACGAGGAGAACCCGTACCTCGGCAAGGGGGGCAGCGGCAGCTTCTTCGCCGCGGTGCGGCCGGTCTCGCGGTTCCAGTCCGAGCTGAATCTCAGCGTGAGCGACTTCATCGACCTGCGGAACGGCGCCGATACGATCTTCGACGTGAAGATCCTCCGCACTCTGAGCACCTACCAGTTCACCGACCGCTTCCTGCTGCGCAACATCGCCGAGTACAACACCTTCGACCGGAAGTTCGGCCTGAACTGGCTGCTCACGTATCGCGTGAACGCCGGGACCGCCTTCTATCTCGGCTACGACGACCACTACCAGCAGGCGGATCGGCTCTACGGCGACATCGACGGCGACGGGTTCGAGGACCAGTTGTTCCCCTCGTTGACGATGATGCAGCAGACCAACCGCGCCATCTTCACGAAGGTGCAGTACCTGTTCCGGTACTGACCGGATCTCGAATGATCGCTCTATTGCGCCGGTTGTCCCGGCGCCCAGAGGTCACACCATGAACACCCGCTCATCCTCGATACTGTTCGCATTCGCTCTGGCGGTCGCGGCGGCCGCGCCGCTCGCGGCCCAGGACGGCGGTCCGCAGCTCGACAAGCTGACCCTGCCGGACGGGTTCTCCATCGAGGTCTACGCGCCCGATGTCCCGAACGCGCGGCAACTGTCGCTCAGCCCGGACGGGACGCTCTTCGTCAGCACCCGCCGGCTCGGCAACGTCTACGCGGTGCGCGACGACGACGGCGACCAGAAGGCCGACCGCGTGCTGACGCTCGACAGCGGCCTCAACATGCCGAACGGCGTTGCGTTCCGGGACGGCGACCTCTACGTCGCCGAGGTCAACCGCGTCCTGCGCTACGACGACATCGAAGCGCACCTGGAGGCGCCGCCCGAGCCGGTGGTGGTCAACGACGAGTTCCCCTCCGACCGGGCGCACGGCTGGAAGTTCATCGCCTTCGGCCCCGACGGACGCCTCTACGTGCCGGTCGGCGCGCCGTGCAACGTCTGCGACCACGAGG
>JAGWAH010000013.1:16506-42305 GCA_021296515.1 Acidobacteriota bacterium | reverse complement strand
CGCGGTACTCGGGCATGTAGCGTCCCGCCTGGCGCATGAACCACACCGGCGTGCAGTCGACGGGTTCGCGCCGGCAGGCACGCAGAAAACGGTCGTTCACGCTACGATCGTACTACGAGCCAATGCCCTACCTGAGATTCTCCCGCGACGACCGAGGCTACGAGCATACCTACGTGCTCCACGGACTGCGCAGCGGTTCCCGGCCGCGGCTCCTGTACTGGTTTCGGACGCCGCCGAACGTCAACGTGGGGCGGCTGCCGCTCGACGAGGACGCGATTCGCGCGATAGAGGACTCCAACGCGGAGCTCACGTTCGACTGGGCAAAGATGCTGCGGGTGAAGCCGCCGCCGGCTCCCGTGCGGCCGGATGAGGACGGCCGCCGATCACGCTCCCGGAGCGGGGCGCGCCGCGAGCGTCGGGCGGCGCCGGAGCGGCCGGGCGCCGGCAGGGCCGCGGACGATCGGCGGCGGCGAGCCGCCGGGCCCGATGCGGGCCGAGCCGGCAGGCAGGAGGCCTTGGGGGCGGCTGCCGGTTCCGGCGGCGAGCCGGACTCCGGCGTCGCGGCGGCGGGGCACCCGGTCGCCGCGCTGGTCGGCGACGATGGGCTGGCTCGGCTGCGGGCGCAGTACGCCGAGCTCCGGGCGCGGTTGACCGAGAGCCGGGCCGAGCCCCGGTTGCGGGAGAGGGTGTCGGCCCGGGTCGAGGCCCTGAATCCGGACGGTTGGCGTCCGGGGGAGGAGGCGGTGCTCGGCATCGAGCGGTTCGAGTCCGAGGCGGCGGCCATCAAGGCCGATCTGGGGCGCCGGCGCCGGCGGGCCCCGCGCGGCCGCCGCGGCACGGAGGAGGCGCCGCCGACGGGGCAGGACTAGTGCCGCCGCGCCGGCCGAACAGTGGCATCCGACGGGGGCGCTTTGCTATCATGCCAGACATGATGACGTGCACTTCTCGACGGCAACCCTACCGCTGGGTTCGCACTGTCGGCCTGATCGTGGCGCTCGGCGTCATGGTCGGCGCACCGTTGCGGTCCCAGGAGTCCCTGGATCCGGATCGACAGCAGACGACGGGCGATCCGGCAACCGTGTTCCGATCCGGCGTCACGCTGGTGACGACCGACGTCATCGTGCGCGACGCGGGCGGCGTCTTTGTGCCGGACCTGACCGAGCACGACTTCCGGGTCTACGAGGACGGGCAGCCGCAGGAGGTGGCCTCCCTCGTCCTCGTGCACGGCGGCCGGGTCTTCAACCAGCTCGTGCCGCCGCCGCAGGCGCAGGAGGGCATCATCCTGCCGCCCACGCGCGCGGTCAACGACACGGCGGGGCGCATCTTCGTCATCCTGGTCGACGACCTGCACATCGAGACGAGCAAGACGCCGCGGGCGCGCGCCGTCTTCGAGCAGTTGCTGGACAACCTCATCCACGAGGGGGATCTGTTCGGTATCGTCTCCACCGGGCCGTCGTCGATCCGGGTCGACATGACCTACGACCGCAGCCTCATCAAGTCGTCGGCGGATCGACTGACCGGTGACGGCTTCAACCCGACGGAAATGATCCGCTTCCTGGCCCCCGGGCCGCGCGGGCCGAGCGAGCTGTCGTGGCGCGCCCACGTGGCGTTCAAGACGATGCGCGACGTCGTCCGCAATCTCGAGCGGGTGCAGAACCGGCGCAAGGTCGTCATCTACTTCAGCAGCGGCTACGACTTCAACCCCTTCGCCCACGAGCGCGTCTTCGGGCGGTCGCCGATCTACGAGGACATGCGGAACTCCGGCCGCTGGGGATCGATGTTCGGACAGGACCAGGTGGCTGGGCTCTACGAGGGTATCGGCGACCCGATGATGGACCCGTTCGAGCGGATATCGCGGCAGGGAGAGGTCTTCAGCGACGCCGATCTCGCGATGGAGATCGCGGAGCTGACCAAGGCGGCGAACCGCGCGAACGCCTCGTTCTACACGGTGGACCCGCGCGGGCTCGTTGCCGGACCCGACCCCGACTACAACGGGCCGACCGAGGCGTTCCAGGACTTCCTGTTCACCACGCAGAACAGCCTGCGGTCGCTGGCCGAGCTCACCGGCGGCCGGGCGATCGTCAACCGCAACGACTTCGACGATGCGTTCCGGGAAATCGACGCCGAGACGAGCGACTACTACGTCGTCGGCTTCTATTCCAGCAATCCCGATCCGACGTTCCGCACGCGGCGGCTGCGGGTCGAGGTGAACCGCGACTCCGTCGACGTGCAGCATCGTACGCACTACACCTATGCGCGCGCCAGCGAGAACGCAGGCCCGCCGCTGCCGTGACGGGCGGATCGGGGCGGAATAAGGATCTCCATGACGCAGGGCTCACCCATCGCGGGTGGGCCTTTGTTCTGTAGTGGTGGATATGGCGTACAAGCGACGAGTTGAACGCGGCGCCGGTTGGTCCGGGCTCGCCCTGGCCCTGGCCGCCGTCGGCCTGTTCCTGTTGGGGATCGGCCGGGTGCCGACGGCGATCCCGGGTGCGCCGCCTCCCGCCGCGGCGGCGGCCGAGCCGGCGTCCGTGACGGACGCCGGGCCATCGTCCGGGGTGGGCGCGGCGGCAACCGCGACACCAGCCGCGGGTGCTCCCGTTACGGCGCCGGCCGCGACCGCCGTTGCGCCGCCGGCCGGGCGGCCCGACGCGCCCCTGCTGGCGAGGCCCGCGTCGGATTCGCCGCGTATTCTGGACATCGGGGACATCCGGCGCCCGCGGGTGCGCGCCGCCGCCGGCATCCTGTACAACCCGCGTACGGAGGAGATTCTTTGGGAGAGGCGGGGGCTGGACCAACGTCCCATCGCCAGCATCACGAAGGTGATGACGGCACTGGTCCTGCTGGACCGGGCGCCCGATCTCGACCGGGACGTCGTGGTGTCGCGGCGCGACGTCCGCCGCGCCTCCACCACCTATCTGCGGCGCGGCGAGCGGGTCACGCTGGATACGCTCCTGCACCTGGCGCTGATCGCGTCCGACAACGTGGCCGCGCGGATCCTCGCCCGCGCGTCGGGCTGGGGCACGCGCCGCTTCGTGAAGGAGATGAACGTGAAGGCGGCGGCGCTGGGTCTGGAAGGCACGAGCTTCGTGGAGCCCTCGGGTCTGGACGAGCGCAACGTGTCGACGCCGTACGACGTCGCGCGGTTGCTCGCCGCCGCGAGCGAAGTGCCGGCGATCGCGCGGATCATGCGCAAGGGGACGCATCGCGCGCGCACCGATCGCCGCAGCGTGAACATCCGCAACACGAACCGGCTGCTCCGATCCCGGCACGCGATCCGGGGCGGGAAGACCGGGTACATCAGCGAGGCCGGCTTCTGTCTCACCGCGCTGTTCGAGTTGCCCGAAGCCGGTCCGGTCGTGCTGGTGGTGCTCGGGGCGGGCTCGAACGCCGGGCGCTTCACGGAGGCGGGCCGCCTCATCGACTGGATGTCGACGACGGGCCGTTCGCTGCTCGATCCGGAACTGCCGGCGAACTAGGAGTCTGCGCCGTAGAAACGGCGTAGACTCCTCGTCAGGCCCGGTTGGGCGGTAATCGGCGCCAGCGTCGACGATTGTCGGGCTAGGAGTCTGCGCCGTAGAACGGCGTAGACTGCTAGTCAGGCCCGGTTGGGCGGCAAGCGGAGCCGCAGGCGACGATTGTCGGGCTAGCGCGGAGTGTACCCATGCGAGAAGTGATCATCATCGGTTCGGGGCCGGCGGGGCTGACGGCCGCCCTCTATGCCGCGCGGGCCAACCTGAATCCGCTGCTCATCGAGGGGCTGGAGTCTGGCGGGCAGTTGATGCTGACCACCGACGTGGAGAACTATCCCGGATTCCGCGACGGCATCCTGGGGCCGGCCCTGATAACCGAGATGCGGGCGCAGGCGGAGCGTTTCGGCACCGAGATCGTGCAGGGCGACGTCTCGGCGCTCGACCTGCAGGGGCCTCCCTTTCGCATCACCACGAGCGGCGGCGTCCACGAGACGCGGGCGTTGATTCTGGCGACGGGCGCGTCGGCGCGGCTGCTCGGACTCGATTCCGAACGGGCGCTGATGGGGCACGGGGTGTCGACCTGCGCCACCTGTGACGGCTACTTCTTCCGCGACAAGCCGATCGTCGTGGTGGGCGGCGGCGACTCGGCGATGGAGGAAGCCACCTTCCTGACGAAGTTCGCGTCCCACGTGACCCTGGTGCACCGCCGGGACGCGTTCCGGGCTTCGAAGATCATGCAGGACAAGGCGCGGGCCAACGCGAAGATATCGTTCGAGCTCGACACCGTGGTCGACGAGGTGAAGGACGTGGCGCAGGGCGTCGTCACCGGCGTCGTCCTGCGCAACGTCAGGACGGGCGCGACCAGGGAGCTCGCCGTCGACGGCGTCTTCATCGCCATCGGCCATACGCCCAACACGAAGCTGGTCGAAGGGCAGGTGGATCTGGACGCGAACGCGTACATCGTGCCGGTTCGCGGCACCGCCACCAACGTTCCCGGAGTGTTCGCCTGCGGCGACGTGCAGGACCACGTCTACCGGCAGGCCATCACCGCCGCCGGTTCGGGGTGCATGGCCGCCATCGACGCCGAACGGTATCTGGAGAGTCTGCCCGCGCACGATCCGCAGGCCGTGGAGACCGCGTCCGCCGTATAGGTCCCGTCAGTCGATCCAGCCGCCGCCGAGCACGATGTCCCCGTCGTACAGCACGACGGCTTGGCCGGGTGCTATAGCCGGCTGCGGGTGGTCGAACTCGAGGCGCAGGGCGGCGCCGTCGAGCGGCCAGACACGGGCCGGGGCCGGCGGATGATGGTGGCGGATCTGCGCCGTGACCGGGCATCCCGGCCGTGGCGTCCCCTCGATCCAGTTCACGCCGCGGGCGGTCAGCGTGGTCCGTTCCAGATCGGCGCGGGGTCCGACGGTGACGGTGTCCGACGCCGCATCGATGGCCGTGACGTACAGCGGCACGGTGCCGGAGACGCCGAGCCCCTTGCGCTGGCCGACGGTGAACCGGTGCACGCCTCGATGCCGGCCCAGGAGCCGTCCCGCCGCATCGACCACTGCGCCGTCGCGTGAACCCTCGGGGAGTCGCCGCTCTACGAACGCCGCGTAGTCGCCGTCGGGCACGAAGCAGATTTCGTGGCTGTCCGGTTTGTCGGCCACGAGCAAGCCGTGGTCGCGAGCGTAGTCCCGGACCTCCGCCTTCAGCATGTCGCCGAGCGGGAAGCTGGCGCGGGCGAGCTGCGATTGCGTGAGGGAGAAGAGGAAGTAGCACTGGTCCTTGGCGTGGTCGGCGGCGCGGCGGAGGCGCCGGACGGCGCGGCCGCCGGCCGCCGGCACGGTCTCCACCCGCGCATAGTGGCCCGTGGCCACCTGCTCGGCGTCGAACCCCCGCGCGCGGTCGAGCAGGCTCGCGAACTTCAGGTCGCTGTTGCAGCGCACGCAGGGGATGGGCGTGCGCGCCGCCGCGTACTCCTGCACGAACGGAGAGATCACGCGCTCCTCGAACCGGCGCTCGAAGTTGACGATGTAGTGCGGGATGCCGATGCGCCGCGCAACCCGGCGCGCGTCGTGCAGGTCGTCGAGGGTGCAGCAGGAGCCGAACGACTGCGTGCCGCCCCGCTGGTCGTAGAGCTGCATCGACAGGCCCACCACGTTGTGGCCGCGGGCGGCCAGCAGCGCGGCCGCGACGGACGAGTCGACGCCACCCGACATCGCGGCAACGATTCGCATCGGTCCGTTTCCAGTGTACAGATTCGGGGCCGGCGGGCCGAGCCCGCCGCTCGTTCAGGCCGGGGCGTACGCCGTGCGGGTCCGCGACAGCGCACGGAGCCTGGCGACGAGCGGGGGCAGCACGCCGACGAGCCGGTCGACCTCGGCGTCGGTGTTGCCGAGGCCGAGGCTGAAGCGAATGGAGCTCTGCGCGCGCCGCGGCGTCAGCCCCATCGCCCGGAGCACGTGCGACGGTTCGAGCGTGCCCGACGAGCAGGCGGAGCCGGTCGAGACGGCGATGCCCTCCAGGTCGAGCGCGATCAGCAGCGCCTCGGCCTCGACGCCGTGGAAGCTGATGTTCGTGGTGTTCGGAACGCGCTCGCCGACGCCGTTCACGGCGGTGTCCGGAATGCGGTCGAGCAGCGAGGACTCCAGGCGGTCGCGCAGCGTGCGCAGCCGGGCGGCTTCGCGCGTCAGCTTGGCGGCGGCCAGCCGCGCCGCTACGCCGAGCCCGACGATGGCCGGTACGTTCTCGGTCCCCGCGCGGCGGTTCCGTTCCTGCCGCCCGCCGGTCGTGGGGGCCACGAGTCGCATCCCGCGCCGCATCCAGAGCGCACCGACGCCCTTCGGGCCGTTGAACTTGTGCGCGGAGATCGACAGCAGGTCGACCCCGAGGGCGCCCACGTCGAGCGGCAGCTTGCCGGCGGTCTGCACGGCGTCGGTGTGGAACACGGCGCCGCGGCGGTGCGCAATCCCGGCGAGCTCCGCGATCGGCTGCAGCGTGCCGATCTCGTTGTTGGCGTGCATGACGGAGACGAGCGCGGTGTCGTCGGTGATGGCCGCTTCGAGCGCCGCGGGCTCGACGACGCCGGCGGCGCCGACCGGCAGCAGCGTCGAGGTCCAGCCGCGCTTCGACAGCGCCTTCAGCGTGTTGAGGACCGCCTCGTGCTCGATGGCGGACGCTATGAGGTGGCGGCGGCCGGCCGCCGGCGACGCCTCTGCCACCCCGCGGATCGCCAGGTTGTCGGCTTCGGTGCCGCTGCCGGTGAAGATGACGTCGTTGGGCCGCGCGCCGAGGAGCTCGGCTACCGCCGAACGCGCGTCGTCGAGGGCCGCCTTGGCCGCCTGACCGAACGCGTGGATGCTCGACGCGTTGCCGAAGCAACCCCGGACCGCCTCGTGCATGGCGTCGGCGACCTCGGCGGCCACCGGAGTGGTGGCGTTGTGGTCCAGATATACGCGCACTTGGAACAATCCTAGCACCCTTCGTTGCGTTCTACGGCGGGGGCTCCTGGACACGATCTGGACGCCATTTTGTATACTGATCGGGAAATCTTCAGATCTCCGATTCGCCACACGGTGGTGGCCCAGCGACCAGAGGAAGCTTCATGTGGAAACGTGACGATGTACGCCCGCCTGACGACGGCAATGACGTAGAAGAACATCCCTTGGCCGGCATCGCGAGCACGGGCGCCTCGAGGCGGGCGCCCGTCGCCGAACGGCCGGCATCGCGGGACGTGGTCAACATCGGCAAGTCCGTGATCATCAAGGGCGAGTTGAGCGGCAGCGAGAATCTGACGATCGAGGGGCAGTTCGAAGGCAAGATCGAGCTGCGGGACAACGCTTTGACCGTGGGTCCCAACGGCAAGATCAAGGCCGAGATGCTGTTCGCCAAGTCGGTCGACATACTCGGTCGGGTGACCGGCAAGATCATGGCGGTCGACGTGGTGAGCATCCGCGAGAACGGTGCGGTCGACGGGGACATCACCGCGCCGCGCATCGCCATCGCCGACGGCGCCCATTTTCGCGGCAGCGTCGACATGCGCCGCGACAGCGTGAAGGCGGAGCCGCGGGAGTCGGTCGTCGCCAAGGCGCCCGCCGCGCCCAAGGGGCCGGTCGCCCCCGTTCAGGCTCAGCCGCAGCCGGGCCAGGCGCCGCCGCCCAGGGTGGGCCGCGCGGCCGGCGGGCGGCAGGGCCGCTAGGGGCTGCGCCGCAGAACAGTGCGGCTGGTGAGGGTTGGTCGGGCGGCCAGCGGAGGCCGTAGCGCGACCTCGGCGGTCTCGTTCGGCGACGCTTGGCGGGCCGGGGTCGGAGGCTCGTCGCACGGACATCGGGGCGGCAGGGTGGCAACCCGGTCCGGCCACCGCCGTCAACACAGGGGCATCTACGTGACGGGGGATGTGCGCCCGCGGTCGATGGCAGATCGTGTCACGCGTTTCGGATCCGGATCCGCTTCGTTCGGCGGAGGCAGGCCCACGCCCGAGACAGGCGCCGCGCTTTCCGTTTCCGATCGGATTGTCTCGACGCGCGCAGTCGGCATCCTGATCGATGCGCTCCGCAGCCGAGAATCCCCGATGCTGCTCGATCTCGGTCGCGTCGTCGGCGACAACGTCGCCTTTTTCACCTCCAGGTTCGCATGCCGGCTGGTCGTGGTCGACCTGTTCGCGGATCTGGACGAGCGGTCGTCCGCGGGTGAACGGGACGGGGATCAGACCGGAGAGTGGGTGGCCGAGAGGATCCGAGCGGAGTCCGAGTCCGTCGATGCCATTCTGTGCTGGGACACGTTCGAGCACCTGACGGCCGTCGAAGGGCAGGTCCTGGCCGCCAAGCTCACCCGCGTGCTGAGGCCGCACGGCGTGCTGCTGCTGAGCTTCAGCGGCGAGTGGAACACCCGGCCGGGATACGCCACCTACGGTATCGTCGACCGGTCGACGTTGCGGCGACAGTTCTTCGCCGGTGCCTCGCGGCAGATGCGCGTGCTGACGAGTCGTGAGGTGACGGAGACGTTTCGGAATCTGTCGATCGTCGATGCATGCCTGCTTGCGACGCGGGCGCAGGAGATGGTGTTTCGAAAGCCGTCGTACTCGACGGCGACCCGCAAGGGCGTGGCGTCGCGCTCACGCCTCGATGCGTGAGTTCCCACAGGATGGCCCGACCGATTGTCGCTCTGCTGACCGATTTCGGCACCACAGATCATTACGTAGGTGCGATGAAGGGGGTCGTTCTGGGGATCTGTCCCGAGGCGGCCGTCGTCGACATCTCGCACGATGTGCCGGCCCACGACGTGCTGACGGCCGGCCTCGAGCTGGCGGCGGCCTACCGTTACTTTCCCGCCGGCACGGTGTTTCTCGCGGTCGTCGATCCGGGGGTCGGCTCGAGTCGCCGCGGCCTGGCCGCCGAGGCGGGGGACTATCGCTTCGTGGCGCCCGACAACGGTGTCCTGACGGCCGTGTTCCGGGAGACGCCGCCGAAACGCGTGGTCGAGCTCACGGAGCGCAGGTATGCCCGGCCGACGGTGAGCCGGACGTTCGAGGGGCGAGACCGCTTTGCGCCGGGAGCGGCGTGGCTCGCGAAGGGCGTTCAGTTGCCGGCGCTCGGCCGGCCGCTCACCGACTATTGCAGCATCGCGATTCCGACACCGGAGACGAGCGAAGGGCGAATCGCCGGCGAGGTGTTGCGGATCGACGCCTTCGGTAATCTCATCACCAACATAGACAGGCGGGCGTTCGATGTTCTCTGCCGGGGCGGCGCCATCCGCATCGAGGTGGGCGGCGCGGACATCGGCCGTCTCGTGGAGACCTACGCGGACATCGGCCCCGACGAGGTGTGTGCGCTCTTCGGAAGCACGGATTGCCTCGAATTCGCGGCGAACTCCGCCAGCGCCGCCGCGCGCCTGTCGGTCGAACGCGGGGCGCGGGTCACCGTCAGCCGACCGTGACAGCGCCGTACGAGCCAGGCGGCGGGGTGCGACCACGGGAATGCAGGTGACGGGCACGAAAAGGGGAAAAGGACGCACATGTTCGATCTTGAGTTGACCGAGGAACAGCGGCTGCTGGAGCAGTCCGTGCGCGAATGGGCCGGCCGCGAGGTGGCTCCCCGGATCCGGGAGCTGGATCGCGAGCATCGATTCGATCCTGCCATCCTCACGCAGATGGCGGACCTGGGGCTGCTGGGCATGTGCGTGCCGCGCGAGTACGGCGGCGCCGGAATGGACTACCTGAGCTACGGTCTGGCGTGCGAGGAGACCGAGTACGTCGATACGTCGTTGCGCGTGATCCTGTCCGTGCACCTCGCCCTGAACTCGCTGACCGTGTTGACCTGGGGCACCGAGGATCAGAAACGGCGCTACCTCGTTCCGCAGGCCCAGGGGCGGAAGATCGCCAGCTACGGGCTCACCGAGCCGGGAGCGGGCAGCGACGTCCGCGGGATGCAGTCGGTGGCCGTCAGGCGCGGCGACCGATACGTGCTGACCGGCGAGAAGATGTGGATCTCGCTCGCCGACGTGGCGGACCACTTCCTGGTGTTCGCCTACAGCGACCTGGAGAAGAAGCAGAAGCGCGACGTCTCCGGCATCAGCGCGTTTCTCGTGGAGCGGAGCTTTCCGGGCTTCTCCAGCGGCACGCTGACCGAGAAGTGGGGGATTCTCGCGGGCAACACCGGCTACTTCAAGATGGACGAGGTGGAGGTGCCCGAGGAGAACATGCTCGGCCGCGAGGGCGAAGGCTTCAAGATCGCCATGTTCGCGCTCGACCAGGGACGCCTGAGCGTCTCGGCGGGCGCGACGGGCCTGATCCGCGCGTGCCGGGACGCGAGCGTGGCGTACGCCAGGGATCGCAAGACGTTCGGCGTGCCGATCGGCCAGCACCAGCTCGTCAAGGAGATGATCGCGCAGATGGAGTCGGACTACCAGGCGGCGCGGCTGCTCTGGATGCGCTCGGCCTGGCTGAAGAACGAAGGGCGGCGCAGCACGCGGGAGACCGGCCTCGCCAAGTGGTTCGCGACGGTGGCTTCTGAGCGGGCGGCGGGCGACGCCGTACAGATTCACGGCGCGAACGGCTATTCGGACGAGTACCCGGTCGGCCGCTTCTACCGCAACTGCAAGGGCGCCGTGATCTACGAGGGGACGCGCGAGATTCACAAGATCATGCAGGCGGACTACGCGCTGGGATACCGGGTGGACAAGCCGACGCGGTGCCGGTTGCCGGCCTACCGGGAGGCGGTACAGGCATGACCACCACGAGCGAGGATCTGACGTCCGGGTTTCTCGATGTCGTCGAGCAGGCGGCGATTGCCTGCGCGCACACGATGGGGCGCGGCGATCGGCATCTTTCCGACCGGGTCGCGGTCGAGGCGATGCGCGCCCGCCTCGACCGCGTCCCCATCGACGGCCGGGTGGTGATTGGAGAAGGGGAGCGCGACAAGGCCCCGATGCTGTACATCGGCGAGCGCGTCGGGCAGGGTGCGAACGGAGAGGAGGGGCTGCCCGAAATCGATATCGCCGTCGATCCTCTGGAAGGCACGAACCTGTGCGCCACCGGGGCCCCGCGGGCAATCGCCGTGCTGGCGGCATCCGAACGGGGCGGGCTGCTGCACGCGCCGGACATCTACATGCAGAAGCTGGTGGTCGGCGCCCAGTCGAAGAACTCCGTGAATCTCGACGCGCCGGTGGCCCACAACCTCAAGCAGATCGCCAGGTGCCTCGACCGCGACGTGGAGGATCTGGTCGTCGTCGTGCTCGATCGCAAGCGGCACGAGTCGCTCATCGCGGAGATTCGGGAGGCAGGGGCGCGCATTCGACTGGTCGGCGACGGCGATCTGACGGCGGCCATCGGGGCCGCGGTGGTCGGCAGCGGCGTGCACGCGGTCATGGGCAGCGGCGGCGCTCCCGAGGGGGTCCTGGCCGCGGCCGCGATGCGCTGTCTGGGCGGCGAGATCTTCGCGCGCCTGATCATCGATTCGCCGGAGAAGGAAGCCCGCGCCAAGTCGATGGGCATTGCCGAGCCGCGCCGGGTGTACACCGCGGCGGACCTCGCGTCCGGGAAGCAGCTCATCTTCGCGGCGACCGGGGTCACCGAAGGGGCTCTCATGAAGGGCGTCCGGTTCTTCGGCGAAGGGTGTCGCACGAGCTCGGTCGTGATGCAGACCAATCCGCATCGCGTCCAGTTCATCGACACGATTCACGTCAAGGAGCAGGCCGGGCGGCGCGGGCTGCGCTTCTGAGTCAGCGCGCGTCCGGGGGATCTTCCTTCTTGCGGTGCTTGCGCTGCCGGAACGGGTGCCGGGTCTTGTCCTCGTGGACGCCGCCCTTCTGTCTCGGGAGCGGCACGCGCACGCGCGGCTTCGGCTGCCGGGAGGGCGTACGTGGCGGTTGACGTGAGGTCATGGCGCGCTCGTGCCGCGTTGCCGCGTCGGTTGGCCGTCGATCCGGACCGTCCGGAATCGGTCGCTCTCCAACCGGCCGTCGACGCGCTCGCGGCCGGCGAGGTGGTCGCGTTCCCGACCGATACGTTGTACGGTCTGGCGGTCGATCCCCGCCGGTCCGACGCGGCGCGGCGGCTTTTTGCGGTGAAGCGCCGCCCGGCCGGTGTGGCGGTGCCGCTGATTGCGGCGGACGTCGGTCAGATCGAGCTGGTCGTGCGATATCTCACGCCGCTCGCCCGGCGCATGGCCGACCGCTGGTGGCCCGGTCCGCTCTCCATAGTGCTCGACGCGCTGCCGGGGCTCGACCCGCGCCTGGTGGATGCGGCCGGCACGGTCGCGCTCCGCGTCCCGGCGCATCCGCTGGCGCGCCGTCTCGCGGAGTGCTTCAACCACCCTATCACGGCTACGAGCGCCAACCGGAGCGGGGAGTCTCCGGCCACGGAGGCCGCTGCGGTGGTCGAGGCCCTGGGGAGCGAGGTGTCCCTGGTGGTCGACGGTGGATCGACCGCGGGCGGGCCGCCGTCGACGATCGTGGACGCACGGGGCGGCGCGCCTGCGCTGTTGCGGGAAGGGGTGATCCCGTGGGACCACGTGCTACAATCGCTGGCGTGAAGGGCTCCGCGGTGGCGGCGCGCCACGCCGTCGCGCGTGAGCGGGTGGTGATCGTCGGCCTCCAGCCCAACCTGCTCACCGGGGGCGAGGCCGAGTCGTCGAAAGCACTCTTCGTCACCCTGGACCCGCTCCGCAAGGCCGCTGGAGCGTTGCTCGCAGCGGCTCTGCTCGTGGGTGGTTGCGCTGTCCGCGTGCCGGTCGTGACAACCCCCGCGTTCCCCGACTTCGTCTTCCCGGCGGCGCCTGCCTCGTACGCTGAATCGCCCGCCGCGGACGAGCAGCGGGATGCGTGGGCGTTCCTCCAGGCGGGGGACCTGGCGCAGGCCGAGACGCGTTTCGCCGCATTGCTCGCGCGCGACGCCGCGTTCTTCCCGGCGGCTGCCGGACTCGGCTGGGTGGATCTCGCCCGCGGCGGATACCGGGACGCGGTCGAGCATTTCGACGCGGCCCTGGGTGCCGCGACGCGCTACGTGCCCGCCCTGGTCGGGCGGGGTGATGCGTTGCTGAGCGCGGACGACGTCAGCGGCGCGCTCGCGAGCTTCGAGGGGGCGCTGGCCGCGGCTCCGGCGCCGGCGCGGGTGGAGAGGCTCGTCGGCGAACTGCGGTTGCGGGTGATGACGGAGCGGTACGACGACGCCCTCGCGGCGGTCGCCGCCGGGCGCTTGTCGGATGCCGAGGCCGCCTATGCGGACATGATCGCGGCCTCGCCGGAGAGTGCGTTCCTGTACCTGGAGCTGGCGAGGCTCAAGCAACTGCAGGCTGAGACCGCCGAAGCGCTGGTCTGGACGCGCCGCGCCCGGCAACTCGAGCCGAACGAGCCCGGCGCGGTGCTGTTGGAGGCTTCCCTGCTCGAAGCGCTGGGTGAACTGGCGCCCGCCGAGGGCGCGTACGAGCTGGCCGAGGCGCTCGATCCGACCGACGCGTCCGCCGCGGGGCTGGCGCGCGTGCGTCGCGAACTGCAGCTCGCGGGACTGCCGGAACAGTACCGCGGCATCACCGGCGCGGAGTCGGCCACGCGCGGCGATCTGGCGGCGCTGCTGGGCGTGCGGCTGGCCGAGTTGCTCGATGACGCGGCATTCGGTGCGCCGACCCCCATCCTGACGGATACACGCGATCACTGGGCGAGTCCCTGGATAGTGGAGGCGGCGCGGGCCGGCGTCATGGGTGTCGGCGCGGGCAACCGGTTCGAGCCCGAACGGATCGTTCGCCGCGGCGACCTGGCTGACGTCGTGGCCGCCGCGCTCGTTCTGATCGCCGATTTCGACCCGCAAGCGGCACGCCGCTGGCAGTCCGCGCGCGTGGAGTTCTCGGACATGAGTCCGGGGCACCTCAACTACGAGAGTGCAACGCGGGCGGTCGCCGCCGGGGTGCTCCGCATCGACGGCGACGGACGGTTCGACCCGATCCGGCCGGTCAGCGGCGCGGAGGCCATCGACGCCGTCGAGCGGCTCGCGCAGTTGGCCGCGGGCCTGGGATGAGCGCGATGACGGCGCTTACCACCGCCAATCAGCTCACGTTGTTCAGGCTCTTCGCGGTTCCCTGCGTGGTCATCCTGGTGCTGTACCGCTTCAACGGGTGGGCGCTCGTCACCTTCGCCGTCGCGGGCATCACCGACGCACTCGACGGGGTCATTGCGCGGCGCTCCGGACAGCCGACGAGCCTGGGCGCGTTCCTGGACCCGATGGCCGACAAGCTGCTGCTGCTGTCGACATTCGTGGTGCTGACCCTGGAACGCGAACCGCCGCTGCCGAACGTGCTCCCGGTCTGGCTCACCGTCCTCGTCATCAGCCGCGATGTCATCATCGTATTGACGGTGGCGGTCGTGAATCTGGCAATCGGACGCCGCGAGTTCCATCCGTCCACCCTCGGCAAGGTCGCCACGCTGCTCTACGTGCTGACCTGCGCCTTCACTCTCCTGTTCAACTACCTGGAGAGTCCCTCCGTGGTCGTCGACTTCATGGTGTACGCGTCGCTGGTCGTGACGGTCGGATCCGGCCTGCACTACATCCTGCACGTGGCCCGCCTCGTCAACGAGGGGTGAGTTCGCCCTGCGGGCTTGTGCCGGCCGTGGCCACCCTCGATCGAAAGTAGTCGATCGTCATTCCCAGGCCCTCGGCCAGCGACACGTCGGGCTCCCACCCCAGGAGGGTTCGCGCGCGCGTGATGTCCGGCTGGCGCACCTTCGGGTCGTCGGTGGGGAGCGGCATCCGCACGATGCGGGACCGCGAGCCGGTCGCGGAGATGATGGCGTCGGCGATCTCTCGAATCGTCATTTCGGCCGGATTGCCGAGGTTGACCGGTTCGTTGACGTCGGACTCCGCGAGCGCGATGATCCCGCGCACCAGGTCGCGGATGAAGCAGAAACTGCGCGTCTGCTCGCCGTCGCCGTAGACCGTGACGTCCTCGCCGCGCAGCGCCTGGGTGATGAAGTTCGGGATGGCGCGGCCGTCCTGCAGCCGCATCCGCGGGCCGTAGGTGTTGAAGATGCGGACGATCTTGGCGTCCAGTCCGTGGTAGCGGTGGTAGGCGGTGGTGATTGCCTCGGCGAAGCGCTTGGCCTCGTCGTAGACGCCGCGCGGGCCGACGGGATTGACGTTGCCCCAGTAGCTTTCCCGCTGCGGGTGCTCCAGCGGGTCGCCGTAGACCTCCGACGTCGAGGCGAGCACGAAGCGGGCGCCCTTGGCCTTGGCCAGGCCCAGGGCGTTGTGCGTTCCCAGGGCGCCCACCTTGAGGGTGGGGATCGGCAGTTCCAGATAGTCGACCGGACTTGCCGGGCTCGCCCAGTGCAGCACCAGGTCCACCGGTCCGGCAACGGAGATGTCCCTGGTGACGTCGTGCTCGATGAACTCGAACTCCCGGTCACGCAGATGCCGGATGTTCGCGAGGCTGCCGGTCAGCAGGTTGTCGATCCCGACCACCGAGCAGCCGCGTTCGAGCAGGCTGTCGGCAAGGTGGGAGCCGATGAATCCGGCCACTCCGGTGATGACGGCGCGTTGCATCGAGGCGCGTCCGGGTCAGTATGCGTGGCGGTGGAACGAGAGGCGGAGCACCGTCAGCCACATGATCTTGAAGTCGAGGGCGACGGACCAGTTCTCAATGTAGTAGAGATCGTACTCGATGCGCTTCTCGATGGAGGTGTTCCCCCGCAGGTCGTTCACCTGCGCCCAGCCGGTCAGTCCGGCCTTCACCTTGTGACGGAGCATGTACTGCGGAACCCGATCCTTGAACTGCTCCACGAAGTACGGCCGCTCGGGACGCGGTCCGACCAGGGACATGTCGCCGCGCAGCACGTTCCAGAGCTGCGGCAGCTCGTCGAGGCTGAAGCGGCGCAGCACGCGGCCGACCGGCGTGCAGCGCGGATCGTCCCTGCGCGTCCAGATCGGTCCCGTGTGACGTTCGGCGTCGTTGAACATCGAGCGGAACTTCAGGGTCATGAACGGCCGGCCGTCGAGCCCCATGCGCTCCTGCCGGTAGATCGCCGGGCCTGGGGAGGTCAGGCGGATGACGGCGGCGATCGCCGCCATCGGCGCCGCCAGCACCAGCAGCGCCGCGACCGTGCAACCGATGTCGATGACTCGCTTGACGGCGGCGTTCAGGCCCTGGAGCGGGACGTCGTTCACGTTGATCAGCGGAATCCCGTCGAGCTCCTCGAGACGGGCGCGCAGCGTGACGAACTGCAGGAAGTCGGGCACGACCTTGATGTCTATGCACTCCCGGTTGGCCACCTCGATCAGCCCGAGCATCTTGACGTGCCGGTCCAGCGGGAGCGCCACGTACAACTGGTCGATGCGTTCCCGCGTGACGACGTCCCCGGCATCGGCCAGCGTCCCCAGCAGCGGCAGGCCGCGATAACCCACGTTGTCGCCGCCGGCGACATCGTCGTCGAGGAAGCCGGTAACGTGGTACCCGAACTCGGCATGCCGCAGAAAGCGGTCTGCGACGTGCCGCGCAAGCTCGCCGGTGCCGGCGATGAGCACGCGCCGCAGTCCGATGCCCGCTGCGAACCGGCGCCGCATGTAGCGCCGCAGCAGGTCCCGGGACGCGCAGGTCAGACCGACGTTCAGAACGACGAAGAGGCCCCAGACGAGGCGTGAAACCTCGAACGTCCCGGCGTCCCGGTCGGTCGGCGAGGCAGAGTACACCTGCACGTACAGCGTGCCGAGCAGCCCCGCGATCACCGCGAGCAGCGTGCCGACGAGCAGGTTGAAGAAGTCGTCGACACCCGTCCGGTGGCGATGCAGGCGGTAGGCGCCCTGCAGGTGGAATGCCAGCGGCACGAGCAGGCCGATGAACGGCATCAGGACCAGGTACTGCGGAACGAAGTCCGGCTGCCCTTTCGGCGTCGCGAAAAGATCGACCTCGAAGCGCAGGAAGTAGGCCAGCGCGAACGCCGCCATGCCGAGGGTGAAGTCGAGGACGACGTGGCACGCGATGAGAACTCTCGTCTGCCGAGTCATGTCGTCGGCCGCATCTTCCTGCGCTCTTCGCCGCCCGTTAGCAGGCGAGCCTCTCGATCGCCTCGCGCATCCGCTGCTGGAACACGGGCCGGGAGAAACGCGACGCCGAGCTGCGAAGCCGCGCCGGATCGAACGCCCGGTCGTCGAGCGACCGGATGGCCGAGGCGAATGCGCCGGCCGTCGGCTCCGGCACGAGCAGGCCCGTGGCCTCGTGCTCGACCGTCTCGCACGCTCCGCCGCTGGCGAGGGCGATGACGGGGCGCCCGCAGGCCAGCGCCTCGACCGGCGCGATGCCGAAGTCCTCCTCGCCGGTGAGCAGACAGGCGCGGGCGCCGCGGTACAGCTCCCGGAGCTCGGTTTGCGAGCAGTGTTCCACGAACTCCACCGCGGGACCGGCGAGGCCGCGCAGCCTGGCGGCCTCCGGGCCGCTGCCGACCACGCGCAACGGCACGTCGGCCTGACGGCATGCCTCTATCGCCAGGTCCACGCGCTTGTAGGGCACCAGCGCCGAAACGATGATGAAGTAGTCGCCGGGCGCCGACCCGTCCGGGTGGTAGAAGCGCGTGTCTACTGGCGGCTCGAGCACGTCGGCTCTCCGATTATAGTATCGGTCGATCCGGCCGGCCACGTAGTGCGAGATGGCGACGTAGCGATCGACGCGGTCCGCGGTCCCCGCATCCCAACGGGCCAGGCGCCGCAGCGCGAGTCCGTACAGCCTGCTGCGGAGCGCCCCGACCCGCGCCGGACCGAAATAGGCGTCGAACTGATCCCAGGCGTAGCGCATCGGCGTGAAGCAGTAGCAGAGGTGGCGCGCGCGCCCCGTCGGCACGACGGCCTTCGCGGCGCAGTGGCTGGTGCTGATGACGAGCTCGACGTCGTCGAGATCGAACTGCTCGATCGCGGCCGGAAACAGCGGCAGGTACTGCCGGTAGCGCGTCCGCGCCAGCGGCAGACGCTGGACGAAGGACGGCCGGGGGCCGTGCGCCTCAATGCGCGGCGTCACGCTGCCGGGCACGTGCACCAGCGTCAGCAGCCGGGCGTCGGGAATCAGCTCGAGGATGGCCTCGAGGGTGACCTCTCCTCCGCGCATTCCGGTCAGCCAGTCGTGGACGACGGCGACGCGCCTCCCGCCGACGTTCGCCGGAGTGACCGCCGGTTGGGCCTGCGCCGCGTCGTTCAGCGCTCTCCCTCGATTTCTTCGTAGATGCGCCGTACCTGTGTCACCGAACGCTCCCACGAGAATCGGCCGGCTCTGGCGAGGCCCTTGCGGCGCAGGTCCGCGCGGAGGCCGTCGTCCTCGAGAACGCGCGTGATGCCGTCGGCAATCGACCCCGCTTCCAGTGGATCGACCAGCACCGCCGCATCGCCGAGAACCTCCGGCAGCGACGAGACGTTCGAAGCGACGACGGGCGTGCCGCTGGCGATGGCTTCGAGCGGCGACAGCCCGAACCCCTCGTACAGGGACGGGAAGACGAACACTTCCGCGAGCCGATACAGCACCGCCAGCGTCTCCACCGTCTGGTAGCCGAGGAAGCGGACGTGCTTGTGCAGATTGTAGCGGTGCACGGCGCGCCGCAGCATGGCGTAGCGCGAGACCTCGCTGCCGCTCAGCAGCAGGCCGAGGTCGTCGAACCCGCGCTGCCGGACCGTCACGAACGCATCGATGAGGCGCTCGAGATTCTTGTGCGGCTTCACGTTGCCGGCGTACATGATGAACCGCTCGGGGAGTTGATAGCGTTCGCGGACGCGGACCAGATCGGCCTCGGCCGGCGTCTCGCGGAAGCGCTCGTCGATGGCGTTCGGGATCACGCTGATCCTGGCTTCCGGGACGTCGAAGAAGCGGATGATGTCCCGTTTGGAAGCGTGCGACACGGTGAGGACGCGGCGGGCGCGACGCGTGGCGGACCAGATCTGCGCCCGCGCGTAGACGTGGGCCAGACGATTCGGCAGGTACTGGGGGAACCGCAGGTGAATGCAGTCGTGAATCGTGACGATGGCGCGGCACGGGGTCAGCGGGGGCAGCACGTAGTGCGGCGCATGGAAGAGTGTGGCGCGGCTGCGGCCGAGGCTGAGAGGCACCGTGAACTGCTCGCTGATCGAGTAGTTCGGCGCCTCCTGGGTGATGGTCCTGAAGTTCTCGCCGAGCGAGGCCGCGAAGTCGGCGTCGTCGCGGCGGCAGAGCAGCACGTAGTCCGTTTCGTGGTCGAGCCGGGCGAGCTGCCGCACGAGGTTGCGGACGTACGTGCCGATCCCGAAGTCGTTCAGCTTGCGTACGTCGATTGCGACTCGCACGGCTCCCAAACACTATAGCGCCGGCAAGTGGTGGCCGCGCGCGCGCAGGTAGAGGCGCAGAGCGCCGGTCCAGCACGGGTGGTGCTTGCGGTAGAACGCGATCTGGCTGCGCCGGTAGGCCGCGCGCGCGGCGGACGGATCGGAGGCGCCGGATCGGCCCCGTGCGTGAATGATCTCGGAGGCGGGCGTGAAGAGCACGCGGTGCCCCGCGGCGCGCAGTGCCGCGCAGAAGTCGACGTCCTCCCCGTACAGGAAGAACCGTTCGTCCAGCCATCCGGCCGCGGCCCCGGCCGCCCGGCGTACCAGCAGACACGCGCCGCTGACCCACTCGGGATGGTGCGGCGTCGAGACCTGCCGCTCGAACCAGCGGACGACGGGGCCGAGGCGGCGGGCGAGGCCGAGGGCGATGAGCCTCTGCCGCGCCTCGTTCCAGGGGGACAGCATGCGTCCGAACGACAGCTCGACGGTGCCGTCGAGCCCTACGAGGCGCGGCCCGGCCGCGGCCGCCGCGGGATCGTCGTCGAGGGCGCCGGCCAGGCGGTCGATGCTCCCCGGCGGCACGATGGTGTCGCTGTTGAGCAGCAGCACCAGATCGCTCTCGCAGGCCCGGATCCCGGCGTTGGTGGCCGCCGCGAACCCTGCGTTGCGTCCCATCTCGATGACCTGCACGTGCGGCCAGGCGGTCCGCACGGCCTCGACGCTGCCGTCGGACGAGGCGTTGTCGACGACGACGATCGCGTGCGTCAGGCCGGGCGGAGAGGCGTGCAGCGACCGCAGGCAGGCATCGAGGTCGCGCCGCGTGTTGAAGCTGACGATCACGATGGCCAGGCGGGTCATGGCCGCTCCGCCGCGGCGTCGCACAGCACGGCGAACGTCTCCGCCGCGGCGCGTGTCCATGTATAGCGGGCGAGCAGCGGCCCCGCCCGCGCGAGCAGAGCCTCGCGGACCTCGCGGCGGGTGACGACCTCCACGAGCGCCGCCGCCACCGCGCCGGGATCGTCGATCGGGACAAGGCGCACGGCATCTCCGTAGACCTCGCGCGCAACCGCGGTGTCTCCCGCGACGACCGGGGTGCCGGCGGCGAGGGCCTCCAGAGGCGTCAGTCCGAACCCCTCGTACTCCGACAGCCAGGCGAAGACGGTCGCGCGCCGGTACAGCGCAGCCAGTGCGCCGTCGTCCACGTAGGGCAGGAACGCCACGCGCGACGCGACGCCGCGGGCCTTGGCTATTCCCCGCAGGTCTTCGGGGGGCCACGTGCGATCCGGACCCACGATGGCGAGCTCGACCTCGGGCACGGCGCGCGAGACCTGCTCGAAGGCGGCAAGCAGCACGGGAAGGCGCCGGCGTGCGAACAGCGCGCCGACGTACAGCACCAGGGGGGCGCCGGACGCTGCCGGCAGCGGCGGCTCGCCTGGCGGCCTTGCGCAGGAGGGCGCCGCCACGCCGTTGTGAATGACCCGCACCCGCGCCGGGGGCGTCCCCAGGTGGCTGAGGATCTCCTGCCGCGAGAACTCCGATACGGCGATGACAGCCCGGGCGGAGGCAGCGGCGCGGGCCGCCAGCCATCGCCGGCGAAGGCCCTCGCGCCACCCGAACCACTCGGGGTGTGCCGTGAAGGAGACATCGTGCAGCGTGACGACCGACGGGACGTCGAGGACGAGCGGTACCGAGTAGCCCGGACCGAAGAAGACGTCGAGCCGATCGGCCGCCGCCCGCCGCGCCAGGCTCCTCTGCTCCCACCAGGGGCCGCCCGCGCCGGGTATCGTGGCGAGGCTCAGGCGGGCTCCGGGTCCGGTCCGGGTGGGGAGCGGGGCTTCCGGCGGAAGGGGACGCGGGGTGTAGACGAGGAGCTCGTGCCCCGCGTAGGCGGGTGCGCCGCTCCACTCGACGCACAGGCTCGCTAGGTAGCGGCCGACCCCGGTGCGCCGGCCGAGCAGCTCCTTGCCGTCGACGCCGATTCTCATGCCGGCGTTCCCGCCCGCTGCGTCCGGCCCTCGATCGCGGTGCGGTAGGCCCGGCGCAACGATCTCGCGGACGCCTGCCAGTTGAACGCACGGGCCCGGCGGAGCCCCCGGGCGGTGCAACCCGCGGCCAGTGCGTCGTCGGTCAGGACGCGTTCGAGGGCGTCGGCGATTGCGGTGGTGTCGGTCGGGTCGACAAGCACGCCGGCATCGCCGACCACCTCCGGCAGTGCGCCCCGATTCGAGGCCACGACCGGCACGCCGACCGTCATGGCTTCCAGCGCCGGCAGTCCGAAGCCCTCGTCGAGCGAGGGCAGCACCAGCACCCGCGCGCCGGCGAACAGCGCCCGGAGCGCCGGCGTATCCAGATACCCGGTACGCCGCACGCGGCCGGCCAGCGGCGGGCGCGCCGTGCGTTCCAGCCAGTCGTCCGCGCCGCCTCCCCCGGCCAGAACCAGGTCCGGCACGCCCGGTGCGCGCGTGACGAGCCGTGCGTAGGCGTCGAGAAGGCCGGCGATGTTCTTGCGGGGCTCGAGAGTTCCCACGAAGAGCACGTGTCCGACCGCCGGCGGAGCGTCCCGCGCCGGCCAGTCGGGCGCCCCGTTCGGGCAGACGGAGATCGCCTCCGGGGGAACGTGCAGCCGGCGTTCGACCTCGGTCGCGGTGTGTCGGGACGGCACGACGACGTGCGCCGCCCGTGCGGCGTGGCGGCGGACCAGCGCGGGGTAGTCCCGGCGCACCTCACCGGTCGTGCGGTCCGGGTTATCGAGGAAGTCCAGATCGTGAATCGTGATGACCTGCGCCGCGCTGCGCGACGGCACCAGCAGGGGGTGCGGCGAGTGCACCACGTCGAACTGCCTACCAACGATCGCTTCTACGGGCGGCCACCCGGCCCGGTGCCAGGCCAGGTTGAGCAGCCGGACCGGTATGCGGCGGTCGATGGTGCGGACGGCGGCGGACACGGGCGGCTCGGCGTGCTCCAGGCGGTCCTTCCAGGATGCGCTGAAGACCGTCAGCTCGAGAGGGTCGAGGGGCGCCGTCCCATCGCACTCCAGCCCGGCGAGGGCCGTGACCAGTTGGTGCACGAACGCGCCCACGCCTGTCGGGCGGCGTAACGCCGGCCGATAGTCGATCATGACGCGCATCCGAACCGGATCGTACCATACGGTGGCGGTTCGACCCGCCGTCGCGATCCGCATCGGAGAAACGGGACAAGTCCTTGTACATCAGTGTTTTTGACAGGTTTTAGCGGTGCGTGCTAGCGTTATCGGTTTGCTGAGAAGCGCCGAATGGAGTTCTAGTAGATGAAGCTTGCGGTGGTCGGGAGCGGCTACGTGGGATTGGTCGTCGGAGCGTGTTTCGCGGAGAACGGCAATGACGTCGTTTGCGTCGACAGCGACGCCGAGAAGATTGCATCCCTGCAGCAGGGGCGGCTGCCCATCTACGAGCCCGGCCTCGGCGAGCTGGTCGCGCGCAACAGAGCGGAGAAACGGCTTCGGTTCTCGACCGAGCTGGCGCCGGCGATCGAGAGCGCGCAAGTCGTCTTCATCGCGGTGGGCACGCCGCCGGGGGAGGACGGTTCGGCCGATCTGTCGTACGTCCTGGCCGTGGCCCGTGACCTGGCGCGCGCCATGTCCGGCTACACGGTCGTCGTCACGAAGAGCACGGTGCCGGTCGGCACCGCGGCCCGCCTGCGCGAGGTGATCGCCGACGAGACGAGCCAGCCGTTCAGCGTGGTCAGCAATCCCGAGTTCCTGAAGCAGGGGGCGGCGATCGACGACTTCATGCGCCCCGATCGCGTCGTGATCGGCGCCGAGGACCAGCGCGCGGCGGGATTGATGCAGACCCTGTACGCGCCGTTCACGCGCACCGGCGCACCGATTCAACTCATGGATTGCGCGAGCGCCGAGCTGTGCAAGTACGCCTCGAACGCGATGCTGGCGACGCGCGTGTCGTTCATGAACGAGATCGCGACGGTCTGCGAGATGTTCGGGGCGGACGTCGACAAGGTGCGGCGCGCCATGGCCGCCGACCGGCGCATCGGGCCGTCGTTTCTGTTTCCCGGCATCGGCTACGGCGGAAGCTGCTTTCCCAAGGACATCAAGGCGCTTGTCAGCTCGTCGCGCGCCGCGGGTTACCGCTGTCGGATTCTGGAATCGGTCGAGGCGGTCAACGCCGCGCAGAAGGTGCGCCTCGTGGACAAGATGCGCGCGCACTTCGACTCGCTCACCGGCAGGACGATAGGGGTGTGGGGGCTCTCGTTCAAACCGCGCACCGACGACATGCGCGAGGCGCCGTCGGTGCCGACCATAGAGGCGCTGCTGGCCGCGGGCGCGGCCGTGCGGGCATACGATCCGCAGGCGGAGCGGGCGGCGCGCGCCATCTTCGGAGAGCGGATCACCTATGCCGCGCGCAGCTACGACGCGCTCGAGGGCGCCGACGCGCTGGCGATCGTGACGGAGTGGAACGAGTTCCGCGAGCCCGACTTCGCGCGCATGCGTTCGCTCATGCGAGCGCCGGTGATCTTCGACGGCCGCAACGTGTTCGACGTCGAGCAGATGCGGACGGAAGGATTCACCTACTACTCGATAGGGAGGTAGTCGGTTGCATCCCGTGGCTCGTCTCGCCTGGTACGGGATTCCGCATCGTTGGCGGTTCGGCGGGGCGGTGGCGGCCATGGGAGTCTACGCGGCGGCGTCGGTGGCGCTGGTCGCGCTGATCGACCCGATCTTCAACGACGTCCTCCGGCCGGAGGACGCCCGCGGCGGCGATTCGCAGTTCTGGGTCATCGCGGCGATGCTGCTCGGCGATGCGGCAGTCGCGGAGCTGCGCGTCGCGCTCGGGTCGGAGTTCCGGATCATCGCGGGCATGATTCTGGGCTTCGGCCTGGCGAAGGGACTCGGAAACTACTTCTCGGTCTTCCTGATGGCCGACGTCGGACAGCGGGTGGTGCGCGACCTGCGCAACGAGCTGTTCCGGCATATCGTGGGCCAGTCCGTGGGCTTCTTCGCGCGGAACACGACCGGCGGGCTGATGTCGCGCATGATGCACGACGTCATGCGCATTCAGCAGGTGGTCACGGTGACGCTCGGGGACCTGCTGCGCGAGACGATCACCGTCGTTGGCCTGGCCGCCCTCCTGTGCGTTCTCGACGCCCGGCTGGCGCTGGTCGCCATCAGTTGCGCGCCGCTGATCGTCTACCCGCTCGTGCGACTGGGGCAGCGCGTGCGGCGCAACACCTACCGCGGCCAGGAGGAGCTCGGCCGCCTGTCGCACGTCACCGCCGAGGCGTTCACCGGACACCGCATCGTCAAGGCCTTCGCGGCCGAGGCGTTCGAGACCGGCCGGTTCGCCCGCACGTCGGAACAGGTCTACCGGATCGCGATGAAGGTGACCAGCACGCTCTCCGTCCTGCCGCCGCTCATGGAGTGGTTCGGCGCCTTCGCGGTGGTCGGGGTCCTCTGGTACGGTTCCAGCCGGATCGCCGGCGGAGAGATGACGGCGGGAGAGTTCACGACCTTCGTGGCCGCGCTGCTCGTGATGTACGGGCCGGTGAAGAAGCTGAGCCGCGTGAACGCCAACATCGAGCAGGCGCGCGCGGCGGCCGAACGGGTCTTCGAGATGCTGGACGCGCGCAGCGAGGTGCGGGACCGTCCGTCCGCGCGTCCGCTGGCGCCTCTCCGATCGGCGATCAGCTTCCGGGACGTCAGCTTCGCCTATGACCGGACCGTCGGCGACCCGGTCCTGCGCGGCGTGTCGTTCGAGGTCGCGGCGGGGCAGGTGGCCGCCCTCGTCGGCCTCAGCGGCGCCGGCAAGACGACGCTGGTCAACCTCGTGCCGCGGTTCTACGACGTAACGAGCGGGGCGATCCTGATCGACGGCGTCGACGTCCGCGACGTCACTCTCGGGTCACTGCGCGAGAACATCGGCATCGTCACGCAGGACACCGTCCTGTTCGACGACACCATCGCGCACAACATCGCGTACGCCGCGCCCGATGCCGCACCGGTCATGATCGAGGCGGCGGCGCGCGCGGCGCACGCCCACGAGTTCATCGCGGCGCTGCCGTCCGGCTACGGCACGACGATCGGAGAACGCGGCCAGCGGCTGTCGGGCGGCCAGCGGCAGCGCATCGCGATTGCCCGCGCGCTGCTCAGGAACGCGCCCATCCTCATTCTCGACGAGGCCACCTCCGCGCTCGACGCCGAGTCGGAGCTCCTGGTGCAGGATGCGCTGGCGCAGTTGATGCTGAACCGCACCGTGTTCGTCATCGCGCACCGCCTCTCGACGGTCCGCCGGGCCGACGTGATCATCGTGCTCGAGGACGGGCGCGTGCGGGAAACCGGACGGCACGAAGAGCTGCTGGCGGATCCGGACAGCCACTACGCGCGGCTCTACGCGATGCAGTTCTTCGATCGGACGCCGGCCGCCGCCGCGCCCGCGAGCCCGGCCGGGGCGGCGGCGCTCGCGGTCGGCGCCGTGCCGGCGCAGGTCCCGGTGGCGGCGGACGGCGAGCGCTAGGAGTCTGCGCCGTAGAACGGTGCAGACTCCTGGTCAGGCCCGGCTGGGCGGCAATCGGAGCCGCAGGCGACGATT
>JAGWAH010000013.1:0-16481 GCA_021296515.1 Acidobacteriota bacterium | reverse complement strand
CCGGTTGGGCGGCAATCGGCGCCAGCAGGCGACGATTGTCGGGCTAGGAGTCTGCGCCGTAGAACGGCGTAGATCTTCTGGTCAGGCCCGGTTGGGCGGCAATCGGCGCCAGCAGGCGACGATTGTCGGGCTAGCGTGGCTAGCGAGGCTAGCGGTCGGCCGGGGCGGGGCAGAGAGAGGAGTCGGCGGCCCGTGATCAAATCGATGACCGGCTTCGCGTCCCTGACCAGGGAGGACGAGGCGCTGACCGTGAGCGTCACCGCGCGCAGCGTGAATCACCGCTATCTCGATCTGCAGGTCCACCTGCCGCCGAGCCTGCTGCGGCTGGAGCCGAGGGTTCGCGACGAGGCGCAGCGGCGTCTGGCCCGCGGGCGGGTGGAAATACGGATCGCCGCCCGGCGGCGCGGCCGGCCTCCGGTGGAGGTGGAGGTGGACGAGGAGCTGATCGCCGCACTGGTGGACGTGGCCGCTCGACCGGACGTGCAGCGCGCCACCGGCGGACGCTGGACGGTCGGCGAGCTGCTGGGATTCCCGCAGGTGGTCACGGTTGCGGAGCGGACGGCCGAGCTGGGGGACGACCCGGACGTCGAGACCGCGGTGACGGGCGCCGTCGGCGAGGCGCTGGGCGATCTGGATCGCATGCGCACGAGCGAGGGCGGCCACCTGCGGGCCGACCTCGACGAGCGTCTCGTCGCCCTCGGCCGATTGATCGAGCGTATCGAGCAGGACGCGGGCGCCGGCGCGCAAGCGCTTGGCCAGCGGCTCACGGCGCGGCTCGCGGAGATCGGGCCGGATGTGCACGCCGACCAGGCGGCGCTGGCGCAGGAGGTCGTGCGGTTCGTGTCGCGGTCGGACATCCATGAGGAGATCACCCGCTTGCGGGCGCATGTCTCGCACTGGGCCGCGCTGGCGGACGCGCCCGAGCCGTGCGGGCGCAAGCTCGATTTCCTGCTGCAGGAGATGAACCGCGAGGTCAACACCATCGGGTCGAAGGCGGACGGGCACGAGACGTCCGGGCTCGTGGTGGCGGCCAAGGCGGAGTTGGAGAAGCTGCGTGAGCAGGCCCAGAACGTGGAGTGACGGGTGCGGAAGGACGACGTCCACGCCGTAGCGTCCGCACCGGCGGAGGCTCGTACGGGCCGTCGCGGGCTCCTGTTCGTGCTGTCGGCGCCCTCGGGGACCGGGAAGACGACGCTGGTCGGCGGGCTGGTCGAGCGCGTGCCCGATCTCGTTCGGTCGCGGTCGTACACCTCCCGCGGCGCGCGGCCGGGGGAGGTCGACGGGGTCGACTACCACTTCGTGGCGCCGGCCCGTTTCCGTGACATGATCGCGGCAGGCGCCTTCCTGGAATGGGCCGACGTGTTCGGTCGGCTCTACGGCACCGGCGCAGCCGAGACGGAGCGCTGTCGCGCGGCGGGTCGCGACGTCGTCCTGGTCATCGACGTACAGGGAGCACGGCAGGTCCGGCGTCGTGTGCAGGATGCGGTGAGCGTGTTCGCGCTGCCGCCCTCCTTCGAGGTGCTGGAAGAGCGGCTCCGCGGCCGCGGAAGAGAGGCAGCGGGCGGGTCGGACCTGGAACGGCGCCTCCGTACCGCACGACGAGAGGTCGCGATGATCGACGAGTACGACTACGTGGTCGTCAACGACGAGGTCGACGCGTGCGTCGACCGGCTCCGTCACATCGTACTCGCCGAGCGGTCGCGGGCGGCGGCCATGCGCGAGCGGACGCGGGGCATCGTCGAGACCTTCCGCACGGTCGATTCACCGCTGCAGCGGACGGGCGCCGACTGACATGGCACTGGTCGCGCTCGGGGTCAGCGGCGGAATCGGTGCCTACAAGGCGGTGGAGGTCGCCCGCGGGCTCCAGCAGCGCGGGCACGACGTGGCGGCCGTGATGACCGCCAACGCGCGGCGCTTCGTCGCACCGCTGACGTTCGAGGCGATCACCCGACGCCGCGTCGCGACCGACCAGTTCGCGCCGGGAATCAACGCCGACATCGACCACATCGCGCTAGCTTCGTCCATCGAGCTGCTGCTCGTCGCGCCGGCGACGGCGGACGTCATCGGCAAGCTCGCCAACGGGATTGCGGACGACTTCCTGTCGTCGCTGTATCTGGCCACCACCGCGCCGCTGCTCCTGGCGCCGGCCATGAACACGAACATGCTCTCGCACGCCGCGGTGCGGTCGAACCTGGACACGCTCGCCGCGCGGGGCGTCCGCGTCGTCGAGCCGGGCGACGGCTATCTCGCCTGCGGCTGGGTGGGGCGGGGACGCCTGGCCGAGCCGGAGGCCATCGTGGCGGCGGCGGACGGGATGTTGCGGGGGGGCGGCGCCTGGGCGGGGCGGTCGATTCTGGTGACCGCCGGCCCGACGTACGAGGATCTCGATCCGGTCCGCTATCTCGGCAACCGATCCACCGGTCGTATGGGCTACGCGGTGGCGGAGGAGGCGGCGGCGCGCGGAGCGCGCGTGCTGCTCGTCAGCGGTCCGACGGCTCTGGAGCCGCCGGCCGGAGTGGAGGTGACCGCGGTCCGGAGCGCCGGCGAGATGCACGCCGAGGTCGTTCGGCTCGCGTTCGACGCCGGGGTCGACGCCGTGGTCATGGCCGCGGCGGTGGCGGACTACACGCCGGCCGCGGGACCGCAGGCCGCGAAGATCCGCAAGGCGGATGCCGACCTGGTGCTGCCGTTGCGCCGTACGCCCGACGTGCTGGCGGATCTCGGGGCGCGCCGCGGGGATGCGCCCGCGCCCGTGCTGGTGGGGTTCGCGGCGGAGACGGGCGATGCCGTCGAGCGGGCTCGCGCAAAGCTCGTCCGCAAACGGGTCGACCTCGTCGTCGCCAATGACGTCACCGAGCCGGGGGCGGGATTCGCGGTGGAGACGAACGTGGCGACGCTGGTGAGCGACGCCGGCGTCGAGCCGGTCTCCAGGCGCTCGAAGCGGGATCTGGCCCGCGTGATCCTCGACCGGATCGAGGTTCGGCTTGGCTCCCGCAGCGAGACGGCATGATGCGGGAACTGCGCCGATGACCGAACGGGATCAACTCGTCGAGCACGTGAGGTTCTTCGAGGAGCTCGGCGTCGAGGGGTTCAGCCGCGAGCCGGCGTGGTCTGCAAGGCCGGCCGAGCGCAGCGCCGTGCGTGCGCCGGAGGAAGTCCCGGCGACCGGCGCGGGCGCGGCCGAGGTCACCCCGTCCTGGACGACGGACTCGCTGTGGGCGCTGGCGCCGGCGGCAACGCCGCGCGAAGCATCGCCGGAAGAGCGGCTGCAGGGAATCCGCGACGAGCTGGGCGACTGCACGCGCTGCAAGCTGCACGGGGGCCGTACCAATCTCGTCTTCGGCGTCGGCCGGGCCGACGCGGAGCTGATGTTCGTCGGCGAGGCGCCGGGCCGGGACGAGGACCTGCAGGGGGAGCCTTTCGTGGGGCGGGCGGGACAATTGCTGACGAGGATCATCGAAGCCATCGACCTGCGCCGGGAGGATGTCTACATCGCCAACGTCATCAAGTGCCGCCCGCCGCAGAACCGCAATCCCGAACGGGACGAGGTCGAGACCTGCCGTCCCTTCCTGTTCGCGCAGATCGACGCCGTCGCACCGCGGGTCATCGTCGCCCTCGGCTCGTTCGCGGTCCGCACGCTGCTCGACGACGAGCGGCTGCCCATCTCCCGGGCGCGCGGGCGGGTCTACGCGTGCCGCGGCGCGAAGCTGATCCCGACCTTCCACCCCGCGTTCCTGCTGCGGAGTCCCGACCGGAAGCGGGACGTCTGGGAGGACATGAAGCGGGTCCGTTCGCTCCTCCGCGACGACTGATGCCCGTGCTCGTGACGGTCGCGGTCCCGGTACCCGCGCTGCCGGCGCTGAGCTACCGGGTGCCGGACGGCATGCCGGCGCCGCCGGTGGGCGGTCGCGTACGCGTGCCGCTCGGCCGGCGCGTGGTGACAGGGTGCGTGGTTCCCGATCCCGCGGAGCCGGACGGCGGCGTCGCCCCGGCGGTGCCGGTGGAGCTGCGCGATCTGCTGCAGTCTCTGGATCCGGAGCCCTATCTGCCGCCGGACGTGGTCGATCTCGCCCTGTGGGTGGCGGACTACTACGCTTGCGGGCCCGGCGAATCGCTGGCCGCCGCCATGCCGCCGCTCGCCCTGTCGGCGTTCGAAGGCGGCGGTGGATTCCGGACGGAACGGGTCGTCCGCGTCACGGCGGCGGGCCGCGATGCACTGCTGGCCGGGACGGCGGGCCGACTCGGGCCGAAGCAACGCGCGGCCCTGCACCGTCTTGCCGCCGTGTCTGGCGGGATCGCAGCGGCGCGGCTGCGCAAGGAAGGCGTGTCGTCGACGACGGTGACCCGCCTTCGCCAACGCGGTCTGGTGGCGGTCGATTCCCGCCGGGTCGAACGCGACCCTTTTGCGTCCGGAGGCGCCGCGGAGCCGGAGGCGAGGGAGCGCGGCGCGGCGGTCGAGGCGACTCCGGAGCAGCGCGTCGCGCTCGAGACCCTGGCCGCCCTGGCCGCGGAACGGGTCTTCAACGTCGCCCTGCTGCACGGCGTGACCGGCAGCGGCAAGACCGAGGTGTACCTGCGGCTCGCCCGGCACGTGGTGGCGGCCGGGCGCCGCGTGCTGGTGCTCGTTCCGGAGATCGCGTTGACGCCGTCCGTGGCGGAGACCTTCCGGGGAGCGTTCGGCGACCGCGTGGCCATACAGCACAGCGGGCTTTCTCCGGGCGCACGGCACGATCAGTGGCATCGCGCCCGGCGCGGCGAGATCGCGGTGGTGGTGGGCACGCGGTCGGCGGTGTTCGCCCCGCTGGACGCGCTCGGGCTGGTGGTGGTCGACGAAGAGCACGACACGTCCTACAAGCAGGAGGAGAGTCCGCGCTACCACGCGCGGAACGTCGCGATCGTGCGCGCGAGGCGCGCGGGCGCACTCGTCGTGCTCGGCTCGGCCACGCCTTCCCTGGAGACGTTCCACCACGCCCGCAACGGCCGCTACCGTTGCATGCGGTTGACCGAGCGCGTGCACCGGCGGCCGCTGCCCGAGGTGCGGATCGTCGACATGCGCTCGGAGGTGGCGAGCGGCGGGGCGGACGTGGCGGTCAGCCGACCGCTCGCCGAGGCGCTGGAGAGCACGCTCGCGCGGGGGGAGCAGGCGTTGATCCTGCTGAACCGGCGGGGCTTCGCGTCGGCGGTGCTCTGCCGCCAGTGCGGGCGGACCTTCGAGTGCCCGAACTGCAGCGTGGCGCTCACGCTCCACCGCCGGGCCGGCCGGGTGCGTTGCCACTACTGCAACTTCTCGGCGGCGCGGCCGTCCACCTGCGTCCACTGCGCGGGGCCGTACCTGGACACCGTCGGGTTCGGCACGGAGCGGATCGAGAGCGACGTCGCGGACCGTTTTCCCGGCGCCGCGATAGAGCGTCTCGACCGCGACGCGGCGCGGCGCCGGGGCGCCGGGGCCTCGCTGCTGGCGCGTTTTCGAAAAGGGGACATCGACGTGCTCGTCGGCACGCAGATGATCGCCAAGGGGCACGATTTCCCGAACGTGACCCTCGTCGGGGTCGTCTCGGCGGACGTCGGGCTGCAGGTGGCCGACTTCCGGGCGGCGGAGCGGACGTTTCAGCTCCTGACCCAGGTCGCCGGACGGGCCGGCCGAGGCGACCGGCCGGGGACCGCGATCCTGCAGTCGTTCCATCCGGAGCACTACAGCATCGTGCACGCCTGCCGGCAGGCCTACGGCCCGTTCTTCGAGGAGGAGATGCGCTACCGCACCGCGCTGCGCTACCCGCCGGTGTTGTCGATGGTCAATGCCGTCGTGCGCGGACGCACGCTGGAGGCGGCGATGCGCGACGCGGCCAGGCTGGCCGGTGCGTTGCGCGCCGCCGACGAGTCGTTCCAGGTGCTCGGGCCCGCCGTGGCGCCGATCTCGCGGCTGCGGGGCCAGCACCGCGCGCAGGTCTTTCTCAAGGGTACCAATCGGCGCGCGATGCGGGTCGCGCTGCGGGCGGCGCTCGACGCGGGCCCCGACCTGGGCCGGCGCGTCACCGTGGACGTGGACCCGATATCGTCGCCTGCGGCTCCGCTTGCCGCCCAACCGGGCCTGACTAGGAGTCTACGCCGTTCTACGGCGCAGACTCCTAGCCAGACGCAGGCGTCAGGGATCGGCCCCGAAGCCGTCGAGCTGTATCGGCGCCGGTGTGAAGCACAGCACGAATATGGCCGCGGTGGCCAGCGCGACCCAGCGGCGCCGTGAATCCAGCGGCACGTGGTCGTCCAGCGTGCGCGGATGACGCGGGCCGAAGACGGCGAGCATGACGACCATCAGGACCGCCCAGACCAGCCAGGCCAGGGAGAAGAAGGTCAACACGACCACGATGGCTGCGCTGGTCACGGTGACCGCGGTGGAGCGGCTGCCGAGCGCGGCGTACGAGATGTGGCCCCCGTCGAGCTGGCCGATCGGAAACAGGTTCAGCGCCGTCGCCAGCAGGCCGAACCAGGCGGCGAAGCCCATCGGGTGCAGAGTGATTGTGTGGCCTTCGGGGAGCGCGCCCCAGATCAGCCACGCCGCCGCCTTGAACAGCAGCGGCTCGCCCAGCATGAGGGCGCCGGCGTCGAGCTCCGGAACCGGCGTCACCCGCGAGAGCACCAGGCCTCCGAACAGTGCCGGCACGGCCACGATGAAGCCGGCGATCGGTCCCGCCGCACCGATGTCGAAGAGCATCGCCTTGGTGGGTATCCGCTGGCGGATGCGGATGAAGGCGCCGACGGTGCCGGCCAGGAACGGAGCCGGGAGGAAGTAGGGGAGCGAGGCATCGATCCCGTAGTAGCGGCAGGCGTAGTAGTGGCCCAACTCGTGGGTGCCCAGGATGGCGAGGATCGTGAAGCTGTACCATGCACCGGGAAGCAGCGCGTACGGCGGCGTCTCTCCGGCGTAGTCGGCGAGGAAGAACGCGTGGTGCCAACCGCCGATGTACATGGTGCTGCCGAGCGTGGCGAGAAACAGCGCCAGCGGCAGCCACCTCCGGTCGCTAGGCACGGATGTTCTGCAGGTCCTTGCCCGGCTTGAAGCGGATGGTGCGACCGGGCGGGATGCGGACTTCCTTGCCGGTGCGCGGGTTGCGGCCGATGCCCCGCTTGCGGGGCTTGACCTGAAAGACGCCGAAGCCCCGGAGCTCGATGCGCTCGCCGCGCTGCATCGAAGTGCGCAGGGCGTCGAAGACCGCGTCGACCGCCCGCTCGGACTTCACCTTGGTGATGTCCGCGGCTTTCGATACCTGGTTGACGATGTCGACCTTGATCATGTCGCGCCGTGCTCCAGAGAGTTGTATAACTAGCATAGATACCGTGATTTACGGCTGTCAAGCCGGAGTGTCATGCACGAGGGAACGAGCGCCGGGACGCGAGTCGTGCTCGTGGGGCGGCCCAACGTCGGCAAGTCCACGTTGTTCAACCGGGTGGCGGGCAGCCGCCGCGCCATCGTGGCGCCGGTGGCGGGAACCACCCGCGACGTGATGCGGCATACGGTGGAGTGGCTCGGGACGGAGTTCGAGCTCGTGGACACCGGCGGCGTGTTCGGAGCCAGCGCGGACCCGCTGCAGGCGGCGGTCGCCGAACGCGGCCTCCGCGAGGTGGAGACCGCGGCGGTCATCGTGGCTCTGGTGGACGCCCGCGAGGGACTCGTGCCGGCTGATGAAGAGGTGGTGCGGCAGGCGCGGCGAACCGGGGCGCCGCTGGTGCTGGCCATCAACAAGGTGGATGATCGGCGGGCCGGCGCCGGGGCGGCCGAGTTCGCGCGTCTGGCCGTTTCTCCCGCCCTGTCGATCGCTGCCGAGCATGGGCTGGGGATCGGCGATCTGCTCGATGCCGTGGTCGCGCGCCTGCCCGGACGCGGCCGGCGCCCCGCGGACTCGACCTCGACGCCGGTCGGCGGCGAACGCGAGGACCGCGAGGTCAGCATCGCGATCGTCGGCCGGCCCAACGTCGGCAAGTCGTCGCTGGTCAACCGGCTCGCGCGCGAGGATCGCGTGCTGGTCAGCGACCGCGCCGGCACGACGCGCGACGCCGTGGACACCCTCGTCGGCTGGCACGGCCGGCGTATCCGGCTCGTGGACACGGCGGGCATTCGGCGGCCGGGACGCGTGGCCCAGGCGGGAGCGGTCGAGGCGGTCAGCGTCGTCCTTGCCCGGCGCGCGCTCGCGCGGGCCGACGTGGCGGTGCTGCTCGTCGACGCGACCGCCGGCGTGACGCGGCAGGACGCGGTGATCGCCGGCGAAGCCGAACGCGCCGGCTGCGGCGTGGTCATCGCGGTCAACAAGTGGGATCTGGTGAAGGACCGCGGGCAGGGCTACTCGAAGACGTTCGATGCCGAATTGCGCCGCGGCCTGCGGTTCGCGGACTTCGCCCCAATCCTGCACGTGTCCGCGCTTACCGGGCAGCGGGCGCCGCGGATCATCGAGCGGGCCGTCGACGTCGCCGCGGCGCGGGCGGCGCACGTCGGGACCGGCGAGCTCAACCGTGTCGTGGCCCGGATCACGGCTCACCATCGTCCCGCTAGCCCCGGCCGCCGCGCCGTGAAGATCCTCTACGCCACCCAGATCGGCGCCCGACCGCCGTCGTTCGTCTTCTTCACCAACGTCGCGACGCGCTTTCACTTCTCGTACGAGAGGTACCTCCGCAACCAGCTCCGGGACGCCTTCGGCTTCGAAGGGTCGCCGATTCGGGTCAGGGCGCGGGCCCGGCGCGAGCCGGCGCGTCGCGTCCGGCGCTCGTAACCGGTGCGCCGCGCCCGGCGGTGGGCAGCGGTGGGCGCGGTGGGCGTGTCCCGCGCGAGACTGCGCTATACTGGCTGACCACGACAGAGGATGGACAGGTCGCCGAGCGTCGACGTCGAGATTCCCGACCGGCCACTGTTCAAGGCCGCCGAGGTCTGCTCCATCGCCGGGGTGCAGCCGTATGTGCTCAAGTCCTGGGAGGGAGAGTTCCCGGCGCTGGGTGCGTCGACGACCAGCGGCGCCCGTGTCTATCGGCGGGGCGACATCGAGCTGGTGCTCGAGATCCGGCGGCTGCTCTTCGAAGAGGGGCTGACGCTCGGCGCGGCGCGGCGGAGGTTGATCAGAGAGGGACCGGCGGCTCCGGAACCGGTCGTCGCCGACCTGCTGGGGCCGGATGCACGCGAGCGCATTCTCTATGTGAAGCGTGGGCTCCGGTCGATTCTCGACGTGCTGTCCGCGGAGAGCGGGTCGGGCCGCGGCGGGTGAAGCGTTTTCGCCAGGGATGTGGCGCAGTCTGGTAGCGCACCTGACTGGGGGTCAGGGGGTCGCTGGTTCAAATCCAGTCATCCCGACCATTCTCATGCCTTCGGAAGGCCAGAAGACTCGCGGGGAGGAGATCCTCATGCATCATCGGTCCCGGTGGCTTTCTTCCGCCGCGTCGGTTCTCGCGGTCGTGGCGGTCTGGCTGATCCCGGCGGCCGGCACGGGCCAGGCGCAGTCGGACGGCGCATCCACGGAGCCGTCCTATTCGGTCCCGCGGACCGCCGACGGGCACCCTGACCTTCAGGGTTTCTGGACGAACCAGACCTACACGCCGCTCGAGCGGCCGGAGGGCGTGGACAAGGCCTTCTATAGCGTCGAGGAAGTGGCTGCCATCGAGCAGGGCCGCGCTGCCCGCGAGGCGTCGCTGACGACCCCCGGCACCATTCCCGACGTCCACTACGATTTCACGCAGTTCGGGCTCGACCGCAGCCAGTCGCCCTTCGCCCGCAACCTGCGCACCTCGCTCATAGTGGATCCGCCCGACGGCCGGCTGCCGGCGGTGAACGCCGAGGGACGCCGGCGTGCGGCGGAGGTGGCGGCCGAGCGGGAGCGCATGGGCGGGCGCTGGGACGCGGCCGAGAACAACCAGCTCGACGACCGCTGCATCATCATGCGCGGCGCCGGTCCGCCGATGATGAACGCGGGCTACAACGCCAACTACCAGATCGTCCAGAACCGGGACTACGTGATGATCCTGGTGGAGATGATCCACGACGCGCGCATCATCCCGCTGGACGGGCGCGATGCCCCTCCGGAGCGCGCGCGCCAGTGGATGGGCATGTCCCGCGGCCGCTGGGAGGGGGACACCCTGGTGGTCGAGACGACCAACCTCAACGGCAAGAACCCCTTCAACGGCTCCAGCGACGGGATGCGGGTGACGGAACGGTTCACCCGCGTCGACGACGAGACGATCCTGTACCGGTTCACCGTCGACGATCCGTTGACCTGGGACCGGTCATGGACGGCGGAGATGCCGATGCGGAAGACCATCGGTCCGCTGTTCGAGCATGCGTGCCACGAGGGCAACTACGGCCTCTACAACACGCTGGTCGGGGCGCGCCTCGAGGAGCAGCGTGCGGCGGAGGCGGCCGCGCGGGAGGAGTCGCAGAAATGACGGGGCGTCCGAGTGCGCGGCGCCGGTTGTCGGGGTGGACGATCTCAGCCGCGATCGTCGTCGCCGGGTTCGGGCCGGCCGTGGCGACCGTTCATGCGCAGGAGACCGGCTACACGGCGCCCCGTACGGCGGATGGCACGCCCGATCTGAACGGGATCTGGCAGGCGCTGAACAACGCGCACTGGAACGTCGAGCCCCACTCGGCGGACTTCAGCCCGGTGCGCGAGCTGGGCGCTCTCGGCGCGGTCCCCGGCGGGCTCGGCGTGGTCGAGGGCAGCACGATTCCGTACACTCCCGAGGCCCTGGCGCAGCGGAACGAGAACTTCGCCAACCGCCTGGAGCGGGACCCGGCCATCAAGTGCTACCTGCCGGGCACGCCGCGCGCCACCTACATGCCGTATCCGTTCCAGATCATCCAGAGCCGCTCGCACATCATGATCATCCACGAGTTCGCCGGTGCGGTGCGCACCATCTACATGGAGGACCACATGGAGTCGCCGGCCGACACGTGGATGGGGTGGTCCAACGGTCGCTGGGAGGGCGAGACCCTCGTGGTCGAGACGAGCGGCTTCTACGGGCAGACGTGGCTCGATCGGGCGGGGAACCATCACAGCACGGCTCTGCGGGTCGTCGAGCGCTTCACCGCGCGCAGTCCCGAGACGCTCGACTACCACGTGACGCTCGAAGATCCCAACGTCTACAACCGCCCCTGGAGCATGCGCATGCCGCTCTACCGGCGGGTGGAGCCGAACGCGGAGCTGATGGAGTTCCGTTGCGTCGAGTTCGTCGAGGATCTGATCTACGGCCATCTCCGGAAGAAGGTGGAACCCTAGGAGTCTGCCGCCCAACCAGGCCTGACCAGCAGTCTGCACCGTTCCGGTTGTGGACGAGGAGGACTCTCATGCGAACGAATCTGGCCGTCGCCGCCTTCGGCGCAGCCGTGTTGCTGGCCACCGTGCCGCTGTCGGGACATCATGCCTTCTCGGCCGAGTTCGACATCGAGCAGCCGCTCACGCTCGAGGGCAAGCTCGTCAAGTGGGAGATGATCAACCCGCATTCCTGGTTCCACATCGACGTGGAGGCCGAGGACGGGATGATTTCCACTTGGCTGGTCGAGGGGGGAAGCCCGAACGAGCTGATCCGGCAGGGCGTCAACCGGAACACCGTCGAGGTGGGCACGTTCCTCGCGGTCGAGGGTTACCGCGCCAAGGACGGCACCGAGAAGGCCGTCGGCCGCAACTTCATACTCGAGAACGGTGAGCGGCTGTTCCTGGGCGGCTCTGCCAACCGGGTCTCCAGGTAGGACGAGCCGGTTCGGGGACGGTACAGGGATTTCAGCTCGTCCCGCGCGTCGGGACGGGCTCGTCGAGTCTACGGCTTCGTGCCGTCGGGGGCAGTTCGATGAGGACGACATCTGAGCGCGCGCGTTTTCTGATTCCGGTGGTCGCCGCTGCGGCGTGCGGCCTGTTGCCCGCGGAGACCTACGCCGAGCCGGGCGGGGGCCGGCAGCCGGCGAGTGGAGCTGCTTCCGAGCGCGTCGTCGACTTCGCGCGCGAGGTGCGGCCGATCCTGTCGGACAACTGCTTCTCCTGCCACGGCCCGGACGAAGCGACGCGCCAGCGCGGTCTGCGTCTCGACGTCCATGAGGGGCTGTTCGAGGATCGCGGCCGGCTTGGCGGGCCGGTCGTGGTGGCCGGGAACGCGGCCGACAGCCGGTTGTATCGGCGGCTGGTGACCGAGAGCGGCCGCCTGCGGATGCCGCGCGGCGCCGACCCGCTGACCGACGAGCAGATCGAGACCCTGCGGCTCTGGATCGATCAGGGAGCGGCGTGGGAGACACACTGGGCATTCATTCCGCCAGAGCGTCCCGCCGTGCCGCCGGTCTCGGACCCCGAATGGGTCCGCAATCCAATCGACAATTTCGTGCTGGCCCGTCTCGACGGAGAGGGCCTGGGACCGTCGGCGGAAGCCGACCGCGCGACGCTCCTGCGCCGGGTGACGCTCGACCTGACCGGGCTGCCGCCGACGCCGGACGAGCTGGCCGCGTTCCTCAACGACGATTCCCCGGACGCCTACGAGAGGGCGGTCGACCGCCTCCTCGGCTCGGACCGCTACGGCGAGCGGATGGCGACCGAATGGCTCGACGCGGCCCGTTATGCCGACACCAACGGCTACCAGACCGACGGCGCGACTGGGTCATCGACGCCTACAACGCCAACATGCCGTTCGACCGGTTCACCATCGAGCAGCTCGCCGGCGACATGTTGCCCGACGCCACTCGCGATCAGCGCATCGCCACCGCGTTCAATCGCAACCACAGCCAGAACGGCGAAGGCGGCATCGTCGTCGACGAGTTCCTGGTCGAATACGGCGTGGATCGCGTCGAGACCACCTCGACGGTCTGGCTCGGGCTCACGCTGGGCTGCGCCCGCTGCCACGACCACAAGTTCGATCCGATCTCGCAGAAGGAGTTCTACGAGGTCCTGGCCAACTTCAACAACATCCCCGAGCGCGGCAAGGCGTTCAAGTACGTCAACTCGCCGCCGCTGATCACGGCGCCGACCGTCGAGCAGGAACGCGAGCTGGCCGAGCTCGACGAGAAGCTGCGCGCGGCCCGCGAGGCGTTCGCCGCGCTCGAGGACGAGGCGGCCGGGGCGCAGGCGGGCTGGGAGGCCTCGCTCGCCACCGCCGGGCGCGTGGACTGGATGCAGCGCGACGACCTGCTGGCGCACCATGCCCTCGACGGCGACATCGCCGGGATCCACAACGGGACGTTCGTGACCGCCGTGCTCGAGGACGGCCGGCCGCTGTTCGTCGACGGGCGCGTGGGGGACGGCGCCGCTTTCGACGGGCAGCGGTTCATCAACGCCGGCCTCAGTCCGAATCTCGGCTACGACGATCCGTTCACCCTGGCCGCCTGGATCTATCCGACCGCGTCCAGCGGGGTGATCGTCTCGCGCGCCGACGCGGGCGACCAGGGGGAGGTCGGCTGGGGGCTGTACCTGGAGGACGGCAAGCTCCGGTTCAACATGTCGACCCGGATCCTCGACGACGGCGTCAGCGCGGAAACGGTGGAGGACGTGCGGCTCGACGCATGGCAGCACGTGCTCGCGACCTACGACGGCTCCAAGACGCCGGGCGGCATCCGCATCTACGTGGACGCCGAGTCGCAGGAGCTGCGGCCCATGCTCGACCTGGTCGGCAACCGGATGCCGCAGCGGTACCCGTTGCGCATCGGCGCCAGCGGGTCGACCAAGCCGCGCTTCGAGGGGATCATCGACGACGTCCGGATCTACGGTGCGGCCCTGACGCCCGAGCAGGCCGCGGTGGCGGCGACGGCCGAGTCGCTGACCGCCATCGCGGCGATTCCGGCGGACCGGCGGACGCCGGCGCAATCCGCGAAGCTGCGGCTCGCATTCCTCGACCAGTACGCGCCGACGGAGATCCTCGAGGCGTGGCGCGAGGTTGCGTCGCTCGAGCGCGAGCGCGAGGACCTGTGGGCCGGCTTCCCGACGGTCATGGTGATGGAGGAGATGGCGGAGCGGCGCCCGACGTTCCGGCTCAATCGCGGCGCCTACGACAATCCGGCCGAGGAGGTCTTTCCGGGCGTGCCGGCGGTGCTGCCGCCGCTGCCCGAGGGGGTCGAGTCCAACCGGCTGTCGTTCGCGCGCTGGCTGGTGGATCCGGCTCATCCGCTCACCGCCCGGGTGACCGTCAACCGCTTCTGGCAGATGTATTTCGGCGCCGGCCTGGTCAAGACGGCCGAGAACTTCGGCACGCAGGGCGAGTATCCGAGCCATCCGGAGCTGCTCGACTGGCTCGCCACGCGCTTCATCGACTCCGGCTGGGACGTGAAGGCGCTGCAGAAGGACATCGTCACGAGCGCCGCCTACCGGCAGGCTTCCAAGGTGACGCCCGAGGAGTACGAAGCCGACCCGGAGAATCGGCTGATCGCGCGCGGACCTCGTCTTCGTCTTCCCGCCCAGATGATCCGGGACCAGGCGCTGGCCGTTGCGGGTCTGCTCGTGGAGGAGGTCGGAGGCCCGTCCGTCAAGCCCTACCAGCCGGAAGGCCTGTGGGCCGACATGGTCGAGGGGGGCTACGGCGACTACGTCCCGAGCGAGGGCGGCGACCTGTACCGCCGCAGCCTGTACACCTTCTGGAAGCGGACTCTCGGCCCGCCGACGATGATGACGTTCGACTCGTCGACCCGTGAGACCTGCATCGTCCGCACCGGGCGCACGAACACCCCGCTGCAGGCCCTGAACCTGATGAACGACGTCACCTACGTCGAGGCGGCCCGCCGTCTCGCGGAGCGGATGATGAGCGAAGGCGGCGAGACGCCGGCCGAGCGCGTCGGCTTCGCCTACCGCCTCGCCACCGCCCACCGGCCGCCGCCCGCCGCCGAGGCGATTCTGGTCGATGGCTTCCAGCGGCACTTGGAGCGATTCCAGGCGGACCGTGGTGCGGCGCTGGACCTGGTCAGCCAGGGCGAGTCCCCGCGCGACGAGACCCTGGACGTGGCGGAGCTGGCCTCATACACGATGGTGGCCAACCTCATCCTGAACTTCGACGGGACCATCACGAAGGAATGACCATGAGCACGCCTCTCGAACAATGGTTGACGCGGCGGCGTTTCCTCGAGCTCGCCGGCACCGGCATCGGCACGGCCGCGCTGGCTACCGTCTTCGGACAGGACCTGGCGGCCGCGGCGCCCCAGGCGGCCCCGGCGGCGGCCGGCGGGTTGCCCGGCCTGCCGCACTTTGCGCCCAGGGCGAAGCGGGTGATCTACCTGTTCCAGTCGGGCGCGCCTTCGCAGCACGAGCTGTGGGACTACAAGCCCAAGCTGCAGGAGATGGTGGGGGAGGACCTGCCGCCGTCGGTGCGCGGCAACCAGCGCGTCACCACGATGACCGCGGCGCAGGAGAGCTTCCCTCTCGTTCCGTCGAAGTTCCCGTTCCGGCAGCACGGCGAGTCGCGCACGTGGGTCAGCGACCTGATGCCGCACACTGCCGGGATCGTCGACGAGCTGTGCTTCATCAAGTCGATGCACACCGAGGCGATCAACCACGATCCCGGCATCACGTTCTTCCAGACCGGCGCGCAGCTCGCAGGACGGCCGAGCATGGGCGCGTGGCTCTCCTACGGCCTCGGGTCGATGAATGCGGACCTGCCGACGTTCGTGGCGATGATCTCGAAGGGGTCCGCTCAGACCGGGCAGCCCCTCTACGACCGCCTGTGGGGCAGCGGCTTCCTGCCGACCCGCTACCAGGGGGTCAAGTTCCTGTCGACCGGCGACCCGGTTCTGTTCCTTTCGAACCCGCCGGGCGTCGACCAGGGTACCCGCCGCCGCTTCCTCGACGACCTCGGCGCGCTGAACCGGTTGAAGGAGGAGGAGTTCGGGGACCCGGAGACGAGCACGCGGATCGCACAGTACGAGATGGCCTATCGCATGCAGAGCTCGGTGCCGGAGCTGACCGACCTGTCCGACGAGCCGGACAGCGTCTTCGATCTCTATGGCCCGGACGCCCGGCAGCCGGGCACCTTCGCACGCAACTGCCTGCTGGCCCGCCGGCTCGCGGAGCGGGGGGTGCGCTTCATTCAGTGCTTCCACCGCGGCTGGGACCAGCACACGCGGCTGCCGAGAGGCATCGAGCGGCAGGCGCGCGACGTCGACCAGGCGCAGGCGGCGCTGGTGCGGGACCTGAAGAGTCGCGGGCTGCTCGACGAGACGCTGGTGGTCTGGGGCGGCGAGTTCGGCCGCAGCGCCTACTGCCAGGGCGTGTTCACCGAGGAGACCTACGGCCGCGACCACCATCCGCGTTGCTTCACCATCTGGATGGCGGGAGGCGGCGTCAAGCCGGGCACGACCTATGGGGCGAGCGACGACTTTTCCTACAACATCGCCCGGGATCCGGTGCACATTCACGACCTGCACGCCACGATGTTGCACCTGTTGGGCATCGATCACGCGCGGTTGACGTACCAGTTCCAGGGCCGCGACTTCCGCCTGACGGATGTCCACGGCAGGGTGATCGACGGGATTCTGGCGTGAGCCGGCCGGC
>JAGWAH010000116.1:1746-10317 GCA_021296515.1 Acidobacteriota bacterium | reverse complement strand
GGTATCAGGCCAAGGACGGCACGAACCGGGCGAACGGCCGGGACATCACGCTCCCCGACGGGACGAGGCTGTTTCTCGGGTCGTCCGGCACCGGCGCCCCGTGGGAGCTGGCGCGACCGGGTGTCGACACCGTAGAGAATCCAAGGTAGGCGCTACCCGTCGGAACATCTCGACACCAACACCCGGCCTCGGCGGCAGCGAGGCCGGGTGTTGGTTTGTACAGGAAAACGCCCGGCTCCGACGGGGTCTACCCGTTGAAGCCGGGCGGTACCGAGCCGACGCGGTTCACCGCTGAAGCGCGTCGGCGTCGTAGATGGAGAAGGAGGCCGGGTCCGGACCGCGCCCTTCCGCGAACGCCTGATCGTCCAGACGATAGCCGAGGAGCAACGCCGGCAACCCGTAGTTCCCTTCGTGGCACCGGGGCTCGTAGTAGATCCGGTTCTGTTGGTCGCTCTGCCGCGTCAACTCCTGCCGGAGCGTCCACGGCGCCACCCACACCGTCGGATCCTCGATGGTCATCTCGTAGTCGAGCGTCTCGTCGTCGACCCGCGTATACCGTTCGACGAGCCGGCGGTTCTCGGCCGAGCCCTGGAACGGGAACTTGTGCGAGAAGTTCGTGGTCTCGATGACCAGCGTGTCGCCCTCCCAGCGGCCGCGCGAGTCGCCGTGCCGCAGACGGATGTGGCTCGGCGGATGGTTCCCGCTCAGGTTGACCATGCGCTGGAACCCCTGGCCCTGCCCGGTGTCGTAGGCGATGGCGATGGAGTTCTCGCCCTGCACGATGCGGCGGAACCCGTTCAGATCGGGCGTGCGCCCCGACATGCAGCGGTCGCCCAGGCTCTGATCCTCCGGGCCGTCGTGGCGGTTCATGCGGCCCCGCGTGTTGTAGTAGGGAGTGGTCTCGTACCGGCGGGGCGACGGGGGCCCGTACTCTCCCCCGGCGCATTGCGGGGCCTGCGTCCGACAGGTCTCGGTGTTGCGCAGGAGCATGACGCGCCACTCCTGCTCGATTTCGTTCCGGCGCACCTGCTCCGGCGTGAGGGCGGGAATCCTCCCGTCCGGCGGATCGACGACGAGCGACGTCCGGGGGCCCGCCGGCCTCGCCGACGTGTAGACCGTGTTGTACGCCCCGCTGGGAAGCACCGGCGGACGAGCGAGGGCGGCCTGATTCCGTGCGGCCCGCTCCTCCTCGGTGGCGAACTCCCGCTCGCCGATCGTCGGGTCCCGCTCCAGCGGCGTGGAGTACACGTCGAGCCAGATGCCCTCCAGGTTCGGATGCCCCCACGCGGTCGTATCCGGCGCTTGGCCGCTCACCGGAACGGCAGCGAGTTGCAGGAGCACCGTGACGGTCGCGAGCAGCGTTGCCGCACCGAGCAACTCGAGCAGTCGTCGCCTCATTTGCATACCCCCTGAAATCCTACGCACGCACCAGCTCTGCCAAACCCGTCGCAAGGCTCCGTGTTCGGCCCCCCCAGCTTCCACCGCCCCAGGAGCCTACGACGCAGAACTCGCTTCGTTGCGTTCTGCGCCGCAGACTCCCAGCCCGACAAGACTGCACTTCCGACCGGGCGCCGAGCGTCAGTCGCTCGGCCAGGGCACACCTGTATCGCCGGAGGCGCTGCCCATTCCCTTGTACTTGAACCGCTGCACGCGCTTGCCCTCGAAGGTCTCCGTCGTGTAGACGTTGCCCGTCGAGTCGACCGCGATGCTGTGGTTGCCGAAGAACTGCCCCGCCATCCGGCCGCCGCTGCCGAAGCTGTAGATGTACTCCAGCGGCTTGCGGCGCAGCACATGCACCTGCTGGTTCACGCCATCGGCGACGTAGGCGAAGGTCTGGTCCGGATCGGTCGAGAACGCGATGTCCCAGGCCGAGCCGGATCCGAGCGTCTTCGGCATGAGGTAGATCTCCTCGACGAACTCGCCCGCCTTGGTGAACACCTGCACGCGGTTGCCCGGACGGTCGCACGCGTAGACCAGGCCGTCGCTGGTCGGGTCGGCGCAGTGCACCGGGTTCCGGAACTGCTGGTCGCCGGATTTGTCGCTGCTGACCGCGCCGTGCGCGGGGGCGTTCGCCGCGTTGTAGCGCGGCAGCTCGTCGTCGCTCGGCCGGTTCCCGTAGGCGCCCCAGTAGCGCTTCAGCTCGCCGCTGTCGCCGTCTACCACCGCCACGCGCCGATTGCCGTAGCCGTCGGCGAGATACGCCTCGTTGGCCTCGGCGTCGAAGGTGACCTTGGCGACCTTCTGGTAGCGCGTCATCGAGTTGCTGTCGGGCTCGGCGTAGCCGTCCTCGCCGACCTGCAGCAGGAACTCGCCGCTGTGGCTGAACTTCAGGGCGTGCGAGTCGTCGGCGCCGTTGCCGCCGATCCAGACGTTGTCCATCGGATCGACCCAGATGCCGTGGTTCGACTCGGGCCAGTCGTAGCCCTCACCGGGACCGCCCCAGTGCTGCACCAGCTTGCCCTCCTGGTCGAACTCCAGGATGGGCGGCGCCGGGTGGCAGCACTCCTCGGCGAACGGCGGATCCAGGGCGGCCGGGATCTCGTTCGGCGCGAGGTTGCCGCGATGCACGATCCAGACGTGGTCGTCCGAGTCGACCGAGACCCCGATGGTCGAGCCGAGCAGCCAGTTGTTCGGCAGCGGCTGCGGCCAGAACGGGTCGACCTCGAACAGCGGCGCGTTCGGGACCGACTCCTGCGCTCCGACCTCCCCGCTCTGGACCCCGCCCCACACCAGGACCGCCGCCAACAGAGTACCGATGCTCAAGACGATCAGTCGTGACTTCATGTCAATGCCCCCCAACTCACGAAATATCGAGGCTCACAGTATACGCCCCGCGGAACGCCGTCGCGAGTCTTCCCTGCTTCCTTCGCCCTGTCGAGCCGTGGACGGTCGCCAACGCCATCCAGGCAGGCCGGATCCGCCGGGCGCAGCCAGCCGAGGGTCTACCTGGAATCCGTACCCGTGGTGTCGCCAGCCGCCTGCCGTTCGAGATTGCGGTGTATCTCGAGGATGTGGCGAATGTCGTGATTGCCTTCGTGGCACCCGTACTCGAACAGCGGACCGTCGATCCTCACCATCGGCAGCTCCACGCTCCACGGGCTGGTCCACGTCTCCGGATCGGTCACCGTGAACTCGTAGTGAATCCGATCGGGGCCGGTGCGAGTGAAGCGTTCCACGACGTGCAGCGCGCCGCCGGCTCCCCGGAAGCGTCTCCTCTCGGCGTAGTTGCGGGTTTCGACGACCAGCGTGTCCCCCTCCCAGCGGCCGCGCGAGTCGCCGGGGAACTGGCGGATCGCGTCCGAAACGTGCGGGCGCCCGTCGAGCGGGATGATGCGCGGCGGGTAGGTGGACAGCTCGCTGAACACCACGACATGGTCCGGCGTCTGGAAGATCTGATGCAGGTCGTTGTAGGACGGCGGCATCATGGGCGGGCCCTCGTGCGACCAGGCGATGCAGCGCTCGGACAGGGGCCGGGTTTCGTGGCTGTCGAACGCGCTGGGGTGCGACTGGGCAGCCCGGGTGGAGGCCGCCCGCGCCGCGGCCTCCGGCGTCAGCGGCGGGAATCGGCCGTTCCGCGGCCAGGTGATCAATGACGTTCGCCGGCTCGACAGCCCCTTCGGCACCGGCGTGCGCAGCCAGATCTCGTTGTCGTAGTGGATATGATGACGCTCGTCCGGCGTGCGGTTGGCCTGATACTTGTACCGCTGGAATTCCGCTCGATCCTCTATGTCCACTATGTCGAGAATCTCGCGCGCCGACGGGTCGACGCCTTCGGCCGTGAGCTCCTGCTGCAGCCAGGCCGTCTCCTCATCCGTGAAGAACTCCCTGTCGCCCAGATGCGCGGGCCGCTCGAGCGGGGTGAAGGTCTGGGTCGTCCAGTAGCCTTGCAGGTCGGGCCGGCCGTCGGGGGTGCGCGGCAGCGTCCACTCACCCGCCCCGTCCGCGTCGCTCCGGACCCGATCCTGCGCGACTGCGGAGACCGGCGCCAGAAGCGCGAACGCGACAACCGCGGTTAGCGCGCCAAGCGTGCCATGGTGCATCTGATCCTCCCCGAGCATCAGGGTCCGTCGGTGACCGGATGCGCCCATGATCGCCTGCGACACGCCCTTTTTCAAGAGAACTCGGCGTCGATGACAGGCCCCGCGGCCGATGGTCACCTGGAGAGCGAGGCCGGTGGCGCCTCGCGTTCGCCGGCGTCCGGCGTTGACCAGGAGATTCCATCGCCCATACCATCGCGTGATGGCCCACCGCCCTTCCGGGAGCCGAACTGCCGTCGCGGTCGCCTGCGCCGTCGTCTGGTTGGGGGCGACCGCGCCCGGCGCCGAGGACTGGCCGCAGTGGCGCGGCGTCGACCGGGACGCCGTGTGGCACGAGACCGGCCTCGTCGAGCGGTTCGCGGACGACGGGCTGATCGTGAAGTGGCGGACGCCGGTCCGCGGCGGCTTCGCGGGGCCGGCCGTCGCTGGCGGGCGCGTCTTCGTCCTCGACTACCAGGAGACGCCGGGCAGCCGCACCATGGACGGTCACGAGCGGCTGCTGGCGCTCGACGAGCAGACCGGCGCCGTGCTGTGGACGCGGGAGTGGCCCGCCGCTTACCGCAACATCCACTTCAAGTTCGCCAGCGGCCCGCGGGCGACGCCGACCGTGGACGGCGACCGGGTCTACATCCTCGGCGCGGCCGGGATGCTCTCGTGCTTCGACACCGCGACCGGCGACCTGATCTGGCGCATCGACACGGCGGCCGACTACGGGGTGACGGTCCCGGTCTTCGGCGTGTCGCAGTCGCCGCTGGTCGAGGGCGAGCACCTGATCGTGCTGCTCGGCGGCGAGCCGGACGCGAAGGTCGTCGCCTTCGACAAGGCGACCGGAGCGGAGGCGTGGCGGGCGCTGGAGTCCGACTCCGAGCCGGGCTACTCGTCGCCCATCGTCATCACCGCGGGCGGCGTGCGGCAGCTCATCGTCTGGCACGCGTCGGCGCTCACCTCGCTCGACCCGGCGACCGGCGAGGTCTACTGGAACCACCCGTACGAGGTCGGCGGCGGCGGAGCGGACGCTACCTCGCGGTAAGTGAGTTCTTCAAGGGTACGATGATGTTCGCTCTGAACTCGGACCGCCCGGCGGCACGCATGCTGTGGCGGGGGCAGGCCCGCACCGAGTTTCCCGACGAGACCGACACGCTGCACGCCATCATCTCTACCCCGATCGTGGTCGGCGACCACCTCTACGGCGTCGGGAGCTACGGCGAGTTGCGGGGCCTGGACGCCACCAGCGGCGAGCGGCTCTGGCAGAGCGACCGGATGAACGCCCAGGACCGCTGGGCGACGGCGTATTTCGTCCGCAATGGCGACCGCCACTTCGTGGTCAACGACTCGGGCGACCTGATCATCGCGCGCTTCAGCCCCGCGGGGTACGTGGAGATCGACCGGACGCCGCTGCTGACCCCGACCACGCGCACGCGGGGCGGGGCCACCGGGCGCTGGAACGACCGGGCCGTGCTGTGGGCCCATCCGGCGTTCGCCAACGGCCACGTCGTCGCCCGCAACGACGCCGAGGTCGTGCGGCTGTCGCTCGCCGCCGAGGACTACGAGTAGCGCACGGCCTTCCTACCTGCTCGCTGCGGCCGCCTGCTCCCGCTCGGGCAGCGGTCATTCGACGGTGAACGTGCCCGCCACGGTGCGCCCGCCGTCCGCGCGCCGGCGGCGAACCGAGGGGACGTCGCCGACGGTGAACTCGAGCGCACCGGTCCGGATCGGCGTAAAGCTGAACTGGGCCGTGCCGGCCACGTCGAATTCGATGGCGCGGAACGCCAGCGCCTGCAGGTGCACCTCGATCCCGTTGATGGTGACGAGGCGCAGGTGCGAGTTGCGCAGCAGCTCGTCGACCTCGAGCCGCCACGGCTCGACACCGTCGCTCGTGACGTTCAGCCGGTAGTACTCGCCCGTGACCAGATCGAACGCCGTGGTGGAGAGGACGGGGCCGTCGGGACCCGTCGCGATCTCCAGGTGGATGTCGAGGGGCGGCCCGGCAGTCAGATTGCCGCCCACCTGGGCCTGTGCGGCGGCCCCGGCGAGCACCAGCCCCGGACCGCAGATTGCGACGACGAGGCCTCGCATGAGCATGCCGGTGGTTATACCCGAATGCCGTCCGGCGAGCCAGCGGTTTCGGCCGAAGCGCACCGGCGCAACTGCAGACGCACTCCGGCGGCTTGCGCGCCCGCCTGCACCCCGGCGCCCGGCGGAAGCGACAGCCTCCCGCACGCGTCTCAGTTTCTTTTCGACATCCAGCGCCGTCTCTTGAAGACCACCCGGTCGAGCCAGCCGACCGGCCAGCGGGGCCGAGGAGTGAGCTTGCGGGCATCCTCTTTCGTCGCCGGCGCACCATCCAGAAGGAGCTCGTCCGGCAGCTTGTAGGTGCCGAAGAGCAGGTCCGCGACGGGGATACCGAAGAACCCGGCCACGTTCAGGTTGCACCGGTAGTTCGCGTGATGGGCTTGATGGAATCCGTACGCCGCACGCCACACCCTGCCGAACACCCGGTTGTTCAATTTCGGCTTCCACCAGGCATCGTACGGCAGGTGATGGGCGACGTGGACGGTCTCGTACAGGAACAGGGCGATCGCAATGGCGGCGTACCCGCCGATGAGTATCGGGATTTGCGGGAACGAGAATGCGAAGGGCGCGAAGAACGGCGTGAACGCGGCGAAGGCGGGAATCAGGCCCCAGGGTGGGAACGTGGCCTTGTCATCGTGCGCCACGTCGCAGATCGGATACTCGCTTCGAACCGTCTTCTTTGCGTCGTCGAAGCCTATCGATGTCAGCTTGTGGTGCTTGAGGTGACTCGTGCAGAAGGCGCGCAGGAACCTCACCGTCTCGATATGCAGCAGGTAGCGGTGGAAGAAATACTCTGCAAAGCAGAGCAGCAGACTGCAGAGGAGACCCGTGAGAACGATCGCCCCGATGCCCGCCGACACCTGCTGGTCCCAGGTCGATCTGAAGAAGTACCGCACGAACACGAAGAGCGCGAGCAGTTGCAGGGCGATGAACGCCGCGAACCACAGGATAGCGCCACGGTTTCGGGTGCGGCTCTCGAAGGAGAGAAAGTTCAAGGTCGGCAGTCTCATCGCGAGAGACTCTAGCACGCAGGTTCCCGCGGCCACCTCGGCGCGCACCAGGTCGTCGGCCGAGGGATCGTCCATCGGCCCCACGTGCTCCTACCGCTTGACACGGGCCGCCCGCAGTTGTCAGATGAGTTCGCCGGATCACCAGAGCCTTCCGATGTTCACGCCGCAGCCCGAGGACGAGCACGCGCCCGGATCCCGTCGCGCGAGAAGAGCCGGCGGCAGCGTGCGTATCGCCTGGACCGTAGCGACGGTCGTGATGGTCCAATCGATCGTGTGCGGCCTGGCCATCCTGCCGGTCGTGGCCGTGTGGGGGGCGCTGCTGGCGTGGACTGCCGACAGTCCCGTCGCACGGGCGGCTGCCGTGAGCTTCGCCGTCGTCCCGTCCTACGCGCTGTTCGCGATCGCCCTGATGTTCGGATCCGCGGCCGCCACCCGCGCGACGGGCTGGCGGACGCAGCCGTACGCCCACATCCGGCTTGCCGATCTCGACTGGCCGCTGCTGAACTGGATGCGCTACATGGTGGCGATCCATATCGTCCGCCTGTTCGCGGGGACGCTCTTCCGCGGGACGCCCCTCTGGAGCGTCTACCTGCGCCTGAACGGCGCCCGCGTGGGGCGCCGGGTATACGTGAACAGCCTGGGGGTGAGCGATCACAACCTGCTCGAGTTCGGCGACGACGTCGTGATCGGCGGCGACGTCCACCTGTCGGGCCACACGGTCGAGGGCGGCTTTGTCAAGACCGCGCCCGTGCGGCTGGGAAACCACGTCACCGTCGGACTCGGATCGGTCATCGGCATCGGCGTCTCCATCGGTCCCGACGTGCAGATCGGCGCGCTGAGCCTCGTGCCGAAGCACGTGACTCTCGACGGCGGCCACGTCTACGTGGGAGTGCCGGCGCGACCCCTTGTTCCCGGCGCCTCGCCGGCGGAGGCGCGAGAGTCGTCGACAACGCGCGCCGGAGACTGAGGTGCGGTGCGCGGCCGCCGCTACTGCAGTCGGGCGGAACGATTCCGATGCTGCCGACAGGCCGCCGCCACCGTCGCGTTCTCCGACCGGCGTTCGGGAAACTGCTCGCGTGACAACGCGCAATCCTCTATTCGGGATCCGCGGTCCTCGCGCGTGCGAGCTCCAGGACCTCTTCCTGGGTCATCGGGCTCCGCGGGTGGTGGCTCAGGCACATCGGGCTGCGCACGCGCTGAAACGCCACGGCGTCGCTTACCGCAAAGAACTCCCCGGGACGCAGCCGGGCGATACCCCGCGCATCGCCGCCCTTCTGGGCGGCCATCTCCCGCGCGGCCGCGATCTGCGCGGGCGCATTGAGCAGGCCGAAGAACTGCGTCGTGGCGTTGCCCGGGATCTGGTTGTGCAGCCCCTTCGGCGCCTGTGTGGCGAAGACCAGGCCGAGGCCGTACTTCCGTGCCTGGGAGGCGAGGGCGAGCGTACTGGCCGT
>JAGWAH010000116.1:1131-1709 GCA_021296515.1 Acidobacteriota bacterium | reverse complement strand
CCGCCCAGCGGCCGGTCGCCGGCGGGGTGCTTCTTGACCCAGGCGAAGAGCGCCATCTGCAGTTGATTGACGAATTGCTGCCGCTGCTCGTCGTTCGGCAGTCCGACCAGACTGATGACGGAAATGCGGGCGCGCCGGCCGCTCGCCGGCTGCAGCAGAATCGATGGATCGACGGCCTCGCCGGTTCCACCCAACAGGGGATCGTTCACGGTCTCGGCGAGCAGCGTCTGGGCGACGTCCGCTGCAATCTTCTCGCCGCTGGCGAGCCGACTGACGCCCGCCGGCAACGCCGACAGGTAGCCGAGGAACCCCTTGAGGGCCCCGCGACCGCGTCGCACGTAAGCGCCCAGGGCCTCCTTCAGCACGGCGCGGCCCTGGCTGAGCTTCGCGCCGGACCCGGGCAGACCGGAGCGAGGCACCAGCGAGGCGACGGCGTTGTCGAGCGCGATCTCGAACTCGTCGGCATCATCGGCCACGTCGCCCAGGCCGGCCAGTGGTGCGAACGAGAGCGGGCGTCCCGTCGTCAGGCGCGGCGTCCACACGACGACCTCGGTGTCGCGAAGGTAGGTCGCCGCCTT
>JAGWAH010000116.1:431-1112 GCA_021296515.1 Acidobacteriota bacterium | reverse complement strand
CGGGCCAGGGCAGACCGAGCCTTGCCAGGTCGTTGTTCGGATCGAGCACCACGGCCGAGACGCCCTTCAGCGCGCACTCCTCGACGAGCCGGCGTATGAGAACGGTCTTGCCGGAGCCGGAGCCCGCGAAGATCACCGTATGGCGCCGGAGATCCTCGAGCGGCACGCTCACGCGTCGCCCCGTGCCTTCGACGAGGCCGAGGAGAATGGAATCCTCGTCGGCCTCACTGGGCACCGTCGCGGCCTTGGACGCCGTAGCGGCCGGGGATGGTGCAGCCGCTTGGGATGGTGCAACGGCCGGGAGTGGTGCGGCGGCCGGGGATGGTGCAGCGGCTCCGGACGAAGCAGACGCCCCAGCGGTACCGGCGGGCTCGGGGATCAAGGGCGCGAGCAGTGTCGTTCCGCTCGCGGGTCGATGCGCTCCCAGCCACGCCGCGAGCCCTTTCGGCTGCTCTTCGAGGAGTTGCTGCAAGGCCCGGAACACCTTGAGGTCAGCCTCCAGCAGTTCCACAACGGTGCCCCCGTGCGCCTCGAACGCGTCGAGCGCCTGCCGGGTTTTCCTGCCCTGCGACCAGGCTGCGTTGCGCAGGATGAACAGTCGCCTCCGCTCCCCCGAGAGCTCGAGCCCGGACGCCGTCACCGCGGCCCGCAGCCGGTGCAGGGCCGCCACCGCGTTGTCGT
>JAGWAH010000116.1:0-369 GCA_021296515.1 Acidobacteriota bacterium | reverse complement strand
GGGTTCCGCCCGAGCGGCGGATCCACCGAGAAGTCACCCGTCGCGGCGTTCTCCTCCGCCCAGGCCGTCAGGCCGGCGCGCAGCAGCGCGGGCAGGCCGCCGTCCACCTTCTTCTCGTCGAGGGCATCGGCGACGTCCGCCTCCCGCACGAACTGGCTGAACCGCCGGTCGACCTCGGGGCCGGGCGGCGGAGGGGGTTGCGGAGGGTTCCCGTCCCCCTGGGGCTCGTTCGGCAACGGCTCCAGCTCCTGCGACTCGTTCAGCAGCTCCGCCAGCTCGGTGACGCGACCGTTCTCCCGACAGCGCGCACAGTGGTCCTGGACCACGTTGATCAGGCTGCGCGGCGAGAACAGGGGCGCGTCGGCGAAG
>JAGWAH010000115.1 GCA_021296515.1 Acidobacteriota bacterium | reverse complement strand
TGCGCCTACGGCAACGTGCTGCTCGACCGGACCTTCCTCACGGGCGACGGGGCCGCGGCGCCCGCGTTCCTGGACGGCGGGGACCCGCCCGACTGATGGCGAAGCGCAGGTTCGAGCTGCCGGGGATCCAGGACCTCAGCAAGGAGCAGGAGGCGGCCCGCGCCCTGCCCGCGCGCGGCCGGCACCTGATTGTCGGCGGGCCGGGGACCGGCAAGTCGGTGCTCGCGTTGATCCGCGCCCGCCGCCATCAGCGGCAGAACGACGACTACCGCTTCCTGGTCTTCAATCATCTCCTGCATCGGGCGAGCGTGCAGCTCTACGGGAACGGTCTCGCCGGCGAGACGTGGCAGAGCTGGTTCCGGAGCGCCTTCGAGCGGTTGGCGCAGCGACCGGTTCCGCTGCTGCCGCCCGACCGGCACGGCTTCGAGGCCGAGGACTGGACCCGCGTCGAGGAGATCGTCCAGGCGCTGCCGCCCGACGGGAAGGACGCGCGACGGCCGTTCCTCGTCATCGACGAAGGCCAGGACATGCCGCCGGCGTTCTACGAAACGCTCGTGGACCTGGGCTTCGAGGACTTCTTCGTCGTGGCCGACCAGAACCAGCAGATCACCGAGCTGAACAGCAGCCGGCAGCAGATCGAGGCGCGGCTCGACCTCGACGTGGACGCGGTCGTCGAGCTGCGGCGCAACTACCGCAACCAGTACCGCGTGGCGAAGCTGGCGCGCGCCTTCTACACCGGCGATCCGGCGAGTCCGCCGCCGGAGCTGCCGGCCGGCCAGGGGGGGCACATGCCCCTTCTCTACGTGTATCCGCGGCAGAAGCTGGACGTCCTCTGCAGGGGGATCCTGACGCTGGCGGATCGCGACCCGCGGCAGCTCATCGGCGTGATCGCGCCGAACAACGAGGTCCGCCGGCGGTACTTCGACATGCTGCGCACCGTCGACGTCGCGCTCGACCATCCGCGGCCGCGCGTCGAGACCTTCCACGGCGCCCACCGCCCGGAGGTCGCCTTCGACGAGGGGGGCGTCCTGGTCATCAACGCGCAGGCGTGCAAGGGGCTGGAGTTCGATACGGCGTGTCTCGCCGACATCGACGAGCACCGCGTCGACCCGCGGGATCCGGACGCCGCGCGCCGGCGGTTCTACGTCATGGTCGCCCGCGCGCGCGAACGCGTGTTCCTGTTCATGAAGCGCGGCGCCGGCCGAGCCGTCGAGGAGATCCTCCCGCGGGATGCCGAGACGCTGCGGCGCGAGGAATGGTGAATGCCGACGGACACGCTCTTCGAGCCCGAACCCCCGTCCGCGCGGGCGCGGCCGCCCGCCTCGGGACTGCTGGTCACCAACCACCTGAACCTGCTGTACATGCTCGCGGCCGGCCTCGTGATGCCGCCCGCCGGATTCGGGGACAAGTACTACCGGGACACGCTGGGGAGCTTCCCCGGCTGGATTCCGCTGTTCATCGGCCGCGTCCCCGCAGCGGCGATCGACTCGTCGAGCAGCGAAGCCGCGCACCTGCGCCCGGCCGTTCTGGAGATCGGACTGTCCGGCCTGTCGGGACGCGTGCTGGCGCTCGGTCCGTCGCTGCGCGAGATCCGCTTTCCGGACGAACTCGACGGCGGCGAACGGCTGCTCCTGGTGCCCGCGCCCCTGCCGTCGATCCTGATCGAAGCCGTCCTGTTCCCGTCCCGGGAGGACCGCTCGGCCTGCGAGGCGGACGCGAAGGACTTCGGCAACGTGCCGCTGGGCGACGTCAGGCGCCGGGTCGCGAAGACGTTGTTCACGAGGGCGACGGACGACCCCTGGCCCACCGCCGGGGGACCCCCGGAACGCGCGGTCCCGCTGGATGGCCCCATGGCCGCCGCCGGCGTCATGGCCATGCTGCTGCTCTGCGGCGACCGGGGCGATCTCGCGGTCCGCAGTTGCCGGCAGGCCTTCGATCCGGAGGACCCGTCGGCGCCGCCGGTCGCCGATCCGATCCTGTCGGGGCTCCGCGGGTGGATGCGGTCGGGCGATTCCTCGGGGATGCCGTCGGGCGAGGCCGCTGGGGCGAGCGGCCCGGGCGCAGGCAGCGATTCCCCCCACTCGTCCGACGTGCAGGCCACTTGTCAGGCCCGCCTGTTCTGGGGCGCCGTCGACGGCGTCGTCGCGTGGAAGCGCGCGGGCGGCGGCGGCAGCGCGGAGGAGGCGCTGCTCGACTATCTGGAGACGGCATCGAAGACGCTCGACGCGCGGCTGCAGGCCGGAGCCGGGAGACTCCGCGACACCCTGTCGTCGCTGCGCGGCCTGGTCGGCGCAACGGCCGGCGAGCTGTTCGAGCGCCACGCCACGCCCCTGGCGCGCGCCATGACGCTGTTCTTCCTGCGGCGCGACTGCGCGGACCTGCTCGACTTCGAGCACGATCGGATCCACGAGCAGGACCGGCTGGCCGCGGCGGTGCTGTTCGGTGTGCGTGACGGCTGGCTGGGGCTGCCGCTGCGGCTGCGCGCGGTCCCCGGGCTCTCCGCCGCGGTCTCGCACCGGATGGCGCAGATGGCGCAGCGGCTCGCCGGCGCCGACCTCGATCTCGGAGACCGCCCGCCGCGCGTCCAGCCGTTGCGCGAGCTGTTCGGCGACGGCTCGTCCTGGGGCCCGCGGGAGTCGCGCGCCGCGCTCGAGCTCGCCCGCGCCGGCAGGTGGGATTGCCTCCGGACCCGGATCAGCCTGCCGCGCGGCGCGTACAGGCTGACCATCGAGGGAGGAGCCGTGCACATCGAGCTGCCGGGCGAGCCCCGGATCACCCCGCAGGTCGATCCGGACCGGTTCTTCGCCTGCCTGGCCGGCGGGCCCGCGAGCCGCGACGTCCAATCGAAGGTCCGCGGGATGCTGCGGTCCTGACGATCACTCCGACAGGGCGAAGACGTAGAGCGCGTTGCCTCCCTCCGGCTGGAAGATCTCCGGGGTGAGCTGCGCGGTCAGGCTGCGGAACGCGCCCCCCAGCGCGCCCGGAACGGCGATGAACTGCCGTCCATCCGCCTCGTAGGTGATCGGATAGCCGGCCGCCGCGGTGCCGAGGCGGGTCTCCCAGAGGACGTCGCCCGTCCGGATGTCGAACGCCCGGTAGTAGCGGTCGGCGTCGCCCGCGAAGACCAGGCCGCCGGCCGTCGTCAGCGTCGACGTCAGGAAGGCGGCGCGCTGCTCGCGGCTCCACAGCTCCTCCATGGTCCGCACGTCGTAGGCGGCCAGCTTGCCCACGTTGCCGTTCGTGCCCGGCATCTCGCGGTACTCGGACCGGCCCGCCTCACCGCCGCCCCCCTCGACGAACTCGACCTCGCGCCCGGTCAGGTACATGCAGGCCTGGTGGAGCGGGATCACCAGCGCGCCGGCGCCGGGGTGATACGCCGACGCCTGCCAGTTGTGGCCGCCGAGCAGGCTGGGGCAGGCCGGCACGCGGTCGCCGATGCGCGCGTCGATGATGTCCTGCCGGTACGTGAACCGTCCCGTGGTCCGGTCGATCGATTCGAAGATGTCCTGGTAGACCGTCTCGCGCAGGTCGACGAGCGCGCCGTCGCGCCGGTCGAGCTTCCAGAGGATGCCGTCCTTGCCGATCGTGAACAGCCACTGCTCGCCGTCGGCGTCCACCAGCACCCGTTCGTAAACGATGTCGAGGTCGAGGGTCTCGCCCGGCGCATGCTGGAAGTACCACTGCACCTGCCCTGTCCGCGGGTTCAGGGCCAGCGTGGAGTTGGTGTAGAGCGCGTCCTGCCGCGTCGTCATCCCTCGGCTCGCCGCCACCCACGGCTTGGCCTGCGCCGTGCCGATGTAGAAGAGGCCGAGCTCCGGGTCGTAGCTGCCCGGGATCCACGAGTCGCCGCCCGCTCGCAGATAGGGCGGCGTGTCGCCCCACGACGCGTCGTTCGGATCCCCGGGCAGCGCGATCGTCGACGTGCGCCACAGCTCCTCGCCGGTATCCGGATCGTGGCCGGTGATGAAGCAGGTCTGCTCCTTGTAGCGCTGGCACCCGTTGGTGCCCGTGACGACGACGCCGTCCGCGATGACCGGGCCGGCGTTCCCCCGGAACCCCTGCGTGTAGTCCGCCTTCAGGGTGCGCCACGCTTCGGCGCCGGTCCGCGCATCGAGCGCCACGATCGCCGCGTCGGCCGTGGCGAGGAACACCTTGTCGCCGTAGAGCGCCAACGTACGGGTCGGCGCCCGCTGCGGCGCTTCCTCCGGCAGCGGCGACCGGTACTGCCAGATGACCTGGCCTGTGGCCGCGTCGATGGCCTGCACCACGCTGCCCGGACTGGCCAGGAACATCACGCCGTCGTGCACCAGCGGCGTCGTCTGGTGGCGCCCCTCCCGGATCGCCAACGTCCAGGCCAGTTGCAGTTGGTCGACGTTGTCGCGCGTGATCCGATCCAGCGGGCTGTAGCCGTGTCCGTTGCGCGTTCGCCGCCAGCTCGGCCAGTCGCCCGGCGGCGGGTCCGCCAGCAGGGCGTCGGTCACCGCGGCCAGCTCGTGCGGCACCTCGCGGTTGACGAACCGCAACGGGCGCCGCCGGGGCCGATCGCCTTCCCGCGCCGCGCGCCGCGCCTCGGCCACGTCGGCCGCATCGCCGATCGCGACAGCCGCATCGGCGGTCAACGGCGCGTCCCCCGGCCGGGCGCCGTTCACGTCCAGGATGTACGCCACCAAGTTCAGGTAGACCTGATCGCCCAGCGACCCGCCGCCGCCTGGCGGCATCGCGTCCCGCACGTACACGAACAGCTCGTCGGTCGTCTGCCCGAGCCAGCCGCTCAGGAAGTCCACCCCGCGCAGCGCCGGCGCTTCCGCGCCGTCGAGCGCCTCTCCATGGCACTCCCCGCACTGGCGCGCATACACCGTCCAACCGGCGAGGGCCTGCTCGGCCGTGAAGGCTCCGTCCGCCGCCGGCGGTTGCGCCGCTTCGATGCCCCCGGGCGCGACACCCGGTGCGCCGATCGAGCCGCACGCCGCGATGAGTCCGGCGACTGCAACTCGCACCACCGCTGCAGCGAGATTCGTTTCGTGGCGACGCGAGTCTTCTTCGACATGGTCTCAAACTCCTCGGTGTCGTCGGACGGCGCCTGCACACCGCGCGGCCGCCCCCTGCCGCCGTTATACCACCAACGCGGTGGCGTTGCTCGGAAGCCGTCAATCGTCCAGCCTCTCGATCTCCCCGCGCAGCGCGTTCAAGGCCTCCCGCGGGCGGGATTGCAGGTCGAGCGGTCCGGGCGCGGCTTCCCAGCGGCGCACCGACGCCGCGGAGACGCGGAGCAGCGCGGCGAACTCCGCGACCGAGAACCCGCATTGCGCGCGCAGCCGAGCGATCAGCGCGCCCGTGGGGCGGAACCCGGCCGGCGCCTTCGGTTTCCGCGTGCTCGGCGCCGGCGCGCCCTCCCCGTCTTCGAGATCGATGCCGAAGATGCTCCCGAGGTCGTCGTCCGCCAGGGTGTCGGCCGTCGCCGTGCCTCCGGGCAGCGCCATGTCGGCGGCGATCAGCTCCGCCTCGTCGACCCCGCGCAGGCGGAACAGCAGCTCCGGGCTCTGGTCGAGACGGGCGCCGACGCCGTAGAGCACCGCCGCCGCGTGCTTGCACATCGTGGCCCAGTCGGGGCAGTCGCACGCCAGCTTGATCTCGCCCGGCTGGGGAAACAGGCCGGTGTCGCGGTCGGCGACGATCTCCATCACGCGGTCGGACAGCCGCCCCTGCAGCAGCTCGAGGACCGATCCGATCTGCCCCGCGCACGCGGCCTGGATCGCCTTCCAGGCCGGCCGCTTCAGCTTCCGGATGCGGATGACGACGTGGTAGATCTCCCGGCCGACGACCATCGCGTCGACGCCGCCGGTCTCGATGGCCAGGTGGCAGACGCTGCCGTTGCGCACGTAGGTGCGGCCGCGCGGCAGGCGGTTGGCGTAGTCGGAGAACGATTCCAGGTGCTCGCACCAGCGCCGGCCCCAGAAGCTCCGGGCGATGGCGCGCCCCCTGCCCTGGAGCTCGACCGGCTGCACCTCGACGCCGCGCTCGACCAGGGCGCGCAGCTCCAGCCTGGCTCGCGCGCGCCGGGCGCGGACCGGCACGTAGGGTGGATACCAGTCCAACTGCGTAGCCCTCCTCAGCTCGCCGCCTGCGGATTCGCGCGCGTGACGTCGAGCCGGACCAGGTCGATCAGCTCGTCGTCGGACAGCTCGGTGAGGTTGACCTCACCGTCGCCGTCGAGCAGATCATCGGCCAGTTTTCGCTTCTCGGCAATCATCCGATCGATCTTCTCCTCGATGGTGCCGCGCGTGACGAAGCGGTGGACCAGCACGTTGCGGCGCTGGCCGATGCGGAAGGCGCGGTCGGTGGCCTGGTTCTCGACCGCCGGGTTCCACCAGCGGTCGAAGTGGATGACGTGGGACGCCGCGGTCAGGTTCAGCCCGGTGCCGCCCGCCTTGAGCGACAGGATGAAGAAGGGCGGCCCGTCGTCTTGCTGGAACCGATCCACCAGCGCCTGCCGCTTCCTGACGCCGATCGCGCCGTGCAGCACGAGGCCGGGCCGGCCGAAGAGCGTCGCCAGGTACTCCGACAGCGGGTCGATGATCTCCCGGAACTGCGTGAAGACCAGCGCCCGTTCCTGGCGCTCGGCCAGCTCCTCGCAGATCTCGGCCAGGCGCGCGAACTTGCCGCTGTCGCCGGGCCGGTAGTCGCCGTCGCCGGCGAGCTGGCTGGGGTGGTTGCAGGTGCGACCGCAGCACGACGCCGCGCCGCTTGATGCCCTCGGTCGCTTCCAGCTCGTCCTGCATCGCGCGCACGATGCGCTGATAGAGGGCGACCTGCTTGCGGGTCAGGTGGCAGTCGCGCGTCGTCTCGGTCTTGTCCGGCAGATCGGCGATGATGCGGCGGTCCGTCTTGAGCCGCCGCAGGATGTAGGGCGCGACGAGCCGGCGCAGCGGCGCGAACGGCTGCTCGTCGCGCTGCTGCAGCTCCTTGACGAATCGGTTGAACACGTCGCGCGAGCCGAGCAGCCCCGGGTTCAGAAAGTCGAAGAGCGCCCACAGGTCCCCCAAGCGGTTCTCGACCGGCGTGCCGGTCAGCGCGACGCGGGCGCGGGCCGGCAGCTTGCGGACCGCGCGGCTCTGGCGGGTGGCCGGGTTCTTGACGGCCTGCGCCTCGTCCAGGATCACCAGCCGCCACTGCACGTCGGCCAGCCAGGGTTGCCGCTGCAGCATCGCGTAGGTCGTTACCGCGAGGTCGACGCCGGCCAGGCGCCGGGCGGGGGCCGCCGCGACGTCCGCCAGCGTCTCGCGGTCCGTCTCCGCCGGGTGCAGGAACCGCAGCGACAGCGACGGCGCGAAACGCTCGGCCTCGCGGCGCCAGTTCCCGAGCAGGGAGGCGGGGATGACCAGCAACGACGGCGCCGGCGGGGGAGCATCCCCGGCGCGGTCGCACAGCAGCAGCGCCAGCACCTGGATGGTCTTGCCCAGGCCCATGTCGTCGGCCAGGCAGGCGCCCAGCCCCAGCGTCGTCAGCATCCGGAGCCACGCCACTCCGTCGCGTTGGTACGGCCGGAGCGTGGCCCGCAGGGCGCCGCCGACGGCCACCGGATCGAGTGCGTCCGGCTGCCGCATGCCGGCGAGCAGCTCGCGCATGCCGTCGCCGGCGTCGACGTGCACCCACGGGCGTTCGGCCTCCGTCCGATCCTCGTGGCGGAGATCGGCCGACGCGCCGGCGAGCAGGCGCATGCCCTCGATGAACGAGATGCCGTCGTCGCCGGCCAGCTCGCGCACCGCCTCCCAGTGCTCGATCGCCTCGCGCAGCCGGTCGCGGTCCACCTCGACCCACTGGCCCTTCAGCAG
>JAGWAH010000114.1:8104-10192 GCA_021296515.1 Acidobacteriota bacterium | reverse complement strand
ACCCGGAGACCGAGGCGTTCGTCATCCCCATCAACCTCAACTGCGAGACCGGCGTGTTCGGCCCCGTCGAGCGGGTCGAGGGGGGCGGCGGCACCGGTCCGGTGCGGCGCACCAACCACTTCCATCCGGACAGCCCCGGCCAGCTCGGCGAGCTGCTGTCGATGAGCATCCGTACCGGCGAGGTCCTGTGGCGGCAGCGGTTCAAGACCCCGATCAACAGCGCGGCGCTGACCACCGCCGGCGGGCTGGCGTTCGCGGGTAGCTGGGACCGCTACATCTACGCCTTCGATGCCGCCGACGGCGAGATCCTCTGGAGCCGGCGCCTGCCGACCTCCATCCAGGGGTTCCCGATCAGCTATGCGGTCGACGGCCGGCAGTACGTCGCGGTGCCCGTCGGGGCCGGCGGCGCGAGCTGGCAAGGCATGATCCCCACCGATCTGATGCCGGAGGAAAGGCGCCCGGTGGGGGGCAACGGGCTGTTCGTCTTCGCTCTCGACGACTAGCCCGACGGCGGAAACGGGACGCCCGGGCCTTCACCGGCCCGGGCCGTTTCGTTCAGTCCGGGAACTCGGTGCGGCAGACGCGGGCCTCTTCTCCCCAGAAATCGATGCATTTCTGCCGGTCCATCGGCCCCTGACCGACGACCTTCGCCAGCAGGAAGTCGGCCAGCCGTTCCACTTCCCGGTTCTGGAGCGTAGCGGGCGGATCGAACAACTGCAGCCCCATGCGATCCAGGTCGGCGCGGGTCCGGCCGAGGCAGCGGTCGTCGACGTAGGCCCGCCGATCGTACGCCGGCATGTAGCGGCCCGGGAGGCCGCACTTGATCACGAAGACGAGCTGCTCGCGCGTGAGCGTGCTCGCGCGCAGATTCGCCCCGTCCGGCATCTGGAGGTTCATCTTGCGGCCGTCGCCGGCCCACCCGTGGCACGCCTGGCAGTCGCCCTTCCCGCGGTAGAGCCGCCCGCCGGCGGCGACCGTGTCGGTCTGCGCGCTCACGACCGGGTCCGGTGCCGGCGGCATGCCCAACCCGACGCCGGCCAACAGCCCTGCGCCCACCATCATCCGCGTCCAACGCCTCTTTCGCACCTGACCACCCTCCTTGCCGGCTCCCGCCTGCAATGGTCGCTCCCTACGCGGGCCGGCCCGGAAACCGCCGCCCCGCGGCCCGTCTTCCACCCGCCAACCCTCTCCGTGGAAGTCTACGCTCACGGCAGCTCGGTGACGCCGTGCGCCACGGCATACTTCGTCAGCTCGGAAGCCGTCCGCACCCCGAGCCGATCCATGATGCCCGCCTTGTGGAACTCGACCGTCTTGACCGAGATGCCGAGACGGGCCGCGATGTCCTTGGCGGTGTGGCCCTCGGCCACCAGTTGCAGCACCTCCCGCTGGCGCGGCGTCAGCCTGCCGAGGGTGGGCGGCACCGCCACCGAGCGGGGCACGCTCGCCCGGAGCGCATCGCTGGTGATGAGCGGCGTCAAGTACTTGCGGCCGGCGAGCACCGTGGCGATGGCGACGTTCAGCTCCGACGCGGCCGAGCGTTTCAGCAGGTAGCCGGCCGCCCCCGCGTCGAAGGCCTCGCTGGCGTAGGTCGGATCGGCGTGCATCGTCAGGAAGATGATCCGGGTATTGGGCACCAGGGTGCGCAGCCGGCGCGCCGCGTCGAGCCCGTTGAGCAGCGGCATCGAGATGTCGAGCAGCACGATGTCGGGCGAGAGCTTCGGCGCCGCCTCCACCAGGGCCCGGCCGTCCTCGACCATGCCGACCAGCTCGCACCGGTCCTCGAGGAGCCGGCGCAGGCCCTCCAGCACGAGCGTATGGTCATCCGCCAGCAGCACCCGCGGTCGCTTCGCCATCCTCGTCACCCGCACCGCCCTCGCCACCCGCACCGCCAACCGGCAGCGGCGCCCACACCGTGACGCGGCTTCCCGCCCCGATCCGCGAGGCGAGCTCGAAGCGCCCCCCCGCCAGCCGCACCCGCTCCTGCATCCCCACGATGCCCAACCCCTCGGGCGAGCGCGCCGCCACGGCGAACCCGACGCCGTCGTCGGACACCGACAGCCGGATCCCGCCGTCGGCCGGCGCCACCTC
>JAGWAH010000114.1:0-8071 GCA_021296515.1 Acidobacteriota bacterium | reverse complement strand
GCCTGCGCCACGTGGTAGAGGCACGCCGCCACCGCGGGGGGGACCGGCTCGGCCAGCTCGCCGATCCGCAGATCGATTCGCAGCGAGCCGTGGCGCTGCAGATCCGCCACGTGGGACCGCAGCGCCGCCTTCAGGCCCAGATGGTCCAGGACCGATGGGTGCAGGCCGTAGGCAAGCCCGTGCACGTCGTCCGACAGCTCCACGAGCCGGTCGCGGACCGCCGCGAGGCGCTCCGCGGTCACGCGCGGGGAGCGGGGAGCGCTGGCCATCAGCGACTCGACGTCGAGGGTCAGCATCGCGAGCCGCTGGTTGACGTCGTCGTGCAGCTCGCGCGAGATGCGCCGCCGCTCGTCGTCCTGGGCCGTCAGCAACCGCCCCGCCAGCGCCCGCAGCTCGGCCTGGCTCCGTTCGAGCTCCGCCTGCTTGCGCCGCAGCGCGGCCTCGGCCCGCTTGCGGTCGGTCACGTCCCGCCAGATGGACCGGTAGTAGTAGTTGTGCCGCTCGTCCCGGATCAGCGCCATGCTGAGGCTGACGTCCAGCAGGTCGCCGTCCTGCCGCCGCAGCCGCAACTCCACGTCCTGCGCACGGCCGTCGGCGCGCGCCGTATCGAGCGCCCGCCCGAGAGCGGACGCACTGCCCGGATCGTGCAGCTCCCGGATCGGGCGCCCCAGCAACTCCGCTCTCCGATAGCCGGTCGCGCGCAACAGCGTGGCGTTGCACTGCACGACCCGTTCGGTGTCGACGGTCACCGAGGCGAACATGTCCGGCGCGTCCTGATAGAGGTTCTCGTAGCGCGCCCGGGCCGCCTCGAGCGCGCGCAGGGACTGCTCGCGCAACTGCTCCCGGTCGGCGTCGCGCGTCTTTTGCATGCCTCCGGCCAGATGTACCCGAGCGATCGCAATCCGGGCACCTGGGGATCTCCCTAGTTCCCAGGCGCTCAGGAACAACCGTATCTTGAATGGAGAACGAGGCTGGCGTCGGGCTTTGCCGGCCCCGATAAGGAATGGAGGCACGATGGACTCACCACCGGACTTCCAGCGCCTCCGCCGGCGGGCGGCACGCGGCCCCGCGCGCCGTCCGTGCGGCGGAGGCATCGCCGTTGCGCCAGGCCGGCGCGGCCGCAACCTGGGAACCGAAACGCGCGTGACCGCCGGGTCGCGCGGTGTGGACGCTCCAACGATCCTCTGTCACGTGCGAGCCGCGCAGGCCACTCCTCTGGCGCGGGGCCGGGCAGCGTGACGGGCGCATCACGCTGTCCGGCCGGCGGGCGTCTCCCGGCGCCCGCCGGCGCATGACGTCACCGACCGACCGACTCGAAGGCCACGCCCGGCCTACCCTGGCGAGCGCCATCGCGTTCACCACGCCTCTCTCGCGTTCCACCAACTCCTAGCGAACGACGGGGAACGCGCCGTCGTCCTGGTGACGCCGACCGGCGAGCCGGGCGGCGAGGGGCTGCTCCGCTCGCTGCTGCACGACCGGGGCTACGGAAGCATCTTCGGCCGCGACTTCGAGAGCCTGTTCACGAACCTGGCCGCACACTAGGCGCCCGTGGCGAACGGATTCCGGACCGTCACGCCGGCGAAGTGCATGCCGGGCTGCAGGTCCTCGGAGAGAACCTCCGGACAGCCGCCGCGGCGGGCTGCTTCGACTATCGCGGCGTCCCAGTACGAGATGCGCCAGCGCGCCGCGGTCGCCAGGGCCTGCTGCACGAGCGGCACGGTGGTCTCGACGATGCGAAAGCGCAGCCAGGACTCGACCAGGTTCACGGCTGCGTCGTGGGCGAGACGATCCGGCTTCGTCGCCCGCGTCGCCTGCACGTAGAATTCCTGGAGCACCTGGGCCGACAGCACGAGATCGTCGCGATCCAGGATCGCCCGCGCCGTTCCGTTCTTCTTCTTCTCGTCGGGAGCGGTGCTGACGGCGTACAGCAGCACGTTGGTGTCAACGAACAGGGCCACGGCGGTAGATCTCCTCGCGCGGCAACCGATCTCCGGCCCGGAACATGTCGACATCGCGCAGGGTCTCGTCCTGCAGCCGCTTGCGCCGGTCGAACTCGGTCTCCTCGCCCGACCAGCGGATCAGGAAGTCGCGGACAGCGGCCGACACGGAGGTGCCCCGTTCCGCGGCCCGGACGCGGGCGCGCCGGTGCACGTCGTCGCCGACGGTGACTGTGATATTTTTCATCGACACATTTTCACATAGGTGAGCCGCGTGCGATCGCCTCTCCAGTACTTTCTCCGGCCGTCCCCGCCCCGCACCCGCAGCGCCATCAACGCCGACTTCCCCGGCGCCGCGGCTCCGCCCGGCAGCCGGGTGCGGTTCACGGTCCGCAGCCGGTCGATCACCGGCGTGGTGGCCGAGCTGCAGGCCGCCCGCGCGGTGGTGCTGGCCGGCGACGAGGGCCGCTGGCAGGTGCCCTACCGCCTCCTGCAGGTCGTCGAGCGGGTTCCGGAGCGGGAGTGCACGCTGGCGGACGTCGAGACTCTGGCGCGGCGCCTGTTCGCGCGGCATCAGGCGCAGAGCGGACTCGGCACGCAGTGGACGTTCGGCTTCGACCTCTCCACGGCGCGGGCCGGCGTCTGCCGCTACCGGGAAACGCGCATCGACCTGTCGGTGAGCTACTGCCTGCGGGCGACCCGGGCCGACATCGAGAACACCCTGCTGCACGAGATCGCACACGCGATCGTCGGCGCCGAGCACGGCCACGACGCCGTCTGGCAGCGCAAGGCGCGCGAGATCGGCTCCACGGCCGAGCGCTGCCACGACCTGACGCACACCGTGGCCCGCTGGGTCGGCGAGTGCGGCTGCCGGCGGCGCTGGTTCCGCCAGCGCTTGAGCCGCAGATTGCGCCACGGCGCGATCTGCAAGGCGTGCGGGCGCACCATCGAGTGGCGCTGGAACACGGACGGAGAGCCCGCGGGCTGATGTCAATCGTCCACGAGCCACCCGTCGCGGAGCTGGACGATGCGGCTGCCGTAGGCGGCGTTGGCGTCCGAATGGGTGACCTGGACGATGGTCGTCCCCTCCCCGTTGAGCCGCGTGAACAGCTCCATGATCTCGCGGCCCTGGCTGGAGTGGAGGTTGCCTGTCGGCTCGTCGGCCAGGATCAGGGTCGGCTTGGCGATCAGCGCGCGCGCCACCCCGACGAGCTGCTGCTGCCCGCCCGAGAGCTGGCTGGGATAGAGGTCCTTTTTGCCGACGATCTGAAAGCGGTCGAGCGTGTCGGCGACCAGGCTCTGGCGCTCCGCGCGGGGCACGTTGCGATACGAGAGCGGCACGTCGAGGTTCTCCGCCACGGTCAGGTCGTCGAGCAGGTGGTAGCTCTGGAACACGAAGCCGATATGGGTCCGGCCGAGCGCCTGCCGGTGCTTCTGCCGCAGCTTGTGGACCGGCTGGCCGAGCAGGTCGTACTCCCCCGACCACTCCGCATCGTGCATCCCGAGGATGTGCAGCAGCGTCGACTTGCCCGCCCCTGACGGGCCCATGATGGAGACGAACTCGCCGGCGGCGATGTCGAGCGTGATGCGGCGGAGCACGAACGTCCGGCTGACGCCGTGGCTGAAGACCTTCTCGACGTCGCGGAGCGCGATCAGCGGCTCGGGCATGGAAGAGCTTAACAGTCCGTCACACGGGCTTCGCCGCGGACCCCGGTCCGGAGCGGAGCAACGGCCGGCCCGGTGGATGGCGGAGCGAGTCACGGAGTAGACTCCGTGCGTCACGGGATTCCAGCGCGCCGCACGCGCACCACAACGGCCTCACAAGAAGCGAGGATGTCATGAGAATCACCACGTTGCTCACCGTAGTTGCCGTCGCCGCCGGCCTGCTGGTCGGCGGGACGGCGCAGGACGCCGCCGCGCAGGAGGAGGAGCCGTTCCGCGCCGCCGACTTCGAGTACGGCTCGCGCTTCGCCCTGCCCGACGGCGTGACGGCCGAGATCTGGAACCCGGCCAAGGCCAAGCTCGTGGCCGGCGGACCGATGATCGGCGGCACGGTGCGCGCCACCGACCCGCGCACCTATTGCGCCATGGCCGCCGCCGGCTACGACTTCGTCTGGGTCGAGATGCAGCACGAGTCGATCTCGTGGGAGCAGGTCGCCCGGATGTGGCGCACGTGCCCGGGCCCGGCGGCCCCCGGCGCGCGCGTGGCGTATGCCGACGAGCGTGAAATTCAGCACGCCACCGACATGGGCGCGCTGGTCATCGTGGTCCCGACCGTCGACAGCGTCGAAGAGGCGCAGGCCGCCGTCGACTGGACCTACTTCCCGCCGATCGGCCGGCGCAGCGCCGGCGGCGGCCAGGGCGCCGGCGAGCTCTGGAACCAGGTGCCCGGCGGCTACCGGCAGACCTGGAACGACAACGTCGTCCTCATTCTGATGATCGAGACGCTCGAGGGCGTGGAAGCCTCGCGCGAGATCGCGCAGATCCCGGGCGTCACGGGGCTGTTCGCGGCCAGCGGCGACCTCGGCAACTTCTCCGGCTACGGCGAGGGCGACCCGGAGTACGAGGCGTTGATCACCGAGGTCTCCGAGGCGGCCATCGACGCCGGCATCCACGCCTGCGCACCCCTCCGGTGGGCCAACCGGGCGTCGTTCACCTGCTTCCAGGCGGGCACCGAGGCGGCGAACATCCGTCGCGGGGCCGCGGCCGAGATCCAGCAGGCCAACGAGAGCTTCGGCGCCACCGGCGGCGGCGCTCCGGTCGAGCGCTCCGGCGCGGCCGGGCTGCTCGCCGAGCTCACGGCGCAGTGCGGCTCGATCACCTACGAGGACGACTGCTACGCGGCGGTCCGCAACGCAGCGGGCGCGGCCGGCGACCTGTCGGAGGACGAGCAGGCGCAAGTCGCCCGCCGGCTGCGGGAGATCATGGGCAACAACCCGAACCAGGCAGACCGGATCGGCGAGATCGCGGCCGAGGCCGGCCTGTCGGTCCAGTAGTCCGCGGCGCGCGGCGGCCCTTCGAGCGCAGGGCCGCGACGCGCCAGCACGTCGCGAGGCGGGCGCCGGGCGTCCTGACGGGCGTACGGCGCCGGCCGCATCCAGCACCCCGCCCGCAGCACACTCCCCCGACACCCTTCGCGAGGGCTTCATCGGGCACCCGTCCGAATTGCCGAGGCGGCGCTAACGCTCGCTCGCCGACGAGCCGCGGCAGGGCATCGACCGCGTACAACGGCAGCGACAGGATGCGCACCGTCACCGGCTGCGTTCCCTCCGCGACGCGGATGGTGTGGCGCACCGTCTGCAGGCTGGGCGGGTTGGCGTCGAACCGCACCGCGAGCGGCGGCCGTTTCTCGTGCGCGAACTGCAAGAGCGATTTCAGCGAGCCGCTGCTTCCCGCCTTGACTTCAATCGGCACCAGCCAGTCGCCGTGCGAGACCACGTAGTCGACCTCGGCGTTGCCCTTGCGTGCATTACGCAACCAGTAGTGGAGCTCCGGCGGCTGTTCGCCCCCGCTCAATCCGATGAGCTGTTGCCCGATGTACTGCTCGGCGATGCCCCCCTCGTTCACGAGCCGAACCGCATCCATGGCCTCGATGCCGGTCGGATCGAGCCCGCAGGCGTGGTTCATCAACCCCACGTCCATGAACAGCAGCTTGACCGGGCGGCGGCCGGCGTCAGCGCCCAGCGGGAGTCCGGAGCAGTTGCTGTGGGAGACGCGATGGCAGACGCGCGCCTTGACCAGCAGCTCGACGGCCCGGCCGACCTCGGCCGCGCGCGCATCCGGATCGAGGCGGCGGTAGCTGACGGGTTGGCCCACCGCACGCGGCACGGTGCGGAACAGCCGCTGCAGCCGGCCGAGCTGCGCCCCCCGTGCATACTTGGCGAAGTCGTCTTCGTAGGTCGCTGCGATGGTCCGGTGGACGGCGGCCACCTCCAGCGGCGACCCCGACTCGCAGTGCGCCAGCACGGCTTCGGGTAATCCGCCCACCAGCAGGTACTCCCGCAGCCTGCGTGACAGCCGGCGGTGCACCGCATCGGCAGGCGGCACGTCCGGATCCGTGGCCGCGGCCTCCTCCGACGCCTCCGGGTCGGCGGCGGCCAGGAACTCGCCGAACGTCATCGGTCCGATGTGCAGATACCGGATGCGGCCGACGGGCATCGAGAAACCGTGGTCGGCGAGCGTGAACTCCAACAGCGATCCGGCGGCCGCCACCGGCAGTTCCGGCCGGTCCTCGTAGAGATAGCGCAGGGCGGGCAGCGCATGCGGCGTCGCCTGCACCTCGTCCAGGAAGAGCATCGCGCCGTCCAGCCGCACCCCGCCAAGCGACTCCAGCTCCCGCAGGATGCGCCCGGTGTCCAGACTCTCGAACACCCGGTCGAGGTAGAGATGCCGCTCCAGGTTCACCTCGCACAACCCGAGGCCGGCCGCCGCCGCAAACTGCCGGACGAGGGTCGTCTTCCCGACCTGCCGTGCGCCGCGCAGCACCAGCGGCTTGCGCCGCGGCGCCTTCAGCCAACCGTCCAGCGTCTCTTCTGCGAATCGCTTCATGTTCCAACAGACGTCTAAAATATCACGTTTATAGATTCTAGATACATTTTTTCAGGCAAGTAGCCTGTCCTGGCCCCCGGGTCCACCCCGTTTGCCGCCGCCTTCGACTCGGCAGCGGCGGGTTCGGCCGCAGGGGACAATCGAACCCGCTGGACTTCCTGCGACAACGGGTGCTCCTGGTCGGCCGGCCGGCCGCACACGATACACTCCATGTGGTGTATAATGTTCACCATGCGAACCAACATCGTGCTGGACGACGACCTGGTCCGGCGGGCGATGAAGCTCACCGGCGCGCGGACCAAGCGCGAGGTCGTGCACGTGGCGCTCACCAGTCTCGTCGAGAGCCGCTCCCGCAAGAACCTGCTGGAGCTGGCCGGAACGCTGGAATTCGCACCGGACTTCGACCACAAGGCGCTGCGCGGGTTGCGCGGCGACGCCGACCGTGTTGATCGTTGACACATCGCTCTGGATCGACGTGCTGCGCAACGCGGACAAGCGGGGCGCGCTCGAAGCGGCGATCAGCGGAGACGACGTCCATCTCACCCGCTTCACGCAGATCGAGCTGCTCGCGGGCACCCCGCGCGAGGAGCAGTGGCACAGGCTGGCGACCTACCTCGACGGCCAGCGCTACCTGGAGCCCGAGCCCGACACCTGGCGGCAGGCGGCACGGACCTTCTTCGAGCTGCACCGCCTCGGGACTCCCGCGCACAGCCCCATCGACTGCTGCATCGCCGAGATTGCGATCGCGCACAAGGCGCTGCTGCTCCACCACGACCGCGACTTCGGGCTCATCGCGGCGCTGCGGCCGCTGCAGGAGCGCTGGCTGGAGCTGTAGTCGGATGGACCGGTTCGCGCTGAACGCTCCCGCCGCGCCCGACGCAAGAGGCCTTCCCTGACGACGGCGTCACGCCGAAATCGGAGTTGGGCCTCGTTGGCCAACGCGGCGACCGGGATGGAGACGCAGCAGCTATAGTGCAAAAACGATACGCCGTGGCCATCGTCAGGATCTCGCCATCGTGCACTCACAAGAAGAGCGATGATGGTACATGCGCCTGCGACCCGCGGGTTCGCTTGCGAGGAGGGTTTTCAAATGCCAACCAGGATGTTCGCGTCGGGGGTCGGCGTTGCGCTGGCACTCACCTTCGCGGCCGATGCTCTCGGGCAGGGCCGCCAGACCGGCGCCATCGGCGGCGCTGCCGTCGATTCGCAGGGGCTCTCGCTCCCCGGCGTCACCGTAACGGTCAGCTCACCCTCCCTGCAGGGGACACGCACCGCCGTCACCGACATCAACGGCAACTACTCGTTGCCGCAGCTCCCGCCGGGGGCCTACTCGGTGGTGTTCACGCTGTCCGAATTCGACGACGCCGAGGAGGAAGCAACCGTCCCGCTCGGCGGCGAGGTGGGCGTCAACGCGGTGCTGGCGCCGGCCGGCGTCACCGAGATGGTCCAGGTGGTGGGCGTGGTCCCGGCGGAGATCCAGACGACGGAGACCGCCTCGAACATGGTGGTCGACGAAGTGAACGCGTTGCCGATGGGCCGCTCGCCGTTCTCCATCGCCGCGATTCAGCCCGGGTTGAACACGAACA
>JAGWAH010000113.1 GCA_021296515.1 Acidobacteriota bacterium | reverse complement strand
TCACATCCGCCACATCACCCACAACTGCGCCACGTTGTCGCCGCCGGAGACGCCCAGCTTGTTCCCCCAGTACTGGTACTCCACGCCGAGGAAGAGCTGGTTGGCGTGGCCGGTCAGCGCCTTGCCGAGATCCCAGCCGAACTGCGGCTGCGCGAGCAGCGACGGCTTCACCGCGTGGCCCAGCTCGTTGGTCGTGGCGCCCATGAACTTCGTATGGCCGGTGAACAGGAACGAGTGGCGGCCCACGTCGAATCCGGCGCCCCAGTTGACGTCGAACACGAAGTTGGTGCCGGTTCGCGGCGCCCCGCCTCCCGCGATGCCGCTGCCCTTGTCGATGGCGGCCCCGAAGTCGGTGTTCAGGAAGAAGAACCCGGGCACGTTCCACGAAAGCCGCCCGCCGGGCACGTACCGGAAGATGTTGGCGTCGCTGCCGAAGTTGAAGCCGCTGACGATGGCCACGTCCCGGATCGGCCCGGCGCCGATCGTCCGCTTCGACACCCGGCCGAGGCTCAGCGTCGGATACCACTCGCCGTAGTAGCTCTTCTCGTTGAAGCCGTCCGCCCCGCCGTCGTCGGTGAAGTCGATGAAGTAGAAGCTGTCGCCGAGCGACCAGCGCGACGCCTGCTGCACGGTGAGCACCGAGGCGTAGGCCCGCGCTCCCGTGAACGGGTTGACGAACTTCCCGTACTGGTAGTGGAACTCGGTCTGCGCGCCCGCAGCGGCCGGCGCGGCCAGGAACAGCAACAGCAGACCGACGACCGACGACCGGAGGCGCCAGCGACACGACGAACCCGGGCGAGCACTGTGCATCACCCGCGAATGATAGTGGCGTTGCGGGGCCGACGCGGCGCGCAGGGACGGCCGGGAGCGTCCGGCGGGCAGCCGCTGCCGTTAGAATCAGATCACATCTTCAGATTCCCACCAGGAGGATTCCTTTGCCGACAGTCAGACCGTGGCGTCTCGTCCCCTTCGCCGCCGCCCTCGCCGCTCTTGCACTGGTCGTCGCGGCGTTCTCCACCCAGCCGCTCGTCGCCGGGCGCGCAGGCGGGGCAGCGACCGCGGCGGCCGATCTCGAGACCGTCGACCCCGCCGCCGTCGGGCTCTCCGCCGAGCGCCTGGAACGGCTCGACGCCGGCCTGCAGGCGATGGTCGACGACGGCAGGCTCGCCGGCACGGTGGCGCTGCTCGCGCGGCACGGCAAGATCGCGTTCGTCGACGTGGCCGGCGTGCAGGACATCGAGAGCGGCCGCCCGATGGCGCGCGACTCGATCTTCCGCATCTTCTCGATGACCAAGCCGATAACCGGCGTCGCCATGATGATGCTCTACGAGGAGGGCAAGTGGCGCCTCAACGACCCGGTGTCGCGCTACATCCCCGAGCTGGCCGGTCTGCAGGTCTACGCCGGCGAGAACGACGACAGCTCCTTGAAGCTCGTGGACGCCGACCACGAGATGACCATGCGTGAGCTGATGACCCACACCGCGGGCCTCGGCTACGTGCTCAACCCGCGCCACCCGGTCAACCGGCTGTTCATGGAGAAGCGGGTGCTGAACCCGCTGGAGCCGCTGTCGGCGATGATCGACAAGCTGGCCGCGGTGCCGCTGCTGGCCCAGCCGGGCACGCGCTGGATCTACAGCGCCGCGGTGGACGTGCAGGGCTACCTGGTCGAGAAGCTGTCCGGGCAGCCGTTCGCCGAGTTCCTGGACGAGCGCATCTTCGAGCCGCTCGGCATGGTCGACACCGGGTTCTACGTGCCCCCGTCGGAGGTCCACCGCGTGGCGCTGCGGCACACGGCCGGCGAGGACGGCGATCTCGTGCTCGACTCGCGCGGCGACCCGTTCACCAGCCCGCCGGCCGGGCCGTCCGGGGGCGGCGGCCTCTACGGCACGGCCGACGACTACATCCGTTTCACCCAGATGTTGCTGAACGGCGGCGAGCTCGACGGCAGCCGGCTGCTGTCCCCGCGCACCGTCGAGATGATGCACACCAACCACATGTCCGCCGAGGCGACGGCCCACATGCGGCCCGGCATGGGCTTCGGCATGGACTTCATGATCTACGACGACCCGGCGGCGGCCGGCGAGCCGCACGCGCCCGGCGCGTACTACTGGCTGGGCATCGACGGCACGTGGTTCTGGATCGATCCGGCCCTCGACCTCGCGTTCGTCGGCATGATTCAGCACCGGGGCGAGGCGCAGGGCCGGGTGCACGGGCTGTCGCGGAACTGGGTATACCAGGCGATCGTCGACTGAGCGCGGCGTGACGGAGGACCGACTGCCGCGTGCTGTAGGACCGACCGCGGCGTGACCGAGGACCGACCGCCGCGTGGCGGAAACGGCAGGACGGAAAGCGGCGTGACGGAACAGCAGAGGTGACATCGTGCGAGAAGCAGTGACCCGTTGGCGGTTGGCGTATCTCCTGGCAGCGTTCGCGGCGATCAGTGTGCTCTCCACCGGCGTCCTGTCCGTGGCGCCGATGGCGGCCGAGCGGGCGGCGGCAGCCCTGGCCGCGGCGGAACGAACGGCGGCGCGGGACCTGGAGACGGTGGATCCGTCGGATGTCGGGGTCTCCGCGAAGCGCCTGGAACGGCTCACCGCCGGCATGCAGGGGATGGTGGACGACGGGAAGCTCGCCGGGGTCGTGACGCTGATGGCGCGCGGCGGCAAGCTCGTGCACGTCCACGTCGCCGGCGTCCAGGACATCGAGAGCGGCGCGCCCATGGAGCGCGACTCCATCTTCCGCATCTACTCGATGACGAAGCCGATCACCGGCGTGGCGCTGATGATGCTCTACGAGGAGGGCAAGTGGCGCCTCAACGATCCGGTGTCGCGGTTCATCCCCGGCTTCGGGGATCTGAAGGTGCACGACGGCGACCGGGCCAACGGCGAACCCCGGCTGGTGGACGCCGAGCGCCCGATGACGATGGCCGAGCTGATGTCCCACGCGGGTGGCCTCGGCTACGGCCTCGGGACCGCCAACCACGTCGACCGGCTCTACCGCGAGCAGCGCGTGCTGAACGCGGACGAGTCGCTGCAGGCGATGATCGACAAGCTGTCGAACCTGCCTCTGCTGGCCCAGCCGGGCACGCGCTGGTACTACAGCATCGGCGTCGACGTGCAGGGCTACCTGGTCGAGAAGATCTCGGGCCAGCCGTTCCCGGAGTTCCTGCAGGAGCGCATCTTCGACCCGCTCGGCATGGTCGATACGGCGTTCTACGTTCCGGAGGAGAAGCTGGACCGCGTGGCCCTCATCTACGGCGAGGGCGACGACGGCGGGCTCGAGCGGTTCGACATGGGCCCGACCCGCACCGAGATGCCGGCCGGCCCGTCCGGCGGCGGCGGCCTCTGGGGCACGGCCGACGACTACCTGCGGTTCACGCAGATGCTGCTCAACGGCGGCAAGCTGGACGGCGTGCGCCTGCTCGCCCCGCGCACCGTCGAGATGATGGCCACCAACTTCCTCTCGCCCGAGGCGCTGGCGACGATGCGGCCCGGCCAGGGCTTCGGCCTCGACTTCGCCACCGTGCACGATCCGGCCACCGCCGGCGAGCCCTACGCCAAGGGCACCTACTACTGGGGCGGCGCCGCCGGCACCTGGTTCTGGATCGATCCGCGGACCGACCTGACGTTCGTCGGCATGATCCAGCACCGCGGGACGGCGGTCCGCGAGGTACAGGGAATCTCGCGCAATCTCGTCTACCAGGCGGTCGTCGACTGAGCGGCGGACGGGGGCGCACCGATGAGCAGCGTGAGGGTGCTGGTGGGCACCCGCAAGGGAACGTTCGTCCTCACATCCGACGGGACGCGCAGGCGGTGGGAGGTCGCCGGCCCCGACTTCGGCGGCTGGGAGGTCTTCCACGTGAAGGGCTCGCCAGCGGACCCGAACCGGATCTACGCGGCCCAGCACACCGACTGGTTCGGACAGGTGATTCAGCGCTCCGACGACGGCGGCCGGACGTGGGAAGCGGTGGGCAACGAGTTCGCCTACGACGGCGAGACCGGGACGCACCTGTGGTACGACGGCACTCCGCATCCGTGGGAGTTCAAGCGGGTCTGGCACGTGGAGCCGTCACCGTCGGATCCCGACACGGTGTACGCGGGGGTGGAGGACGCCGCGCTGTTCCGCTCCACCGACGGCGGCAAGTCCTGGCAGGAGGTATCCGGACTGCGCCGCCATCCCACCGGACCGCAGTGGCAGCCGGGCGCCGGGGGCCTGTGCCTCCACACAGTCCTGCTGGCGCCGGACGATCCACGGCGGATGTACACGGCGATCTCCGCCGCCGGCGCCTTCCGCAGCGACGACGGCGGGGAGTCCTGGCGGCCGGTCAACCGCGGGCTGAAGTCCGAGGGGTTCCTCCCCGAGCCCGATGCCGAGGTCGGCCACTGCGTCCACCGCCTCGCCATGCACCCGGCGCGGCCCGACGTGCTGTTCATGCAGAAGCACTGGGACGTCATGCGCAGCGACGACGCCGGCGAGTCGTGGCGCGAGATCAGCGGCAACCTGCCGTCCGACTTCGGCTTCCCCATCGAGGTCCACGCCCACGAGCCGGACACCGTCTACGTCGTGCCGATCAAGAGCGACTCCGAGCACTACCCGCCCGACGGTCGCCTGCGCGTCTACCGCAGCCGCACCGGCGGCGACGAATGGGAGGCGCTGACCGACGGCCTTCCCCAGCGCGACTGCTACGTCAACGTCCTCCGCGACGCCATGACCGTCGATACGCTCGACCCGTGCGGCGTCTACCTCGGCACCACCGGCGGACAGGTCTACGTATCCCCCGACGCCGGGGACACCTGGACGCCCATCGTGCGCGACCTGCCGGCCGTCCTGTCGGTGGAGGTCCAGACGCTGCCGTAGGGAATCCCTGGTGCGAGGCCCGCCGCATGCCGCCTGCGCGTCGCGCTTGGTGAGCCGCCGATCATGATCCATGTCGTCCTGCCGGAACCGCTTTGCGTGCTGGCCCGCGTCGATCGCGAGGTGAATGTCGAGGTCCAGGGCGTCGCCACCCAGCGCGCGGTGATCGATGCGCTGGAAGCGGCGTATCCCGTCCTGCGGGGCACGATCCGCGACTACGCCACGGACCGCCGCCGGGCGTATCTGCGGTTCTTCGCCTGCGGGCTCGATCTGTCGCACGAGGCGCCGGATGCGCCGTTGCCGGAGGAGGTGGCGGACGGGCGGGAGCCGTTTCTGGTCGTAGGGGCGATGGCGGGGGGTTGAGCACCGCTTGCGTTACCGGGTTCATGGCGCCGAGCATGACGGAGCGGC
>JAGWAH010000112.1:16662-18536 GCA_021296515.1 Acidobacteriota bacterium | reverse complement strand
CACCGGCTGAACCGGACCGAGTACCGCAACGCGATACGCGACCTGCTGGCCCTGGATCTGGACGTGGAGCCGCTGCTGCCGGGCGACGAGACGTCGGACACCGGCTTCGACAACAACGCCGACGTGCTGTCCATCTCCACCGCGCAGCTCGAGCGCTATCTGTCGGCCGCGCGCACCATCACGCGGCTGGCCACCGGGCTGCCGCCGACCGGGCCGGGGTTCGAGACCTTCGATGTGCCGCTGCTGCTGCTGCAGGACGAGCGCCAGAGCGAGGCCATGCCGCTCGGCTCGCGGGGCGGGGTCGCCTTTCCGTATCACTTCCCGGTCGACGGCGACTACCTCGTCAAGATCGAGCTGCGGTCCAACTGGCAGGACTACATCCTCGGCATGGGCAACGCGCACCTGCTCGACGTCCGCATCGACGGCGAGCTGGTCGAGCGGCTGACGGTCGGCGGCGACGCCCCCGGCCGGCCCGCGCCGGTCACGTTCACCATCGCCGAGCGGGGCGACCCGGAATGGGAGGCGTACCTGCAGTCGGCGGACGAGCGGCTCGAGGTGCGGGTTCCGGTGGAAGCCGGCCCGCGCACGGTGAGCGTGTCGTAGCCGGAGGGCATCCTGAAGCCGCGGCAGGCGGGCGAGGTCCTCTCGAACGACGAGGTCTACAACGGCAACGCCGCGGTCAGCGCGGTCGCCATCGGCGGGCCGTACGCCGTCACCGGACCGGGAGATACGCCGAGCCGTCAGGCCATCTTCACGTGCCGGCCGGAGACCGCCGCGCCCGCGGACGAGCGGGCCTGCGCGGCCGAGATCGTCTCGCGTCTGGCACGGCGCGCCTACCGCCGGCCGGTGACGCCGGGCGACGTGGACACCCTGCTCGGCTTCTTCGACAGCGGCCGCGAGGACGGCGGCAGCTTCGATGCCGGCATCCAGCTCGCTCTCGAACGGATGCTGGTCGATCCCGATTTCCTCCTGCGCATCGAGCGGGACCCGACGGGAACAATTCCCGGTGCGCCCTACCGCCTGAGCGACGTGGAGGTCGCCTCGCGCCTGTCGTTCTTCCTCTGGGGCAGTATCCCCGACGATCCATTGCTCGACGCGGCGGAGCGGGGCACGTTGACCGACCCGTCGGTGCTGGAGGCGCAGGTCCGCCGCATGCTGGCCGACCCGCGCGCCCGATCGCTGGTCGACGACTTCGCCACCCAGTGGCTCCACCTGCGCAACCTGGAGGACGTCACCGGCGACCCGGTGCCGTTCCCCGACTTCGACGACAACCTGGTCGAGGCGTTCCGGCAGGAGACGACCCTGTTTCTCGCCAGCACCCTGCGCGAGGATCGCAGCGTGATGGACCTGCTCGACGCCGACTACACCTTCGTCGACGAGCGGCTCGCCCGCCACTACGGCATTCCCGGTGTCTACGGGTCCCGGTTCCGGCGGGTCACGCTGCCGGATCGCGAGCAGCGCGGCGGCCTGCTCGGCCACGGCGGCCTGCTCGCCCTGACCTCCTATCCGACCCGCACGTCGCCGGTGTTGCGCGGCAAGTGGCTGCTCGACACCATTCTCGGCGCGCCGCCCCCGTCGCCGCCCGCCGACGTACCGGCGCTGCCGGAGCGCGGCGAGGAAGGCCGCACCACCTCGGTGCGGGAACGGCTGGAGCGTCACCGGCAGGCCCCGGCCTGCGCCACCTGCCACGCGTCCATCGATCCGCCCGGCTTCGCGCTCGAGCAGTTCGACGGCCTCGGGGCGTGGCGGACGGCCGACGAGTTCGGCAACCCGATAGACGCCACCGCGACCATGCCGGACGGCCGGACAGTGGCGGGGATGGCCGGCCTGCGCGCGCTGCTGCTGGAGCGGCCCGAGCGGTTCGCCGGCACGGT
>JAGWAH010000112.1:10926-16605 GCA_021296515.1 Acidobacteriota bacterium | reverse complement strand
GACGCGGCGGCGGACGACTACCGCTGGTCGGCGCTCATCGCGGGCATCGTGAAGAGCCCGGCGTTCCTGATGCGGAACGCGGCGGCGGAATGACACATGCAATTCCGACACGACTCGGCGATAGGTAGGGGCAATGCACAGATTGCTGGTGAGCCGTCGGCCGAGTGCGACGATGATCGGCGACTGACGAGAGCGGCCATGGCGCTCTCGGAACGGATGCTCACCAGGATCTGGGACAATCCGGATGATGGGGAATACGACCGGCTATAGGTTCGGCGTGAGGAGAACGACATCATGACCATCAGCAGGAAATCGCTGCCGGGGCCTCGGCGTGACCTTGAGCCTCCCGTTCCTCGATGCGATGTCTCCCGCGCTCACCGCGCTGGCGAAGACCGCGGCGAAACCGATCCACCGCTTTCAGGCGATCTACGTGCCCAACGGCATGGCGATGCAGTACTGGACGCCGGAGAAGGAGGGCCGCCACTTCGAGCTGACGCCGATCCTGGCGCCGTTCGCGCCGTTCCGCGATCAGCTTCTGGTCGTCTCCGGGCTGCGGGCGTCGTGGGCCTACGTCCACGCGGGCGCCTCGGCGTCGTTCCTGACCGGGACGCCGCGCGGCGGGGTGAACGAGACCGACGTGCTGGCCAGCACCTCGATGGATCAGATCCTCGCGCGCGAGCTGGGGAAGACCACGCAGCTCGGCTCGCTCGAGGTGTCGATGGACAAGTTCGCCAACGCGGGCCAGTGCACCGCCGGGCTGAGCTGCGCCTACACGCAGACCATCTCGTGGCGCACGCCGACGATGCCGCTGCCGATGGAGAACAACCCGCGCGCGGTGTTCGAGCGGCTGTTCGGCGACAGCGGCTCGGCCGACCCGGCGGTCCGGCGGTCGCGGCGGCGGCAGAAGCAGAGCATTCTGGATTCGGTGACCGACAAGCTGACCGACCTGAAGCTGGCGGTCGGCCCGCGCGACCGGGTGAAGCTGGACGAGTACACCGAGGCGGTGCGCGATGTCGAGCGGCGCATCCAGCTCGCCGAGCAGCAGCGCGACGTCGAGCCGACGTTCACCGAGCAGCCCTCGGCCCCGCCGCGCGTCTTCGAGGAGCACCTGGGGTTGATGTTCGACCTGCAGTTCCTGGCGCTGCAGGCTGACCTGACGCGCGTGGTCACCTTCATGATGGGCCGCGAGCAGAGCACCCGCTCGTATCCGCAGATCGGAGTGCCCGACGCGCACCATCCGCTCTCGCACCACGAGGACGATCCGGAGCGGATCGCCGTCATGTCGAAGATCAACGCGTACCACGCGAAGCTGACCTCGGACTACCTCGCGCGGCTGCGCGCGGCGGAGGACGCCGACGGGTCGCTGCTCGACAACATGACCATCCTCTACGGCGCGGGCATCTCCAACAGCACGCGGCACTTGGGCGTCAACCTGCCGCTGGTCGTCCTCGGCGGCGGCGCCGGCAAGCTGAAGGGCGGCCGGCACCTGCGGTATCCGGGCGACACCTCGAACGCGGATTTGCTGATGACGCTGATGGACAAGCTGGACATGCCGCTCGACCGGCTGGGCGACAGCACGACGCGGCTGCCGATCGACACACTCTCGGAGGTGTGACGCAAGCAGAGGTGTGACATGAACAGACTGCTTCTGAGCTTGGGATTGCTGGCGTGCCTGGGTCTGCCGTCGGCGGCGCCTGCCGCACAGACGCCGTACCGCGTGTTCGTGGCGCCGCTTTCCGGCAACCAGGTCAGCGACGGTCCGACCCGACACGAGTACGTGATGCTCTTCGGGCAGCGCGAAGAGTGCGCGGGGATCGTGCCGACCTCGCGAGAGGATCGCGCCGACTTCACGGTCTGGTTCGAGTACGAAACCGTCGTGCACTCCATGCTGCTGTGGGATGCCCACGGCGACCTCGTGAGTGAGCGAAGTGGAGTCTTCCAACAGCACAACATCGTCAATGACGTGTGCGACGCCATTCGGGAGCACTTGGCCGAGTAGAGTCGATCGGCGTCTGTTTCGGGGATGCGCGTCGCTCGGGAACGATCCAGCCGCCGTGCCCCGGCGGAACGGCGTCACATGCCCCAGATGGTGACCGGCGGGCCGGCGGGGCCGGCCGGCGTTTCGCGGCGGAAGATCTTCTCTTCCCACGTCCGGCCCGGCGCGCGGTCGAAGACGAGCAGGTGGCCCGCCTCGGCGCCGCGGCGGTCCATGTAGCCGCGCGTCTGCGCCAGCCCCTCCGCGATGGTCGCCCAGGCGCAGCGACTCGGCCTTGACGTTGAACGCGCTGCCGCCCAGGACCAGGGAGTTCTGCGCGGTGGAGTAGATACGGTAGTCGCGCACGTCCCGCACGCCGCACAGGATGATGCTGTGCGGGAAGCGTTCGGGGCGGTGCGGGTACCCGGTGCGCAACTGGCGCAGCACGGACAGCAGGGTGTCGCCCACCAGCGTGTCGATCTCGTCGATCAGCAACACCAGCGGCCGCGGATCGGCCATGCACCAGCGGAGCAGGGCCTGCCGCAGCGCCTGACCCGGTCCCGCCCGCTCCAGCACGCCGGGCCAGATGTCCTCCAGCGTGTCGTCGCCCAGCGTCACGCTCGCCTCGAGCGCCATTTCGGACAGGACGGCGCGCATGCCCTCCGCCACGTTCTCCCGCAGCGCCTGGCCGGCCTCCACGTCGGCGTACACGCAACGTATAGTCGCCCGCGGCGCCGCCGTTCAGCAGGTCGCGGAGCGCCAGCAGCGCCGACGTCTTGCCCGTCTGCCGCGGGGCGTGGAGCACGAAGTAGCGCTTGTCGCGAACGAGACCGAGCAGCTCGTCCAGATTCACGCGGTCGAGCGGCGGGATGCAGTAGTGGTCGTCCGAACGAACGGGGCCCACGGTGTTGAAGAAGCGCATGAGCGGGTGGTCGCGACGGCCCGCGCCGTGCCCGGCCGGCGACACGGCGTTATCGCTCATGGCGGCGGGACCGGGGTCGTCCGGGGCGACTTCGATACCGGTGTCTCGACCGGTTGCACCGCGGGCGACGCGCAGCGCGCAAGTGTTCTACACTGGCCTGCATGTCGATCCAGATGACGGGGGGCCGGATGATTGTTCGACGGTGTGCGGTCTTGTCGGGGCTGGTCGCCGCGAGTCTGACGGGCGCGTACGCCGCGGATCAGCCGCTGGCCGACGCGGCCCGGAACGCCGACTGGGGCGTGGTGCGCGCGCTGGTGGAGCAGGGCGTCGACGTGACGGCCCGCCAAGGGGACGGCGCGACGGCGCTGCATTGGGCCGCCTACTGGGACGAGGGCGAGCTGGCGGATCTGCTGATCCGCGCCGGCGCCGACGTCGATGCCGCCAACGACCTCGGCGTGACGCCGTTGTGGGCGGCGGCCGAGAACCGCAGCGCCGCGATGGTGCGGCGGCTGCTCGACGCGGGAGCGAACCCGGACGCACCGCTGCTGTCCGGCGAGACGCCGCTGATGACCGCGGCGCGGGTCGGCGCGGCGGACGTCGCGCGCCGGCTCCTGGAGGCGGGCGCGGACGCGGCGGCGGCCGCCGGCCGCAGCCAGACCGCGCTGATGTGGGCGGTGGCGCAGCGCCATCCGGATGTCGTCGAGGCGCTGCTCGACCACGGCGCGGCGGTCGACGCCCGCTCGGACGTCTGGACCGAGGTGGTCAAGACGACGCCCGAGCCGTGGAACCCGGAGTACGTCACGGAGATTCCCCAGGGCGGCTACACGCCGCTGCTGTTCGCGGCGCGGGTGGGCGATCTCGCCTCGGCGAAGCTGCTCGTCGCGGCCGGCGCCGACGTGAACGACCAGCCGCCCTACGGCACGAGCGCGACGGTCGTCGCGGCGCACAGCGGGCACCGCGACGTGGCGGCGTTCCTGCTGGAACAGGGCGCCGACCCGAACGCCGCCGATGCCGGCTACACCGCGCTGCACGCGGCCATCCTGCACAAGGACGAGAGGCTGGCGCGCGCGCTCCTCGACCACGGCGCGGACCCGCACGCCGCGGTGCGAAGCTCCACCCCGGTCCGGCGCGATGCGGTCGACTTCTATCTGCACCCGTCCTACGTCGGCGCCACTCCGTTCTGGCTCGCGGCGCGCTTCAACGCCCCGGACATCATGCGCCTGCTCCTCGAGCGCGGCGCCGATCCGCTGGCGGTGCACCATCCGAAGTACTGGCCCGGGTCGCTCTCGATCCGGGACGAGCGGGTCCAGGTGGAAGAGGGCGCCACGACGGCGCTGATGGCGGCGGCCGGTCTCGGGGGCCGCGATCCGCTGTTCTCGGTGGATCGGCTGTCCCGCATCGCGGAGAGCGCGCCGGTCCGGAGCACGCGGCGCGAGCCGGATCCGGCGTTGCGCGAGCGGATCATGCTGGAGGCGGTCACCATCGCGGCCGCGCAGGGGAGCGACGTCAACGTTGCCAACGCCGACGGAAACACCGCGCTGCACGCCGCTGCCGGACGGGGCTACGACAGCGTCGTCGAGTACCTCGTCGCGCAGGGCGCCCGGCTCGACGTCAGGAACGCGGACGGCCGGACGCCGCTGGCCCTAGCACAGCGCGGCCGGGTCCGCGGCCGGAACGCGACGCCGCACCTCAGCACCGTGGAGCTCCTCCGCCGCCTGGGCGCCGGCGAGTAGTCCTTCACTGCGCCTTCAACTGTTGCAGGATCCGCGGCGAGATCCGGACCGTTCTAGACTGAGTCGTGCGCGGGGCTCGGCGCCCGCTTGCGATGAACTCGAGGAGGAGATCATGAGTGCAGCCATCGAACAGCTCGTGAAGCGCTACGAAGGTGGAGGAATGACCCGGCGCGAGCTGGTGCTCGCCCTTTCCGCGCTGGTGCTGGCGCGTCCGGCGGGCGGCGCGGCGGCGCAGCAGGGCGCGGCCGCGGCCCCGATCCGTGTGAGCACCATGAATCACGTTACGCTCAGCGTCTCGGACGTGCAGCGGTCGGTGGAGTTCTACCAGCGGGTCCTCGGATTGCCGCTCGTCACCACGCAGGGGACCGAGCGCGACTGGGACGCGCCCGCGGTGCCGGTGCTGGGCATCGGCGACGGGCCGCAGTTCATCGCGCTGTCGCGAGGCGCCCGGCCGCACATCAACCACTACTGCCTCGGCATGGAGGGCTTCGACGCGGCCGAGATCGTCGCGCGGCTGGCCGAGCACGGCATCGAGGCGCGGGTCCGCATGCGCGCCGACTCCGATCCGCCGGCCGAGGAGCTGATGTTCAACGACCCGGACGGCATCCCCGTGCAGATCCAGGACGTGAGCTACTGCGGCGGCTCCGGGAAGCTGGGCGACCTGTGCGACCCGGACGACCGCCCGCGTGTGCGCTGACCTGCCCGGTGCTTGCAGTTGCTGCGATAACGGGCTAGTCTTATGCCTAGTCAGCACGGTGCGCAGGCGTGTCTGCCGGGAGATCTCCATGGGCCAGGTATGGCAGGTTCAGGAAGCGAAGGCGCGGTTCAGCGAGCTGCTCGACACGAGCCTCGCCGAGGGCCCGCAGATCGTAACGCGGCGCGGTATCGAAGCGGCCGTGCTGGTGCCGATCGATCAATGGCGGCAGTTGGAACGGATGACGAAGCCGGACCTGAAGGAGCTTCTGCTCGCCGCCGATGCCCGAACCGATACGCTGACGCCGCCACGGACGACACATCGTCATCGCGCCGCCCCGGCTTTCGGCTAGGAG
>JAGWAH010000112.1:0-10874 GCA_021296515.1 Acidobacteriota bacterium | reverse complement strand
GCTAGGAGTCTGCGCCGTAAGAACGGCGTAGACTTGCTAGCCAGGCCCGGTTGGGCGGCAATCGGAGCCGCAGGCGACGATTGTCGGGCTAGCGCCGTGTATCTTCTCGATACGAACGTCGTTTCGGAGTTGCGGCGTAAGCGCCCGCACCAGACCGTCGTGGCATGGGTTGCTGGCGTGTCGCCTGACAGGTTGTTCGTGTCGGCAGTCACGGTTGGCGAAATCCAGGCAGGTATCGAGATCACGCGGGAGCAGGATCCGGCAAAGGCTCGGGAAATCGAGGCTTGGCTCGATCTGGTGCTGGCCAGCTACCGTGTGCTGCCGATGGACGCGGCCGCCTTCAGAGAGTGGGCGCGGATCAAGCACCGCAAGTCGGACACGCTGTTCGAGGATGCCATGCTCGCGGCGACCGCCGTGGTGCACCGGTTGATCGTCGTGACGCGCAACGTGCGGGACTTCTCCGATCTGGGTGTCGGTTTTCTCGATCCGTTCGCCGAAGCTGGCGGCGGTCCCTGACGCGGCCTGCCGCTGCGTTCGAGCTTGTTGACTCGGGGGCGTTCCAATGTGCATGAAGCATCGACGAGCCCTCTGTGCGGTGGCCGCCGGATGCCTCGTCCTGGTGCTGGCCGTCCCCGTCGCCGCTCAGCCGGCGGGGGAGGATGACCACCCGGACATCCAGCTCTTCCTGGACGCGGGCGCCCCGGGCGGGCCGCGGTCCCGAGACGCGTTCGAGCAGCTCGGCGCCCAGTGGCGCGACGCCTACGCCGGCATCGTCTGGGATCTAGCGTGGCTGCTGCGTCCCCCGAGCCGGGGGTTCGTCCATTTCTTCACGCTCATCGGGTTCCTGCAGGAGCAGACCGGGCAGCGCTTCGGCGCCGACCTGGCCGGCTGGCAGCAGTGGATCTGGTCGCTGCCCTACGATCCGCACCCCGACCACGGCTTCTTCAAGGGGCAGTGGTACAGCCAGATCGATCCGCGCTTCGCGGAGTTCTTTCCCCGGGGCGCGACGTCGCTCATCCGGCTCGACGAGATCGAGTGGGGCGGGGTGGGGGTGAACGGCATCCCGCCGCTGGACTACCCGGCGCGGCTGGAGGCCGGGGACGCGGACTACCTGGGAGACGACCACATCGTCTTCGGCATCGCGGTCGACGGCGAAGTGCGAGCGTATCCGAAGCGGATTCTCGCCTGGCACGAGATGGCGCTCGACCGGCTCGGTGGGGTCGAGCTCACCATCGTCTACTGCACGCTGTGCGGCACGGTGATCCCGTTCGAGAGCGTGGCGGACGGCCGGCGCCTGACGTTCGGGACGAGCGGGCTTCTATACCGGTCGAACAAGCTGATGTTCGACCACGAGACGAAGAGCCTCTGGAACACGTTCGAGGGGGTTCCGGTGGTCGGCGAGCTCGCCGGCAGCGGTCTGCGGCTGAACCTCCACGGGGTGGTGACGACGACATGGGGGGAATGGCGGCGCCGGCATCCGGAGACGACGGTCCTGTCGCTCGATACCGGGCACCGGCGCAACTATGCGGAGGGCGCCGCCTACCGGACCTACTTCGGCAGCGACGACCTGATGTTCGCCGTCTCGCGGCGCGACGACCGGCTGCCTAACAAGGCGGAGGTCCTGGTGCTGCGCCTGCCCGACCCCGAGCGTGCGGGCGAGCTGGTTCCACTGGCCATCACGGCTCGTTTCCTCTCGCGCAACCGCGTTTACCGCCACGACTTCGCGGGACGGAATCTGGTGGTCGTCACCAGCGAACGGGGCGCCAACCGGGTGTACGACGCGGGGGATCTCCGCTTGGGTCGCCACCTCGACGCCGAACGGGTGGTCGACGACTCCGGGCGGAGCTGGCGAATCACCGAGGCCGCGCTCATCCTGGAGGATGACGCGAGCGTGCGCCTCGCGCGGGTCCCGGCGCAGCGTGCCTTCTGGTTCGGCTGGTACGCGCAATTTCCCGACACCGAGCTCATCGACTGAGCTCCGCGGCACGCCCGGTGGGTCGGGCCCACCGGGGCGCCGACGCTGGCCACCAGTTGCGGCCGACGCCGTCCGCGCGCCCTCAGCCGCCGGACGCCCAGCCGTAGTTGATCCGCACGTAGAAGAACGCGCCGTTGGCGCCGAACGGCGTCTGCACGCTGAAGCGGTTGCCCTTGGCGCGCGCGATGGGATTCGCCTCCGGGTCGTTGCCGAATGCGTTCTGTCCGCCTACGGTGAGGGTGGTCGAGTCGCTGACCGGATATGCCGCTTCGAGGTCGAAGACCGAGTCGCCGTGGTAGACGTAGAGATCCCGCGAGTCGAACCACTCCCCGTAGTAGCTGAAGCGGCCGAGCAGACGCCACCGCCCAACCTCGTGCCGCACGGAGGCGTTCCAGCGGGTCCCGGGAATCGCCTCCTGCAGCTCGCGGACGCGCAGCGCGTCGAGCACCGCCGTATCGAATCGCGTGACGGTGGTGTCAGTGTGGTTGAACAGGAAGCCGAGCGTCGTCCGGCCGCCGAGGCGCGGGGGCGTCCAGGTGGCGACCAGGTCGAGGCCCTGCGTGCGGGTCTCGAAGTGGTTTGTGAAGAAGCGGAAGTTCTGCAGATTGCGGGCGCTCGTCACGCCCTCGACGAGCAGCCCCTCGACCTCCGGTCCGGTCAGCGCGAACAACTGCGTCAGCGCGAGCCGGTCGGCGAGCCGGATCCGGAAGTAGTCGGCGGTGAGGTTGAACGGCCCGGCGTCGACCACCCCGCCGAGCGTGTAGGCGACCGACCGCTCCGGCTGCAGCGGCTCGCCGCCGCGCAGCGCCGCGACCCGTTGTTGACCAGATCCATCAGCTCGTGGTCGAACTCGGTCGATACGTTGAAGGCATTCTGCTGGCCCGGGGTCGGCGCGCGGAAGCCGCTGCTGGCGCTCGCCCGCAGCGCGGCGCCGCCGGCGAGACGGAGGCGTCCGGAGAGCTTGCCGTTGGTCGTCGTGCCGAAGTCCTCGAAGTTCTCCAGTCGCAGTGCCCCGCCGAGGGCCCAGCCGTCGTCCCTGCCCGTCACCTCCACGTCGCCGTAGAGGGCCGTGTTGGCGCGGCTCCAGGCCCCGGCCGCGATCGGGCTGAAGCCGGGGAAGCCGTTCGACCCGGCGCTGAAGCCCTGCGGGGCGAACGGGCCGATCTGCCACGACGGCTCGTCGCCCAGGCCGATCGTGAAGCGCTCGTCGCGCCACTCGGCGCCCCCGGCGAGGTGCACGCGGTCGTTCAGCGGGTAGCTCAGATCGACGTTCAGACCGATCTCGTCCTGCCGGTAGAGGCCCGGATCGAACGTCGTCGGCGTCGCCGGGCCGAGCGACGCGTTGACGGTGTCGTAGATGAAGAAATCCGCCTCGCTTGAGCCGGCGCTTGCGCTCGCGTCCCATACCATGCCCCCGACGAGCTGCCCGCGCAGGCCGGCGGCCAGCGATGCGTCGAGCACGTCGCCTCCGAACTGCGGCGTGAAGCCGCCGGGGAAGCGTTCCTGGAACGAGAAGCAGTGCGAATCGGCGAAGACCCGGGCGATGGCGGCTTGGTCAGGCTGTCCAGCGGTCACCGGAACCGCGGGGCAGCCGGCGGATCCGTCGAGGATGCCGTCCTGCACGTCGAGCACGTCCCCGATCAGCAGGCTCTGGCCCCGGTCGGCGCTGAACACGGCGGCCCGGGTGTTCGGATTCCGGAAGAAGAACCCGCTCTCCACCCGCCGGCTGGCGTAGTTGGCGTGGCCGTAGGCCTGCACGCCGCCGGCGAACAGGTGCCCGAAGTTGCCCCACAGCTTGACGTTGTCGTCGATGGTGGGTGCCCCCCAGATCTGGGCCGGATCCGCTACCGCGTCGTTGCCGGCCGCGATCAGCAGCGCGGCGTCGTCCCGCTGCACGCTGCGGCTGGTCGGGGCGGTGTTGCCGTACTCCACGCTCAGGTTGGCGAAGCCGTTGGCGCCGAGCGGCAGCCCGACGTTGCCGGCTACGGTGTAGGTACCGCCGTCGCCCGCGCCGTAGCCGCCGGTGTGCAGCTCGAGACTGCCGCCGCGCGGGTCGTCCTTGAGCTGGAAGTTCAGCACGCCGGCGATGGCGTCCGAGCCGTACTGGGCCGCCGCGCCGTCCCGCAGCACCTCGATCTGCCGCAGCGCGATGGCCGGGATCGCCGAGATGTCGGGGCCCTGCGCCCCGTCGGATACGCCGTTGCCGATCCAGGTGATGACCGCACCCCGATGCCGGCGCTTGCCGTTGACCAGCACGAGCGTGTGATCGGGGGCGAGGCCGCGCAGGTTGGCGGGGCGGATGAGCCGGGCCGCGTCGCCCACCGGCTGCGGGTTGACGTTGTAGGAGGGGACGAGGGTCCGCAGCTGATCGGCGAGGTCGGTGCTGCCCTGGCTGACCACGTCCTGGTAGGGAATGGCGTCGATCGGCACGGTCGACTCGATGACCGACCGCGGCTGCGCGCGGCTGCCGACGACCACCACGCGTTCTTCGAGCCGAATGGCCATCTCGACGTCGAGGACGGCCGTCCTGCCGGCGTTCACCTGCACGGCATCGCGCACCGCCGTCGTGAACCCGGGCAGCGTGAAGGTCACGTCGTACGTGCCCGGCTCGAGCGCGGGGATCGAGAAACGACCGGCGCCGTCGGTGAAGACGGTCCGGTCCGGACCGCTGCCGGTCGTGGCCTGCGCCTCCACCGCGACGCCGGGCAGAACGAAGCCCGTCGTGTCGGTGACCGTGCCGGACAGGACCCCGTCCTGGGCGCGGGCGGCTGCCGGTGCGAGAGTGATCGTGACGACGACGAGCGCGATGCACGCCTTGCGGATGGGCCCCGGCAGCACCGGTTTGCCGGCACGCCGGGTCGCGGAGCAGAGTGCCGGGGACGCCGGAGACGACACGCTCAGCCGCCCCAGCCGTAGTTGAGACGGGCGTAGTAGTACCCGCCGCTGAAGCCCCACGGCGTGAACTGGCTGTAGGGGAGGCCGAAGATCGCATCGATCGGCACCTGCGACTCGGTCACCGACCGCGGCTGCGCGCGGCTGCCGACCACGACGACCCGCTCCGCGAGCTCCACGTCGAGGGTGACCGCGGCCCCGGCGCCTGCCGCAACGCCGCCGCGCACGGCCTCCTGAAAGCCGGGCAGCGTGAACGTCACCTCGTAGGTGCCGGGCGTCAGCGTGAGCGTGAACATGCCGGCGCCGTCGGTCACCGTGGTCGCGGCCTCATCGCTCGCGGCGTCCCGCGCTTCGACGGTGACGCCGGGCAGAACGAAACCCGTCGTGTCGGTGACCGTGCCGGAGATGGTCGCGTCCTGGGCGACAGCGGCAATGGGCGCCGAGAACACGCCGAGGATCAAACAAATCCACGCAACCCTGCGGTTCGGTTGGTGCATGTGCCCCCCCTTGTCCCCACGCGTGAACGTGAACGGTCCCTGGTCGACGACGGCGCCCGCGCTGTAGTTGCGCGACCTCTCGGGCTGAAGCTGCCCGAGCTCCAGGTCGCCGTAGACCGCCGCGTTGCTGCGGCTCCACCGGCCGGCCGTCGTGTCGGCCCGGTAGCCGTTGAAGCCGTTGGACCCGGAGCTGAAGCCCAGGGCGGCGTACGGGCCGATCCCCTGCGCGCCGCTGCGCTGGATGCTGCGGTTGGTCGGATTGGCGTTGCCTTACTCCAGGCTCAGGTTCAGGAACCCGTTCGGGCCGAGCGGCAGCCCGGCGTTGCCGGCCACCGAGAACGCCTGCCCGCGCCCGCCCATGCCGTTGCACGAGTGCTTGATGTCGCCGAGGATGCCCGACCCGCAGGTCGACGGGTCGCCCGGGTTCGCGTCGCGGTAGGCGCACGTGCGGAACTCGACGCTGCCGCCCTCGCGCGCGTCCTTGAGCTGGAAGTTCATGACGCCGGCGATGGCGTCCGAGCCGTACTGGGCCGCCGCGCCGTCGCGCAGCACCTCGGCCTGCCGGATGGCGATCGAGGGGATGACGGAGATGTCGGGTCCCTGCGAGCCGTCGGCGATGCCGTTGCCGAGCCAGGTGATGACCGGCGAGCGATGGCGGCGCTTGCCGTTGACCAGGATCAGCGTGTGGTCGGGAGCCAGGTTGCGCAGGTTCGCGGGCCGGACGATGGTCGCCGCGTCGCTGATCGGCTGGATGTTGACGTTGAACGAAGGAACCACGGTCCGCAACTGGTTGGCCAGGTCGGTAGTGCCCTGGGCGGCGAAGTCCTCCGTGCGGATGACGTCGACCGGTACCGGCGATTCGGTCACCGAGCGCGGCTGCGCGCGGGTGCCGACTACCAACCTCCATCTCCACGTCGAGCGTGGCCGTGGCGCCGGCGCCGACCTCGACCACCTGCGCGGGCGCGTTGAAGCCGGGGAGTGAGAACGTCACCTCGTAGCTCCCCGGCGCAAGTCCGCTGAAGGTGAACTGCCCGGTCCCGTCGGTGAACGTGACCTGCCCGACGCCCGCCGCGTCCCGCGCCTCCACGGCGACCCCGGGCAGCACGAGGCCCGTCGCATCCCTGACCGTGCCGTTGATTGTTCCCGGCTCCTGGGCAACGGACGGAACGGGTGTCGCGAAGGCCCCGAGGATCAACCAGACCGAGGCGGCCCGCCAGTTCAGTGGTTGCATTCCCTTCACCTCGTGCCCACCGCTCAGGACCTGCCGGACCGGCGGCACTCCGCCGCGGCCCGGACACCGCGAACCGTCGTCGCGGTGTCCGGTGGCTACGTCAGCCGCCCCACCCGAAGCTGACGCGGGTGTAGTAGTAGCCGCCGTTGAAGCCGAACGGCCCGAACTGACCGTAGCGGTTGCCCACGCCGCCGACGGCGCCCGGATTCTCGTCCGGATACGTATTGAAGATGTTCTGCGCGCCAACCGACAGCGTGAAGTCGCTGAACGGGAAGCCGACCTCCAGGTCGACCAGCGGCTTGCCGGAGTACAGCGGATACAGGTACGACATCGCACCGCCCAACGCCGAGCGCGCGTCCTCCCGATCCCAGTAGGAGCCGTAGTAGTGCAGCCGGGCCATCAGGGTCCAGCGGTCTGCGGCGTGGTTGACACCCATGTTCCAGCGCATCCTCGGCAGCCCCACGGTCAGCGCCGCGATACGGTCCTGGTCGATGTGCTCCTCGCCGAACTCGGTCACCGCCGTGTCGGTGAAGTTGAAGACGCCGCTGAAGGTCGTCCGGGCGCCGAGCGCCAGCGGGGTCCACGTGGCGACGAGGTCGAGTCCCTGGGTGCGGGTCGAGAAGTTGTTCACGAAGAAGCGGAACGCGGCCAGGTTGCCGGCTTCGGCGATCCCGCGGGCGAGCAGCGTCGTGACCTCGTCCGCCGTGAGATTGTAGTTCCTCGTGATGGTGAGCCGGTCGGACACGTTGATCCGGAAGTAGTCGGCGGTGAAGGTGAACGGACCCGTGTCGACCACCGTGCCGAGCGAGTAGTTGATCGACTGTTCCGGCTGCAGGGGCACCCCGCCCCGCAACGCCGCGACCGGGGAAGTGGACGGAATGGTGCCGTTGTTGATCAGGTCGCCGATTTCGTAGTCGAACTCGGTCGTCACGTTCAAGACGTTCTGCTGGCCGGGGGTCGGGGCGCGGAACCCGCTGCTGACCGCGGCGCGCGCCGCGAAGATGTCGGTGAAGCCGTAGCGACCCGACAGCTTGCTGTTCATCGTGGTGCCGAAGCTGTCGTAGAAGTCCTCGATGCGGACGGCGGCGCCGAGGTTCCACTCGTTGTCGATGCCGTGAATCTCGATGTCGCCGTACCCCGCGACGTTGGCCCGGTCCCACGTGCCGGCGTTCTCGGGCCGCGTGCCGTTGTAGCCGTTGGAGGCGGAGCTGAAGCCCTGGTTGCCGAACGGGCCGATCGCCCACGATGCCGGGTCGCCTGCGCCGAGGTGGTACTGCTCGTTCCGCCACTCGAGGCCCCCGGCCACGTTGATCATGTCGCTCGCCGCGTACGACATGTCCGCGTTGAGGCTGGTCTCGGTCTGCTGCAGCAGGTTCGGCTCGAACCGGGTCGGGCTCTCCGGGCCGAGAGAGGCGTTGACCGTGTCGAAGATGAAGCCGGTGCTGCCGCTGATGTCCCAGTTGAGCCCGGTCATCGTGGTCCCGCGCACGCCGGAGACCAGCGAGTAGTCGTAGACGTCGCCGCCGAACTGCGGCGTGAAGCCGCCCGGCAAACCGTTCGGCGCGCCCAGGAACGGTTGGTGGAACGTGAAGCAGTTCGGATCGTCGCGGACGGCGGCGAAGGCGGCCGGATCCGGCGTGCCGTTGGCGATGTTCACCGTCGGGCAGTTGGCCGAGCCCATGCCCTGGGCCGCGAGCACGTCGCCGACCAGCAACGTCTCGCCGCCGTCGACCGAGTACACGTTCCCGCGGTTGTTGGGGTTGCGGAAATAGAAGCCGCCGGTCACCACCTTGCTGGCGTAGCTCGTGTGGCCGTAGAACTCGGCCTGCTCGCCCCCGCTGCCGAAGTTGGCGAACACCTTCAGATCGTCCTCGACCAGCGGCACGCCCCAGACGCGCGACGTGTCGCGCACGTTGGTGTTGCCGCCGTTGATCACCGCCACCGTGCCGCCGTCCTGCACCGCGCGCCGCCGTACTCCAGGCTGAGGTTCAGGAACCCCTCGGGGCCGAGGGGCAGACCCGCGTTGCCGGCGAACGTGTAGCTGGGGGCGCGACCGCCGATGCCGTTGCACGAGCGGCCGATGGGGCCGCACGTCGCCGGGTTGCCGTCGTTCTGGTCGAAGTACTGGCCGCTACGGAACTCCATGCTGCCCCCGGAGCGCGCGTTCTTCAACTCGAAGTTGATGACGCCGGCGATGGCGTCCGAGCCATACTGTGCGGCGGCGCCGTCGCGCAACACCTCGACCTGCCGCAGCGCGATCGACGGGATCGACGACAGGTCCGGCCCCTGCGCCCCGTCGGCGACGCCGTTGCCCAGCCAGGCGATGACGGCTGCGCGGTGGCGGCGCTTGCCGTTGACCAGAATCAGCGTGTGGTCCGGCGCCATGTTGCGCAGGTTGGCCGGCCGCACGATGGTGGCTGCGTCGCTGATCGGCTGCGTGTTGACGTTGAACGACGGGACGACCGTCCGCAACTGGTTGGTGAGGTCCATGTCGCCCTGGCTGGCGAAGTCCTCGGCGCGGATGACGTCGATGGGCACCGGGGAGGCGGCGATCGACCGCGGTTCCGCCCGCGTTCCCACGACCGCCACCGTTTCCTGCAGCAGAATGTCCATCTCGACGTCGAGCATGGCGGTGGCGCCGGCGCTCACCTCCACGACCTGCGCGGGCGCATTGAAGCCGGGGAGGGTGAACGTCAGCTCGTAGCTTCCCGGCGCGAGTCCGGGGAACGTGAACTGGCCGGTGCCGTCGGTGAACGTCACCTGCCCCACGCCCGCCGCGTCCTGCGCTTCCACGGTGACTCCGGGCAGGATGAAGCCCGTTGCGTCCCGGACCGTGCCGCTGATTGTTCCCGGCTCCTGGGCGCCAGCGGGCCCGGGTGCGAGCATGGCGGCGGCGAGAGCCAACCCTATACTTCTCTTCATGTCAAGTTTCATTGCTCCCCACCTCCTGAGCGGCCCAGTTGGAATTCGGCCGGATTGATTCCACCCCTCGGAACTCCCAGTGACAGGTGGACGACCCGCAAGAACGGCGCCCCCGCTGTCGGGGCAGGCCAAGTGATTAACCGCCAAGAACAAGTATAACGTGCGAACACGATTCGTGGCGAGCCAACTTACGCCTACAGGGGATTGTACCCCAAATAAAGGGTGCATGGAAACCCCTGGCTACAACATGTAGAGTTCGGCGGAGCCCGGAATCGGTTCTACGGCGCAGGCCTCCCGGCCAACCCGCCGGCGTCTGGACGCCGGGTGGGTTGGAGGTGCGCGCCAACTACCGCTCCGGCAGCGCGAACACCACCAGTCGCTCGTTCCCGCGCGGCTCGCCCGTGGCCGGCGCCGAGACGTTGGCCGCGACGTACTGCCGGCCGTCGTTCCCCGCGTAGGTGATCGGTACCGCCTCGACGTTGTACTCGAACGCGGCGGTCCAGAGCTCCTCGCCGGTGCGCGAGTCGAAGGCCCGGAAGCGGCGGTCGACCGTGGCGCCGATGAACACCAGTCCTCCCGCGGTGACGATGGGGCCGCCGACGTTCCGGCTCCCGACGCGCTGCCTGCCCTCGGGCAGGAGCTCGTCGATGCCCAGGGGCACCTCCCACGCGATATCGCCGGTTGCGGCCTCGACCGCGACGAGGCGCGCCCACGGCGGCTTGAAGCAGGGCAGCGCGCCGAGCCGCTCGCCGTCCGCGTCGAAGATCGGCGCCTCGAACGGGGGGCCGGCCTCGCGGACGAACGCCACCTGATCCTCGACGCCCGGGCCGTACAGCTCGTTCTCCGTCATCCAGCCGCTGATCGGCTGATCCTTCGAGTTGACGAAGATGTAGCCGAGCTCGGGATCGTAGGCGGTGCCGTTCCAGTTCACGCCGCCGCCGGTGCCGGGGAACACGAGCGACGGCGGGGTGCCCTCCTGCCGGTAGCGGATGGGCGTGTAGGGTCCGTCGTTGTAGTAGCCGACCGTGTCCCACAGCTCGCGGCAGGCGGCCGCGTGCTCCGGCGTGGTGTCGTCGGCGGTGACGATGTCGTCCGGGCCGATGCTCACCCGCGACACCGGGGGCGGCGCGAGCGGAAACGGCTGGGTCGGCGAGTACTGCTCGCCGGGCACGTCGCCGGCGGGCACCGGCCGCTCCTCGACCCCGTGGACGGGCTCGCCGGTCACGCGGTTCAGGATGAACATCCAGCCCGACTTGCCCACCTGCGCGAGGGCGGGAACGACCTCGCCGTCGCGCTCGATGTCGAGCAGGCCGGGCGACGGCGGCAGGTTGTAGTCCCACAGCTCGCGGTGGATGTT
>JAGWAH010000111.1:5254-15305 GCA_021296515.1 Acidobacteriota bacterium | reverse complement strand
CTCTACTCGCGGCAGCTCGGCCAGGCCGGCGAGCTCGACATCCCGGCCGGGCAGGTCACGCGGCACGACGGCTACGCGACGATGTATCTGCCGGGCAAGCTGACCGGCTTCCAGCCGCACATGCACTTCCTCGGCAAGCGGCAGTGCCTGGAGCTCATCTATCCGAATTCAACCACCGAGATGGTGAGCTGCGTCAACTTCGACTTCAACTGGCACATCGTCTACAACTACGAGGACGATGCCCAGCCGGTCTACCCGGCCGGCACCAAGCTGCACGTCATCAGCTACCACGACAACACCGAGTCGCACCGGGGCAACCTGGACGCGCTGAACTGGACGGGCGGCGGCAGCCGCACGATCGACGAGATGGCGTTCGGCTGGATCAGTTGGTACGACCTCACGGAAGAGGAGTACCAGGAGGAGCTGGACGCCCGCGCCAACAACGACAACGACTAGCGCGTTGCCGTGACGGAGTCAGCGTTTGGACCAAGCACTCTGCGGGGGCTCCCTCCGCAGAGTGCTTTTTTCGTTGTCGATACCATAGAGGGCATCATGAAGACGTATATCCGTTGGGTCGGCGCCGCGGTCGTGGCCGCCGTGGCCACTGGCCTCGTCGGTGCGGCCCACGCGCAGGTGAATCCGCGCGACGTGCCGCTCGCTTCCCAGCCGCAGCAGCGGTTCGACGGCGGCCAGGACATTCAGCCGATCTTCGAGGGCTGGACACGCCGCGACGACGGCGGCTACCTGTTCCACTTCGGGTACCTGAACCGCAACTACCGCGAGCAGCCGAGTGTTCCGGTAGGTCCGGACAACTTCTTCTCGCCGGGCGACGAGGATCGGGGGCAGCCGACCCACTTCTATCCGCGAACGCAGCGCTACCAGTTCACGGTGCCGATGCCGGCGGATACCGGCCCCAATCCCGAGGACGGCATCATCTGGTCCGTGACCGCGCACGGCAGCGAGCAGCGGGCCTACGGCTGGCTGCAACCGGAGTGGGAGATTGACGAGAACACCATCACCTCCAACTCGCGCACCGGGTTCGGGCGTCCGGTGGAGCAGTTGTTCGCCAACCGGCCGCCGGAGGTGGAGGTGTCGGCGAGCGCGGAGCGGGTCGGCGTCGGCGACGCGCTCACGCTGACCGCGGTGATTCGCGACGACGAGCTGCCGTCGGAGCTGCCGCCGCGTCCGCCGCGCACGCGTCTTCCCACGCTGATCCCGCCGGACGGCATGCCGCGTGTGCCCGACAACATCCGCTGGTACGAGAAGCCGCGCCCGCCGCGCAACGGCCTGTCGCTGCACTGGATCGTCTTCCGCGGTCCGGCCGACGGCGACTTCGAGCCGGACGGCTTCCAGCGCTCCGTCGAGGAGCAGGAGCTCGAGCGGGAGGTCGACGGCGTGTTGACCGCGCCGACTTCGTCCGACAATCCGGCGACGCACATCGACGGCGACGGCTGGACCGCGGCGACCTTCGAGACGACCGTCACGTTCGACTCGCCCGGCACCTACACGTTGCGGGCCTGGGCGTCCGACGCGATGTTCCTCACGCCCGGCGACCTGACCGTCACCGTGCGGTAGCGCGACCTTCCGGTCACGGCGGCCGGCGCGCGCAACACCGGCGAGGGAGCCTCATGGGAGGCTCCCTCCGTCGTGTACGGCCGGGTTGTCCACTGCGCCCGAGACGACCGCCGGTCGTCGGTTCGTCAGCGCCTGGCCAGCGCGTCCAGGCGTCGCAGGAAGTCGTCCTCGTCCCGGCACTCGACGGCGGCGCGGGTGAGGGCCGCGACCGGCACTCCGGCAAAGGCGTCGAGACGCGCGGTGAACGCCGCCGACCGCTGGACGCCCCGCAGGTCGAGGATCTCCAGGACGGCTTGGCGCGCGCTTTCCCAGGCGCCCTCCGCACGGCCGGCGAGACGGCTCTCCCGCCGTTCGGCGGAGAGGAACGGATCGTCGTCCGGTCCGGTGCCCGATTGCCCGCCCAGGGCGCGGCCCACGCGCCGGAGAACGTCGACGGTCTCGCCGGACAGCGCGTCCTCGTTCAGGGCGCGATGGATCTCCGCCGCCGACCAGCCGGAGAACGCCCGGCTGGTCGCCGCCGAACCGTACCCGTCCGGCCCCAGCAGGTGGATCGTCAATCCGGGCTTGCGCGAGGCCGGGCTGCTCGGTGCGCGGCGATCCGGCACGTCGACCCACACCTCGGGAAACCCCCAGGACTCGTACAGCGCCAGCTTGCCGCGACGGACGTCGGTTGTCACATCGACCTCCAGGATCACGTCCGGCAGGTCGTCCCGGCCGACTTCGATGGCGGGGCCGAGCCGGTGGATCGCCTGTTGACGGAGGTACACGACCTGGTCGGCCTGCAGGATGCGCTGGCGCTCGCCGGCCGGATTGCGGACCAGAAGGTCCGAGTTTCCGACTGTCTCGATGGCAGCTCCGCGCACGGCCGCGATCCGCTCGATGAGCCGCGCCAGGCGTTGTCCGGGAAGCTCGTGCCAGACGCTGACCGGTGCACGGACCACCCACGCGGTCTCGGTGTCCGCCTCCCAGTATTCCAGGCGTCCCTCGTAGTCCGTTATCCCGTCGCGGGAAACGTGAATCGGCCGGCAGCCGGGAAACTCGGGGGTTGTCGTCGTTGCCGGCGGCGTTGCGCGGACGGGCCGGGCGCCGGCGCGCCGATCGGTCAGCCGCGACGGGGCGCGCCGGTGAACCGGTTTCGTCGTTCGCTCCATGCGCCGGGGTACCTCCACCCGGAGCATAGCACGTTCGTTCACGTGTACGGCGCGGCGAGGCGCGGAGGGCGATCAGCCGTTCCGCCGGCGCTTCTCCGTGGGCGCCGGAGGGCGGGATGGGCTGGAGACGGCGCGCGCCAGCAGGAACACGGCGATCGCCAGGCAGGCCGCGCCGACCGGAACGAGGGCGATGCCCACGCCGGGATCGCCGCTGTAGAACGTGACGCCGCCTGCGAAGAACCCGGCCGGCAGCAGCACGGTTGCCGCGCGGAGCGTCGCAGAGATCAGGGGGATGCGTGCGTCACCCGGCAGCTCCGGCAGGGCACGCAGCGTCGCGCCCGCCGCGACGTTGACGAGACCCAACAGCGCGCCGTGAGCATGGGCGAGCGTCCACATCAGCCGGCGCGTCTCGTTGGACACGTCCAGGTAGAAGCCGGCCTTGAAGCCGTGCAGGGTCTCCAGGGTCGCGCCGAGCAGCAGGAAGGCGAAGAGCGCCCACCAGCCGAAGCGCAGGTGGCGGCGGACGTAGTCGGGTTGCGGCGGGGACGGACTCGCAGCCACGGTCGTGCTACTCCCGGAGAAAGAGCGGCCGCGTGTCGCGGCGATCGAAGAGGCGCCGCATCGCCGCGGTGTCGAGCGCGCCGTTTGGGCCGAAGAGCAGCTCGGGATCGCGTCGCATCCGTGCGCGCGGGCTGTTGCGCCACGCCCGGAGTGCGCCGACGGCCGCCTCGATCCGTGCGTCCCGACTGGCGGTGAAGTCGTACTGCAGCGTCTCGAACCCGGAAATCGTGCGCAGCGACCGGGCGGAGATGAAGCGGACCGCGTCGTAGGGGTCTCCGAGGAGCTCGCCGAGGTAGGGCACCATCCAGCTCGTGCCGGAGGCTTCCTGCGCCGGCTCCCAGCCGTAGCTCCAGGCCGTGAGGGCGCGCTGGCCGGCGTCCCCGCGGAGCAGCCAGAGGACGGATGCGGCCACCGACCGTTCCGCGGCAGGGAGGTCGGGGGGCGGCTGAGCGTACCAGTCGCGCAGTCGGTCGGCCGACCAGGCGAGGGTGCGATCCAGGTGGCACAGGTTGCAGGCGTTCGGCCTGCCGATCTCGACGCTCTCGCGCACCGTCGGGCTCGTGACGGTGTGGCTCCGGATGGCGCGCAGCAGGCCGTACGAGGTGTACGGCATGTGGCAGTTGTAGCAGCGGCTGCCGGCCGATGCCGGCGCGTGGTTCGTATGCGCGCTCACGTCGGCCGCGATGCCGTCGTGACATTGTGTGCAGGCCGCGTTGCCATCCATGCCGGCCGATACCTGGTGGGTGTCCGCCCACTCCGCGATCGAGCGCGGGTCTTCCGGCGTCTTGTGCATGGTGTGGCACGAGAAGCAGGAGAGCGTGCGCTCCGGCGCGGCGGCGTCGGTGAAGCAGGGCGAGTCGATGAGGCCGTTGTACTCCCGGCCCGAGACCCGGACGAGCCCGTCGGGCCAGAACGATCCGCGCACGAAGTCGGGGTCCGCGGCCATCAGGTTCCGCATGGCCGGCGAACGGCCGTTCACCCGCGGCTGGGCGACGAAGCGGGTCTCCCGCAGCTCGTCACCGGGCCGGAACGGCAGGCCGCCGGCGCTGGCCGCGCGCTCGCTGGCCGAGTCCGGGAACTCCCAGATGCTGTGACACTGGCCGCAGACCTGCGACGAGCGCTGCGGGTCGAGGCGCGTCGGCTCGACGATGGTCGGATCGGGCGCGCCGGCGGCGTGGAGCGCGTAGCGGCGCAACGGGTTCCGGTTGGCGGCGACGTGCGCCGCAGCCGGACCGTGGCACGCCTCGCAGGCGATGCCGAGCTCGGCGACGGTGGTGTCGATAGACTGCTCGCGGATCGGCTCGGAGCGGAACGGGGTATCGAAGCGGGTCTTGCCGTGCGTCGTATGGCAGTCGATGCAGACGGCGTTCCAATGCCCGTCGAGCATCGCCACGCCCTGCCCCGGCGGCGCCAGCACGACGGCGTTGCGGGGCGTCCAACGCTCCTCGTCGAGCAGGTAGACGCCGGGCAGCACGTTGAGGGCGCGCTCGTGTCCGGTCGAGTACCAGTAGATGTTCTGGTGGTGCGAACCGGTGATCATCACCACCTGCCGGGTGATGCGGGGACGGGCGCCCGGGTCGCCCTCCCAGCCCGGGTCGTCGAACTCGGCCCAGAACTCGTCGCCGCGGCGCTCCAGCCGCATCGGACGGCCGGGCACGGCGTCCACCACGACGCCGTCGAAGTCGGCGCGCACCGACTCGGGCGTGGCCACCTGGGTCATCGTGCGGTGGAACGATCCACGCCACGTCTGGAACTGCGAGGGGTGGCAAGCCCGGCAGGTCTCGGACGAGACGTAGCCGTCCTCGGTGACCGCGACGGGGCGGTGCTCCACGGCGGATTCGGGAACCAGCGGATCGAGCGAGACTGCCGCGGCCAGACCGAGGGCGGCCGCCCCGGCGATCAGTGCGGTGGCCGGCGCGAGCGTCCGGAGCCTGGAGCGAAAAGGCGCGAGAGGCCGCATCATGCAGTCGCCGACCGATTATATCGGCGGCCCGCGAAAGGTCTTGTCGCCCGTACACGAAACAGGCCCGCCGCCCCCGGCCGGGGACGGCGAGCCCGCGTTCTCTCGAACCCCGCGCCTAGNNAGTCGATGGCGAAGCAGTAGTAGAAGCCGTTGCCGCCGGTCGCCTGCAGGTTGGCCTGCCCGCAGCCGCGCGAGCCGTGGGCGGTGCTCCAGTGGCTCGGGTTGGCGCCGCCGCCGGTGCGGTCGTGGTGGCCGACCAGCGCGCTGCCGTCCGCCGAGTTGCTCGTCCAGTTGCCGCAGGTGCTATCGCCCTCACCCTCCCAGGCGGTGCCGTCCAACTGCGTCCCGGTCAGGATGTCGTGCATGTTCGGATCGTCGCCGCGGCCGTTGACGATCTCGCCCTTCTCGTTCAACTGGGTCTCCTTGGTCAGGTTGTTGTCGCCCAGCAGGTTGGCGACGCTCGACGCGACCTCGACGCCGTTGGCGTTGTACCACGGGCCGCTGCCGATGCGGTCGCGGGCGTTGACGCCGGTCGGGCCGGTCGTGCTCAGGTAGGCGCGCCAGGTCTTGCCGTCGACGCCGGCCGCCTCGGCCAGCATCGAGCAGTGCGCGTCGGCGCCTTCGAGGCCGCCGAGATTGGCGCCGTCGCCGGGGCCGGCGCTGGTGATGAAGAAGCTCATGCTGTTGGACTGCGTGGCGGCCGGCGCCGCCATGACCACCGCCAGCAGCAGGGCGATTCCGAACGAACGTGTGCGTGTCATCTGTCCCCTCCTCGCCCCGGCGCCGGATGCCTTGTGCATCTTTTCGACGCGGGACTTCACAATGGCAACGCGAGTGTATAGCAAGGTTGCGTGAGGATCACGACGACGGCGTAGTATAGGGCTCGTGAAGACAAGCAGATTCGGGGTCCGGGGAGCGTGCACCGCCGTGGTGCTGATTGGGCTGGCCTGCGCCGGGGCGGCGGCGCAGAACCCGCGCGCGGTGCTCGACCGCGCCGTCGGCGACTTCGCCGCGGGGCGCCTGGCCGCGGCGGCGGCCGGGTTCGACGAGGTGGCCGCGCTGGTGCCGCGCGCCGCGCCGCAGCTCTGGCAGCGGGGGATCGCGCTCTACTACGTCGGCCGCTACCAGGACTGCCGGGAGCAGTTCGAGTCGCACCGCCTGGTCAATCCGAACGACGTCGAGAACGCGGCCTGGCACTTCCTGTGCGTGGCGCGCGCCGATTCGCCGGCCGCGGCGCTCGAGGCCCTGCTGCCGGTCGGGCCCGACTCTCGCGCCCCGATGCGCGAGATCTACGAGATGTTCCGGCGGGAGCTGACGCCGGAGGAGGTGTTGGCCGCGGGTGAGCGCGCCGCGGCACGCGGGCGCGGGTCGGGACTGTTCTTCGCGCATCTGTACGTGGGGCTGTATCACGAAGCGCTCGGTAACGACGCCGACGCGCGCGTGCACCTGGAGGCGGCGGCCGACGAGCGGTACGCGCCGGCCGGCGGGTACATGCACATGGTGGCGCGCGTGCACGTCGACCACCTCGACCGCGCGGCGCCGCGGTAGGGCGTGGGCGTGTCGCCGAACTGGAAAAATGCTACTGTCGGCTGTTTGAGGGCGATCGAGCCGGGCCTGGTCAGACACCGGCCGGCCCGGTGGACCCGGGAAGCAAGAGCGCAAGGGGAGGCGACGAGATGCGTAGTGACATGTTCTATCGAGCCGGAACGGCGGTGGTGGTCGGTGCCGTCGCGGTGTTCCTGTCGGCCGGCAGCGCCGGCGCGGGGCAGGCCGTGATGGTGGACGGCGACGACATCGGCGGCGTGGTGAGCGGCCCCGACGGCCCCGAGGCGGGCGTCTGGGTGATTGCGGAGACCACCGACCTGCCGACGCGGTTCAACCGCATCGTCGTCACCGACGACGACGGCCGCTATCTGATTCCCGACCTGCCGGATGCGACCTACGACGTGTGGGTTCGCGGCTACGGTCTGGTCGACTCGGAGAAGGTCCGGACGCCTCCCGGCTCGACCTTGAATCTGACCGCCGTCGTCGCGCCGGACGATGCGGCGGCGGCGCAGTACTACCCGGCCGGCCACTGGCTGTCGCTGATCGAGGTTCCCGGCGCGGACCAGTTCCCCGGCACCGGGCCCGACGGCAACGGCATCTCGCCCAACATGCGCAGCCAGGCGGAGTGGATGCGCACGGTCAAGTCCGGCGGCTGCACCGCGTGCCACTCGCTCGGCAACAAGGCCACGCGCGAAGTGCCGCCGGAGCTCGGCGAGTTCGACTCGATGGTCGACGCCTGGGATCGCCGCATCCAGTCCGGGCAGGCCGGCGGCTCGATGTCGAACGGGCTGAACCGGATGGGGCGGCAGGCGGCGCTGGAGATGTTCGCCGACTGGACCGACCGGATCATGGCGGGCGAGCTGCCCGAGGCGCCGCGCCGGCCGCAGGGCGTCGAGCGCAACATCGTCGTGAGTCAGTGGGACTGGGCCGATCCGAAGGCCTACCTGCACGACGAGATCGCGACCGACAAGCGCGACCCGACGGTCAACGCCTACGGACCGATCTACGGCGCGCTGGAGGCGAGCGCGGACTACGTCCCGGTGCTCGACCCGGTGGCCAATGCTTCGAGCGAGATCCCGGTGCCGGTGCGCGATCCGGACACCCCGGTAGCGGCCGGACCCCCGCTGGCGTCGTCGCCCTATTGGGGGGACGAGGCGATCTGGAACAGCCAGTCGAACGTCCACAACCCGATGCTCGACGAGGACGGCCGCGTCTGGCTGACCTCGCGCGTGCGCGGGCCGCAGAACCCGGACATGTGCCTCGAAGGCTCCGATCACCCGTCGGCGCAGGCCTTCCCCAACGCCCGGGCCAACCGGCACGGCGACCGAGGAGATGACGCTGGTCGGCACCTGCTACAGCACGCACCACCTGATCTTCGCCGAGGACGAGAACGACACGCTGTGGACCAGCGGCGGCGGGCCGGTCATCGGCTGGCTGGACACGAAGATGTTCCTCGAGACCGGTGACGAGGAGGCCTCGCAGGGCTGGACCGCCCTGGTGCTAGACACCAACGGCAACGGGCGGCGCGACGAGTTCACCGAGCCGAACGAGCCGATCGACCCGACGAAGGACCACCGCGTTACGACCGGCTTCTACGGCGTGGCCTACAACCCGGTCGACGGGACCATCTGGGGCTCGTCGCTCGGCTTCCCGGGCGCGGTGCTGCGCCTCGATCCGGGGGACGATCCGTCCAACACGGCGCTGACCGAGGTGTTCGAGGTGCCGTGGGAGAACCCCGGCGCCGAGGTGCAGGGCTACTCGCCGCGCGGCATGGACATCGACCGCAACGGCGTAGTCTGGACCCCGCTGGCCAGCGGCCACATGGCGAGCTTCGACCGCAGCAAGTGCACCGGGCCGCTGAACGGCCCGGAGGCGACCGGCCAGCACTGCCCCGAGGGCTGGACGCTCTACGAGGAGCCGCTGCCGAAGTTCAAGGGCGTGGACGATTCGGGCAGCGCCGAGGGCAGCTACTACACCTGGGTCGACCAGTTCAACACGTTCGGTCTGGGCGAGAACATCCCGATCAACACCGGCAACGCGGCCGAGGGGCTCCTCGCGCTGAAGGACGGCGAGTGGGTGATCATCCGGGTGCCGTATCCGCTCGGCTTCTACACCAAGTGGATGGACGGCCGGATCGACGACCCGGACGCCGGCTGGAAGGGCCGCGGACTGTGGGCGACCTACGGCACGCGGGCGCCGTTCCACACCGAGACCGGCAAGGGGACGCCCAGCAAGGTGGTGCAGTTCCAGCTCCGGCCGGATCCGCTGGCGAAGTAGACGACCGGCGCGGATCGTGACTACCGGCGCGGCGCGCCGTCCGGACGTTTCCGGACGTGCGCGCCGCCATTCGGTAGCGCCCGCACGTGCCGCACGACCTCCCACTGCTGCCGGGTACCGTACGCCCGCCGTGCGGGCCTCCTCAGCCAGCCGCAACACGGCGTTCACCACCACCCTTTTCGTTACCCCCCCAGCGCATACGCCTCGATGAGTCCGATGCCGCTACGCACCGAGGGACTCGCATTCACCACGTAGATGAAGCTCTGTTTGGCCCAGGCAAGGCGCAAAGCGTCGTACAGCAACGCGTGAAGGTAGCTCTGGGTGGCGATTTCCATCCCGAGAAAGTCCAGAACAATCGCCTCCTTCCGCAGGATTCGGGGCTCCAGTTGCTCCCGCGCAAACTTCTCCGCCTGTTCAGTGTTCTCGGAGGTGTACTGCACGACGAAGGACCTGGCGTTGGCAGGTGACCGGCCATACCGGACCCAGTGGTGTTCCGCGCGCTTGGGTGCCCGCTCGCGCGCGCGCCCCTGGATCGTGTGGATCAAGTCGTCGTAGTTCGCAACCGAGTCGTTGGGAAGCTCGAAGGCGACAAGGGTGCCGGGATAACCCAGCCGATCCGGCTTCAGAAACTTCATCTCGTGGTTGTCGCCGGCGTCCGGATCCGCAGTGAGAAGCAACGAAGCCCCATGGGAAGCCAACAGGAGTCGTCCGCCCGTCAGCTTCGCCATCTCCGAGATGAAGAACAGTCCGAGGCCGGCATTCTGCCTGGACCCGGACAGCCCCTCCTCGAAGGTGCCGGAAAAATGTGGCCAGAGGGCCTTTTCGAGAGCCTCCCCATGGTCGCGGAGATTCGGGTGCTTCTCGATCATGGCGTCGAAGATACCCACGCCCGCGTCCGCGACCGCAACCTGGAGTGATGACGGATCCTGGTGGTCCATTCGCTGGGCCGCCACTACGCCGCCGAGCTTGTCGTTGCTGT
>JAGWAH010000111.1:1643-5166 GCA_021296515.1 Acidobacteriota bacterium | reverse complement strand
CGATTTCGCCGAAGGACGTGAGCCGGCGCAGTTTGGCCGTCCGCCCGGGTTCACCGGGATCGGACGGAGCCACGCCCCGGACGAGATCCTCGGATCCGATGGCATACGCGAATTTCCCTGCCGCGCTCTGATCGTAGTCGGTGAGGGTCAGCGGGTGGCTCGACTCCGCACGGGCGAGCGTGGCCGTTGCGACAACCCCCCACACTTCGAACCTCTTGAGCGTGGCGAGACTGAACACGCCGCTGTGATTCCGTGTCATCCAGCTCAACAGCGGCGTGGGGTCGTCGAGGCGGACAGACGTCGGAGGCGATTCGCCGCCCGCCGGCTGAGGCGCCGCGCCCTCGGGGGCGCCTTGCAGCGGCGGTCGAACCACCGGGGCGTGTGCCGTGGTGTCACGCGTTGACGGCGCGGGGCGAGAATCGCCGAACTTCGCTGTCCACAATCGCCCGAGTCGATGAGAGAGCGGAGCCGTCTGCGGAGGAAGGTCGCGGTGACACCACTCAGGATCTCGTCGATATCCGCGGGCTCGGCGCCCGCGTCGAGCGCCCGCAGGGCCCTGGATACGGCGTTCTTGGACATGTTCCGGATCGATGCGCGCAAAGACACCGACGGTTCCGGCCGGCCACCCGCAACGCGGGCCCGATGGCGGCCGGTTCCACACACTCCGCTCGCCTCCCGCTGACGGGCGGTCAGGGCAGAGCGAACACGTAGAGGATGTTGCCCGTAGCGGGGCGGATCTCCAAGGGCAAAGCAACGCAGGCTCGGTGCGCCCGATTCGCACGACAGTATTCACACGAGGGTTGCTCGTCAAGCCCGAACGGGCACGCGGCCCGCAACGGCGGGCGGACGGCACGGTCCGCGCTTGCGGGCGGCGGCTCCGGTCGGTCACGACGCCGGGAACAGCGGAGGCGACCGGGAGGGAGATACACGTCTGGTGGACACGGAGCCGCCTGTCGGACGACGATTGAGATCGCCCTAGTCGACGGCGGGGAGCGGTAGCCGCCACGGGGGAGGACTCGGACGACGCCGCCGCGGGCGGTGACGGTAGTTTTCCGAAAGCGGTGCGAGGGGAATGAAGTGATGGGAGTCAGGACAGGATTCGCCGCGGTGTTGCTGGTTCTGTGCATCCTCATGCCGTCGGCGCCGGCGGGAGCGGAGGTGATTCAGGTGGCGATCACCTCCCGCGAGCCGTTCGCGGACGACGTGCCGGACAAGGTGGGGCGCTACGAGCGGATCCGCGGTCGGGTCGTGTACGCGCTCGACCCGGAGCACGAGGCCAACCGGGCCGTCGTCGATCTGAGCCTGGCGGCGCAGAACGGCGAGGGCCGCGTGGAGTTCTACGGCGACTTCGAGATCATCGCGCCGCTGGATCGTTCGCTGGCGCAGCCGACCGTGCTCTACGACGTCAACAACCGCGGCCGGAAGCTCTGGGGCACCCAGCCCTTTTTCCTGCGCCACGGCTACGTCTCGGTCTGGAGCGGCTGGATCGCCCAGGTTCGGCCGGACGCGTCGCTCCTGCGCCTGGAGGCGCCGGCGGCGCTCGACGAGGACTACCTGCCGGTCACCGGGACCGTCCGCGCGGAGATGATCAGCGACGTGGCCACGGACCGGCTGGCCGTCTCGGATCGCCGCCAGCTCGCCTTCGAACCGATTGTCGCCTCGCTGCCGCGGGCCAGCCTGACCCGGCGGTTGCGCGAGCGCGACGCGCCGGAACCGATCCCGCGCGACCAGTGGGAGTTCATCCTCACGCGGGCGGCTCGCGATGAGGGGAGCGGGCTCATCGAGGCGGACATCCGGCTCGCGGAAGGCTTCGAGCCGGGCGTCATCTACGAGCTGACCTACGAGGCGTTCGGGTCGGTCGTGCAGGGCGCCGGGTTCGCGGCGATCCGCGACTTCGTGTCGTTCCTGCGCCACGACGACTCGTCGATGAACCCGCTACGGGACGCCCGCGGCCGGCCGCTGGCGCAGCGCGTCATCGGGGAAGGGCGTTCGCAGAGCGGGCGCGCATTGCGGATGTTCCTGCACGAGGGGTTCAACGCCGACGAGCAGGGGCGCATCGTCTTCGACGGCGTGATGCCGGTCATCGCCGGCGGCGGCCAGGGGTTCTTCAACCACCGCTTCGCCTCGCCGACGCGCACGGCCACCGAGCACAGCGGCCACCTCTACCCGGTCGACGTCTTTCCCTTCACCTACGGCGACGAGACCGACCCGTTCACCGGCCGGACCGACAGCCTGCTGCGCCGGGCGCGCGCGAGCGGCACGGCGCCGAAGGTGATGCACCTCGACACGAGCTCCGAGTACTGGCACCGCAGCGCGTCGCTCGTGGTGACGGACCCGACGGGGCGGCGGGACAGCGAGATCCCCGACGACGTGCGGGTGTACGTCTTCGGTGGCTCGCAGCACAGTCCCGCCCGCGGACCGTCGGACCGGGGGCAGTTGCCGCCCAATCCCAACGTCTACCAGCCGTTCCTCGAGACTCTGTTCCTGGCCATGGATCGCTGGGTCACCGACGGCGCGCCGCCGCCCCCGAGCATGCATCCGCGCATCGGCGACGGCACCCTCGTTGGCTGGCAGGAGAAGGAGGCGGGCTGGACCCCGCTTCCGGGCGTGCGCTACCCGACGGCCATTCAGCAGCCGGACCACCTCGACTACGGCGAGGAGTTCGCTGCGAAGCGCCGCATCGACAACCACCCGCCGGTCCGCTCGGGAAGGCGGTACGGCGTGCGCGTGCCCGCGTTCGACGAAGACGACAACGAGATCGGCGTGCTGCGCATGCCGGCTGTCGTCGCGCCCGTCGCCACCTACACCGGCTGGAACCTGCGGAATCCCGCGATCGGCGCGCCCGACGCCCCGCTCGGACTGGCCGGCGGCTACATCGCGTTTCCGCGGACGAAGGCTGATCGCGAGGCATCGGGCGATCCGCGCCCGTCGGTGGGGGAGCGCTACGGGAGCTTCGAGGAGTACCGCGCGCAGATCATGCGCGCCGCCGAGGCGCTGGTGGCGGAGGGCTACCTGCTCGACGAGCATCTGGCGGACGTCGAGGGGCGGGCGGAGGCCAATCGCTGGCTGTTCGACAAGTAGCCCGCGGAGGGCTTGCCGCATGAGGCTGCTGCACTACCTCGAAATCCGCAACTTCAAGCGTTTCGGCGACACGCAGCGCATCGAGCTCGATCATCCGGCGGTGCTCATCGGGCCGAACAACTGCGGCAAGACGACGGCGATACAGGCGCTCGCCCTGTGGTCCCAGGCGGTGCGGGCCTGGCAGGAAAAGAAGGGGCAGGCGCCACCCAAAGAGCGTACCTCGACGTCCCTGAATCGTCTCGGCATCGTTTCGGTGCCCGTGCAACGCACACGCTACTTCTGGCACAACGCCGCGGTGCGCACGGGTAATCGCGACATACATCTGCAGATCAGGGTCGGCGTGCTGCATGACAGCCGCGTGGAACCTGTAGCGATGACCTTTCGCAACCAGGGCGAAGACCTGGTGTACTGCACTCCCGATACCGAAACGCTGACTCGTCGG
>JAGWAH010000111.1:0-1329 GCA_021296515.1 Acidobacteriota bacterium | reverse complement strand
TGCTGGTCATTGCATATCTCTACTCTCACCCCGGCAGCGTGCTGTTGATTGACGAACCGGATGCACATCTGGAGACCCTTCGCCAACGACAGGTCTATGTGCTACTGCGCGAGCTCGCGTCCGAGAACGCATCGCAGGTTATACTCGTCACCCACTCGGAAGTGATTCTGGATGAAGCTCTGGATCACAACCTCACGCTGTTGCTGGCCGGTCGTGCGGACGACCTTGCAGCGAAGACGGATATCAGGAGTACTCTGAAGCACTACGGCGCCGAGCATTACATCCGAGCGCGGCAACGAGGCTACGTACTCTATGTGGAGGGCGGCACCGACGTAGAGATACTGAAGGCTCTGGCCAAGAGAATCGGACATGCCGCGGCGCACGTGTGGGACGAGCGGATCAACTCGTTCTACGTCCAGGACAACTTTCCCGACGGCGGCCTCGACGCGGAGCTGGCGCGAGTTGAAGGAGGTTTCGGCTTGACACCGCAGCAGCACTTCTTCGCGCTGCGGAGCATGGTCCCGGGGCTCCGGGGGCTCGCAGTGCTGGACAGTGACGGCAGGGAGCGTGCGGATTCCGGTGATGGGGGGCTCCGGATCTCGTACTGGCGACGATATGAGTGCGAGAACTACATCGTGACGCCGGACACGTTGAGGAGCTTCGCCCGTGATCGCTACAGAGATGCACCGCTTCTGCTCGAGGGTGTTGGTCAGGAGATTGACGAGGTTCTGGATGCGTTGATCATGGAACGGGTCTTCGAGGGGCGGGAGGGTGACTTCAACCTGTGGAAGGCGGCGGATGAGGCCACGGCCCGGCTCTTGTGGGCGGCGCGAACGGAACGACGCAAGCTCAGTGCCTTCGCGGAGGAGTTCTTCCGCCGGCTTGCCGAGCGGCTCGGGCATGCGATGTTGCTGCGCAGGGGAGAGCTGCATCGACTCGTGGACTTTCTGCCGGCCGAGGAGATTGTCGAGGAAGTCAGCGTCAAGCTGGACCTGCTCGATGACCTGTTCACCGCTGCAAGGCCGGAGGAGGAGTCCTGACACGCTCCCGGACGTCTCCCGGTCGGCCCGACGCCGGCAGCATTCATCGGGAGGCCCGCGATTCGCCTGTCGATCGCGTTGCGGCCGTGGCGTTGCCGCGGTCCTCCCGCTACAATTGCAGGTTGCGCGCCGCGCCGGCCCGAAAGGCGCGCCCGAGGAGATCCCAGATGCGTAGACGATGCCTGATTTCCAGTGGTCTGCCGGCCGCCGTCGTTGCCCTCATCGCGCTCGCGGCGCCGGCCGCCGCGCAGGACGGCGGCTGGACGCTGCCGCGCACCCCCGACGGCCA
>JAGWAH010000110.1:2583-7966 GCA_021296515.1 Acidobacteriota bacterium | reverse complement strand
TGGCTCGCCGCCGATCGCCTGTTCGAGACCGATCCCGAGGGCGTCCTGACGCTGCGCGACGGCGCCGGACGCCGGATCGAGGAAGCGATGGGAGAGCTGCTCCAGTACCCGCGGAACAGCCCTGTCGTCGTGGAGGGCTACGCCACCGCCGGCGATGTTGGACGGCGCATGCTCGACGCGCTCGCCCGCGCGGAGCTGGTGCAGCGCCACGTCGTGCGGGCGTTTCGTCACGCGGGCGGGACCGGCACGATGGCCCTGGGCGCCGAGGCCGCGGAGAGCCCTTCCGGCGACGGGCGCTGGGACGGGGTGGCGCTGACGCTGTTCGCGGACCCGGAGCAACTCGCGCGCGGCGTCGTCCGGGCCGCTCAGTGACTCTCGTCAGTCGACCGTGACGCCGGCCGCATCGGCCAGCAGCGGGTAGAACTGCAGGAAGACGTTGTCGCGCGCCGCGTGGTCGATGTGGCACGCGTAGCAGCGGTTGCCGGGTGGCTGCGGCTGCGCGGTGGGCAGCAGATTGGCGGCGCCCCGGAAGTCGTAGTACGCCCAGCCGGCCTCGACCCGCTCCTTGTCCTTCACGGCCAGCTCGACCGCCAGCACGTCGGACGCGAACCGGCCGTGGCGGGCCGGCATCGCGTCGGCCTCCGTGTTGCGCACGAGCAGCACCAGCATGGTGCCCTCGCGGAACTCCCCGGTGCGGACGAAGTGGTCGTAGGCGGTCGGCTCCATCAGCGTGTGGTTGAACGACTCGCGCTGCGGCGGCTCGTCGTTGTAGCTGAGGCCGAGCGACGCCCCCACGAAGGTCCAGCGCAGGTAGTCGTCGGGCAGGTGGAGCGCGCCGTCCGCGTCGTACCGGGGCATGACCGGCGCCGTGTCGTCGCCGCCGGACTGGGCAGCGAGGTGCGTTGCACCGGCCACGGCCAGCGCTGTCACCATGGCGCTCAGCAGGAACGCGAACCATCGGGTGCGGGATAGCTGTCGTCGCATCGTTCACTCCATCGCAGTTGCCTAGGAGTCTGCGCCGTAGAAACGGCGTAGACTTCTAGTCAGGCTCGGTTGGGCGGCAATTCCGCCGGACGCTGGACGATCTTCTCGACCGGTTGGACAGCGCGCGCACGGAAGAGAGTTCAGTCTGTCCCCTCGGGCGGGCCGGGTCAAGCCCGGTCAAGCCCCGGCCGGTGCGGCCGGGCGGGGCCGGAGCTCACGCCAGCAGCCGCCACACCTGCGCGACGACGAAGCAGACCGAGAGGCCCATCGCCACCGGCAGCAGCGAGGCGAGCGTCGTCCAGCGGGCGCTGCGGGTCTCCTTGTAGATGGTGTAGATGGTCGTCGAGCACGGGTTGTGGAGCAGGCTGAAGAGCATCAGGTTGACCGCGGTCAGCAGCGTCCACCCTCCTCCCCGCAGCAGGTCGCCCGTCGCCTGCACGCTGTCGAGCTCGAACATCACTCCCGCACCGGCCCCGTTGCCGGTCGCGGCGCCCCCGGCGGTCAGCACCGTGAGCATCAGCACGGTGGGGATGACGATCTCGTTGGCGGGAATCGCCACCACGTAGGCGAGCAGGATCACCCCGTTGAGGCCGATCAGCAGGCCGAACGGGTCCAGCCAGCCGACCGCGTGCTCGGCGACGCTCGCACCACCGATCGTCAGGTTGGACGAGAGCCAGATGACGGCGCCGGCCGGCACGGCGAACACCACCGCGCGCCACAGGACGATGAGGGTGCGGTCGATGAGCGAGGTGTAGAGCGTCTGGAGCACCCGCGGCGGGCGGTAGGGCGGCAGCTCCAGGCTGAAGCTGGTCGCCTCGCCGCGCAGCACCGTGTTCGACAGCAACCACGACGCCAGGAACATCGCGCCGATGCCGAGCACCGCGATCGCGACCACCGCTGCTGCGGATACCAGGCCGGCGAGGTGTGCCGGGGCGAGGGCGCCGATGAAGATCGAGGCGATCAGTATCTGCGTCGGCCAGCGGCCGTTGCAGAGCGAGAAGTTGTTCGTGATGATGGCGATGAGCCGTTCGCGGGGGCTGTCGATGACGCGGGTCGACACGACCCCGGCCGCGTTGCACCCGAACCCCATGCACATCGTCAGCGCCTGCTTGCCGTGCGCCCCGGCCTTGCGGAACAGCGCGTCGAGGTTGAAGGCGACGCGCGGAAGGTAGCCGAAGTCCTCCAGCAGGGTGAAGAGGGGGAAGAAGATGGCCATCGGCGGCAGCATCACCGCGACGACCCACGCGGTCGCCAGGTAGACGCCGTCGAAGAGGAAGCCGCTCAGCCACCACGGCAGTCCCACCGCGTCGCCCGCTCCCTTCAGCACCGGATGTGCGGCGTCGATCAGGAGCGCGGCCAGCAGGCCGGACGGGACGTTCGCCCCTTCGATGGTGATCCAGAAGACCGTGGCGAGAATCGCGAGCATCAGCGGGAAGCCCAGCCAGCGGTTCGTCAGCAGCCGATCGAGCGTGCGGTCGACGTTGAACCCGGCCTTGCGCACCCCGCGGGCCTCCGCGCGCGCCGCGACGTCGTGCGCCGCCGCGTAGGTGCGTTCCATGAGCGAGTCGTGGAAGTCGGCGGGCACGTCCCACCGCATGCGCTCCGCGGTATCGAGCACTTGCTTGCGGACCGGCGCCGGCGGGGCGGGCGGCGGGGTCTGCTGGTCGTCGTCACCAAGCTGGCCCAGCTCGCCCGAGCGGACGGCGGCGGCCACCGCGTCGTCGGCGTTCAGCAGCCGTTGCGCCACCCAGCGGCTGCTCGGCACGCCGGGGAACGCCTCGTCGACCACCTCCGCAAGGGATGCGACGGCCTGCTCGACCCCGGGGGCCTGCTGCGCGAGGCGGAACGGCGTGGTGCGCGTGCCGCCCGTGGCGACGCCGTGCGCGGCGTCGAGCAGCGCGTCGATGCCGACCCCCGATCGGGCCGAGCCGGCCACGACCGGGACGCCGAGCTCCCGCTCGAGCCGTGCCGCGTCGACCGCGATCCCGTGGCGCCGGGCCTCGTCCATCAGGTTGACGCAGACCACCACCCGGTCGGTGATGTCGAGGATCTGTAGCACGAGGTTCAGGTTGCGCTCGAGGCGGGTGGCGTCGACGACAGCCACCGTCACGTCGGGCCGCCCGAACAGGATGAACTCGCGGGCCACCTCTTCGTCCGCGCTGCCGGCCTGCAGGGAGTAGGTGCCGGGCAGGTCGACGATCTTCACGCGCGAGCCGCGGTGCGCAAAGGCCCCTTCGGCGCGCACGATGGTCTTGCCGGGCCAGTTGCCGGTGTGTTGCCGGAGTCCGGTCAGGGCGTTGAAGACGGTGCTCTTGCCGACGTTGGGGTTGCCGGCGAGGGCGACGAGGATGTCCCACTTGCCGGGGTTCAGACCGAGCCGGATCAGGCTCTGCGTCCGGTGCTCGGCGCGGCTGCCGCATGAAGGGGCCGGCAACGCCATCAGGCCGCCCCCTCGACGCTCCGCCCTGCGCGCTCGCTGCCGCTGCCGGCGGCGTGCTCGACGTGGATCCACGCCGCCTGCGTCCGGCGCAGCGCGATCAGCGCGCCGCGGATGCGATAGGCGACCGGATCGCCGGCGGCGCTCGCCAGCTCCGGCGTGATCGGCGTGCCGCGCACCACGCCGAGATCGAGCAGCCGGCGGCGCTGGATGCCCTGGCAGGCGCGCGAGATGGCGGTGACGCGGACCGTTTCTCCGGCCGCCGCGTCGAGCAGCGTCGTGCGGCTGGTCTCGGCGCGTTCGCCGAGCGGCAGGTATTGGACCGTCACGTTGCCGGCGGCCACCGTGTCGATCTCCCACTCGCGCCCGCCGCTCCGCACGCGGACGCTGCCGTCCATGCGCGCGACGACGTCCAGGCGGCCGCCCAGCACCAGCCCGTCGCGAATCAGGCCGTCGTAGATCTCGCGCGGCTCGTCCTCCAGGTGCAGTATCTCCACCGTTCGCCCCGGCTCGGCGGACACCAGGCCGAGGCCCTGGTCGGGGGGGACATCGCCGGTAGAGGTCGGAATCGGATCGCCGTGCGGATCCCACCGGGGGTGGCCGAGCCGCGTATCGAGGGCGTCGACCTCGTCGGTCGACAGCGCGTGCTCCATCCGTTCCGCCTCGTCGTGCCAGTCGCTGGCCGGGACCCCGGTCCGGTCGGCGAGGTAGCGTTCCCACATGCGGTGCGTCCGGACGAGCCGCAGCGCCGATTGCCGCCCCTCGCCGGTCAGGGTCGGCCCGGCGCCGCCGGTCTGGACCAGCGCCATCGCGGCCAGGCGCGAGAGCAGGGTCGCGGCGCGCGCCCGGGAGACCTCCAGCCGTCCGGCCAGGCTCTCCAGCGAGCAGACGCGGCCGGTCCGCTCGCAGGTGTAGATGTGCTTGACGGCGTCCTCCAGGCGGACACGTTCGCTCAGCAGCAGGAGGCGGTGCAGGCGGGGCGCGAGGCCGGTCCGGGGCCAGAGCAGGGCCGCCGCGGCGGCCAGCAGGATGCCGAACAGGAGGAGCGCGAGTGCGGGGTCGGGCATGAGAATTTGACTAATCAAAAAATCGTTCTTGGGTAGTCTAAACCAGCACCCCCGCGCCCGTCCAGCGGAACGTCCTACGGACTACGCCTTCTTCGTGCCGACGGATTCCAGCGGGGCCAGGGCGCGCCTGGAAGGGACGTTCGAGCGGCACACCTGGTCGAAGCGGGATGCCGACCACCTGATCGCCGAGGGCGTGGCGCTGACGCGCAACTCGGATGGGACCGCCACCGAGGTCAGCTTCGTCGCGCAGGCGGTGGAGCTCCGAAGATAGGCGCCGGGAAGTCAGCCGGAATCTCACGGCGCACCTCAGCGCGCCGGGTCTGCAACCCTGACAAGCCCCTCACCGTCAGCGCACGGTCACGTCGACGAAGCCCGTCGTCCAGCAGCACTGGTCGCCGCCGCCCCCGTTGCCGGAGATGTCGTTGGCGGTGACCATCAGGCGGTAGTCGCCCGGCTCGTTGAAGGTGGCGAACGTGGTCGTTTCGCCACCGGTCAGATCCCTGAACTCGTGGCGCCCGTTCGTGCCATCCTCGGCGCCCGACTCGAAGACCACCTCGGCGGGTCCGCGATAGAGGCGCCACGTCAGCGTCAGCGGCGGCCGCGGGCGTCCCCGCCGGCGCGGCGGCGGGGGGTTGGTCAGGGGCTCGTCGCGTGCGGACGCTCTCAGCTCGATGGTCTCGCCGACCGACGCGGTGTAGGTGGCGGCAACTCCCGTCACCGGCGGCCCCTGCAGCTCTTCACCGTCGCCCACCCTGAGCCGCGGCGGCGTGTTGCCGTTCGCGCGGTTCAGGAACGGGTCGACGAAGTAGGGCGGATTCAGCCAGAACGACACCTCGGAGCGCTGGTTGTTGGCGGTCAGGGTCCAGGTGAGACGCTGCTCGCCGAAGTCGGCCGG
>JAGWAH010000110.1:0-2567 GCA_021296515.1 Acidobacteriota bacterium | reverse complement strand
CGGGGCAGAAAATGCGTCGGCTGCCCGAGATCGGGACCGCCGGGCTGAATCTGGTTGTCGGGGCCGATGGGGATGTCCAGCGGGTCCTCGTTCCGGCTGAAGTATCCCAGCAGGATGGTGAACGACCCGTCCGCGTTGCGATACCAGCCTTCCACGGCCGGGAAGATCGCCTCGCCGCGGCTGCCTTCGGGCTCGAGGGGGAGCGGGGCGCGGGGCGGCTGCGCGGACGCCGTGACGCCGAATAGGAGCACGGCGGCGAGTGCCGTCGTGAGACCGACCCAATACCTGTAGAGCTGCATCGAAATCGTCCCCGGGGAGGGCGAGGGTGCGAAGCGAAGACTCGCGCCGCCGCCCTCGCCGGGCAGCGGCGCGAGCCGAGAGCGCTGCGATCAATCGTCGTTGTCCGTCAGGGCCGCGCGCGCCGCGACCTCGGCTTCGTAGTCCTCGTCGGTGAAGTAGGTGACGTTGACCCACGCGTGGGCCATCTCGTCGACCGTCCGGTCGCCGTACCCGACCCAGACGTTCGGATCCGGGTTGGCGCGGTTGGCCGCGGTGTTGTCGTGCCAGGCGGTAATCTTGACGAGGGTGCCCTTCGGCAGCAGCGGCGCGACGTCGTCGGCGTAGACGTAGGCGTTGTGCCAGTTGAAGTTGAAGTCGCCGACGTGGCTGAGGACCTCGCGCCGGCCGGTGGGCAGGATGGCCTCCATCGCCATCGCCTTGCCCCGCAGGTGCATGTGCGGCTGGAAGCTCTCGATGCGGGCGGCGCGCTTCAGCGGGAAGAAGCCCTCGGTGACCGAGACGGTGTTCGGCGGAATGTCGACGCCGCCGGCTCCCATCAGATGCAGCACCTGCCGGTGCTCCGGCTCTTCACCCGGCGGATAGAAGTAGATGCCGAGCTCGACGTGATCGGTGATCTCCTCGCCCACGGCGGAGTAGTGCACGTCCCAGACGATGCGTGAGCCGGGCAGCATCAGCTTGCCGCTGCCGGGGCGCATCAGCTCGCCCTGCTTGCCGACCGCCCACTCCATGAACAGGCCGGAGTTGTTCAGCGGGTCGTCGGAGCCCGTCGCCACCGCGTTCTGCAGCAGCGGATCGGTCTCCTCCTGCTCGAGGCGGGCGATGGCGTGGTGCGTGATCCTGCGGCCGGCCGTCGTGCTGGGCCGCAGCTCTATCGCCCGCACCCAGCGCGGCTCGGTCAGGCCGGTGTCGGAGACCGGCTTCCACCAGGCGTCGTTCGCCTCGGCCGGCATCGTATAGGGCTCGGATGCGATCACCAGGTCCGGCGCTCCGAAGAGTTCCGCGAAGTACCACTTCGACTCGTCGGGCCACTCGATCGGCGGCGGCATGTCGGCCGGGTTGCCGCGCGGCGCGCCGCCGTCGACCCAGCGCACGACGGTGTCGACCTCGGCGTCGGTGAGCGAACGGTCGTTCTTGAACTCGGAGATGCCGACCGTCCTGTCGATGTGCCAGGGCGGCATCTGGCGCGTCGACACGCGCTCGCGGATCGAGCGCGCCCAGGGACGGGATTCCTGGTAGGTCACGAGAGACATCGGGGCGATCGAGCTCGCCCGGTGGCACGCCTCGCACTTCGCCTGGAAGATCGGGGCCACGTCCTTCGTGAACGTAGGCGTCTCGTCCTCGGCCGCGAGCGCGGCGCCGGGTACAAGTACCGCCAGCGCGGCGACAGCCGTCGACACGCCCAGGATTCTGGTCAGCATGGAATTCGTCCTTTCGTTCTCTCTTCGCGCTCGCGGCGGCAACCGCGATCCGGCAGGCGAGTCATTATAATCGTTGCTCGAACGACCCGCGACGCGCGGCGGGACCCACCGGCGAACGCCCGCGGCAGCGGAATCGGAACCGGCGGCGATCATCGAGCTTCCGATCGATCAAGACGAACGACGAGGTCGACATGTTTATGCGCAGCACGACTTCGATTGTCACGGGGGCCCTGCTCCTCCTGGGGCTCATCGCCGTCTCGTCGGTGGCGGGCCAGCGGGGCGGTGCGTTCCGGGCGTCGCGCGACCACCCGGCCATCCAGTACACGGATGGAGTGGTCGACAATGCCATCGAGGACCTGAACCGGCGGCTCGAGGAGGGAACCGCGGCGCTGGCCTTCGGAGGCCGGAGCGGCTACCTCCGCTCGGTGCTCGAGGCGCTGGAGGTGCCTGCCGAGTCGCAGGTGCTCGTGTTCTCGCCGACGAGCTTCCAGGAGGACTACATCGACTTCGACAACCCGCGCGCCGTCTTCTTCCGCGACGACGTGGCGCTCGGCTGGGTGCGTGGCGCCGACGTGATCGAGCTGGCGGCCCAGGACCGGCGCCAGGGGACGATCTTCTACTCGCTCGAGCAGACGCCGTCGGCGGCGCCGCGCTTCCGGCGGCGGGAGACCTGCCTGGCCTGCCACCTGTCGTGGGACACGCTCGGCGTTCCCGGCCCGCAGGTGCTCAGCATGTTCCCGATGCCGGCCGACCCGAACGCCTACGCCAGCGGGCACGCCACGGACCACCGCAGCCGGCTGGAGGACCGCTGGGGCGGCTGGTACGTGACCGGGTCGCACGGCGGCGTCG
>JAGWAH010000109.1:14066-20371 GCA_021296515.1 Acidobacteriota bacterium | reverse complement strand
CTGAACGCCACCGGCCGGGCGCCGTACCAGATCAACCGCGAGACGCTGGTCCGGCAGGGCTACACGCGGATGCCGGGCAAGGGGCCGCTGACGTGGACGGTGCCCGGCGCGGTCGACGGCTGGCACGAGCTGCTGGAGCGGTTCGGGACGCTGGAGCTCGCCGACGTGCTGGCGCCGGCCATCGCCTACGCCCGCGACGGCTTTCCGGTGAGCGAGATCATCCAGCGGCAGTGGGCCGGCTCGGCCCTCGCCCTGGCGCAGTGGCCCGACTCGGCGGCCACCTACCTGCCCGACGGCCGGCCGCCGCGCGTCGGCGAACTCTTCAAGAACCCGAACCTCGCCGCCACCTACGAAGCCATTGCGCAGGGCGGCCGCGACGCGTTCTACAAGGGCGACATCGCCCGCCGCATCGTCGCGTTCAGCGAGGGGAACGGCGGCTACTTCACGATGGCCGATTTCGAGGACCACTCGTCGGTCTGGGTCGAGCCGGTCAGCACCAGCTACCGCGGCTACGACGTCTGGGAGGTCCCGCCGAACAGCTCCGGCATCCTCGCCCTGATGATCCTCAACCTGATGGAGGGCTACGACGTCGCCGCCCTCGGCCACAACTCGGCCGACGCCGTCCACCTCTACGCCGAGGCGAAGAAGCTGGTCTGGGCCGACCGCAACACCTACGTGGCGGACGCCGACGCCAACGAGCTGCCGACGCTGCCGCTCATCACGAAGTCCTACGCCGACGCACGCCGCCGGCTCATCGATCCCGAGCGCGCCGGGCTGGAAGTCGCGCCCGGCCAGCCCTTCGATCACAGCGACACCGTCTATCTCACCGTGGTCGACAAGGACCGCAACGCCATCTCGCTCATCGAGAGCATCTTCGGCGGCTTCGGCTCCGACGTCGTCCCCGGCGACCTCGGCTTCGCGCTCCAGAACCGCGGCTCCGGCTTCTCGCTCGAAGAGGGCCACCTCAACTCGCTCGAGCCGCACAAGCGCTCGCTGCACACCAACATGCCCGCCTTCGTCACGAAGGACGGCAAGCCCTTCATGTCGTTCGGCGTCATGGGCGGCTCCATGCAGCCGCAGGGCCACTGGCAGGTGCTGTCGAACATCATCGACTTCGGCATGAACCTGCAGGAGGCGGGCGACGCGGCCCGCGTGCGGCACAGCCCCAGCCTGCGCCCCGGCGGCACGGTAGCCGTCGAGCCGGGCGTCTCCGACGAGGTCATCGCCGAGCTCCGGCGCCGCGGCCACCACGTCGAGCGCGCATGGGCGGCTACCAGGCGATCATGATCCACCCGGAGACGGGGATGCTGCACGGGGGGACGGACCCGCGGAAGGACGGACAGGTGATCGGGTATTGAACCCGTGATTCACATCGTCCGTCTGCGCGACGAGCGGCGGACGGAGGAGCGCCTCCTGCAGCGAGCCGGATGCGGCGCCGCGTTTCCCGGGTCACGTCGATGCTGAGTCTGGCGCGCTGTTCATCCAAGGCATGGCCCCCTTTCCGCAGGTCGACGCACGTCAACACACCAAGACCTGTACGTGACCGCGGGCGCCGTAGTCGAGGATCTTCTCGTCACGGGTGACCAAGACGTATCCGGATGCCCGCGCGGTGGCAATGAGTATGCGATCCGCGGCGTCGCCGGGCGGCTGGTCGGGCAGCGTAGTGGATGCCACGAGCACCGTCGGTGGCATTGCCGCGAGAGTTACGCCGGGCAGGTCGCAGAACCGCTGGAACCAGAGATCGGGGTCGAGCGCAAGCGCCATTCTGCCCTTGGCCACGAGCATCCCGACTTCCCACGCCGTGATGGGCGACACGAGCAGAGGAATCCCACGCTCGCAGGCCTCGGGTAACTCGCTTGCTGCGGGTTCGCGCAGGGGGTCACCCTGCGCAATCCAGATTACCGCGCACGTGTCGAGCAGCAGACCACTCATTGGCGCCTATCCCGTTGCGTTCCAGTCTTCCCCGACGGGATCTGTCAGATCCGTGCCAGGCGCGATCGTGACGGTGCCCTTGAGCGCGCCGAAGACCTGCCCGAACGAACCGCTGCGGCCTGCTGAGGAGGGGGCAGGAGCCTGCGGCCCTCCTCCCGTTTCTCGATGAGTCGTGTTTGTCATCGCTTTTCGGAACACCAGCCTACGAGCGGTCAGATCCACGTCGGCGGACCTGTACCCGGCCCTGAGCCACGCGGCCGTCAGTACACTATTCGTCGGGTTGTTGGACCAGTACGCACGGTGCTTGTTGGCTGATTTCGGCAACTCTGCTCCGATGACTCGTTCGATGTCTTCGAACGTCATCGGCACAGAAGAGTGGCCGAACTCACGCAAGTAGGCTGTCAACGGATCGTACTTGGACACCTGATCACCTCCGACCCAAACAACAGTAACTATAGCGCTTGATCAGCGATCACCGTCGTGCGCGTGGACCACGGCGCCCCGCGTAAGGCCGTGCTGGCCCCGAAACGGTCGATACGTTTCCTCCCTTGCGTCTAGGCACTGCTTCGCGCGAGCCGGAATGCACTGTAGCACACTAACTATTCTAACCGCAAGGCGCCGCCTGGTGGGGATCTCCTTGGCCTTGCAAAGAACACGGGTCACATTCTCCGCATAATATGCAGAGAATGTGGATCCACGAGCAGCCCGACTGGCCGCGCCTTCGCTGGAACGACGAGGCACTCGCCGCCCTGCTGGCCAACGTTCGGCACCGGCAGGGTCGTCTCATCGGCCGCATGGAAGCCCTCGGCTTCGATCTGCAGCGCGAGGCTGTGCTGGGAACCCTGGTCGAGGACGTGGTCAAGAGCAGCGACATCGAGGGCGAGAAGCTCGACGTGGGGGAGGTCCGGTCCTCGGTCGCCCGGCGTCTCGGCATGGACGCCGGGGGCATCGGTCAGGCGGATCGGGATGTGGAGGGCGTCGTCGAGATGATGCTGGACGCGACTCGGCGCTACGACGAACCTCTGACCGCGGAGCGGCTGTTCGACTGGCAGGCGTCGCTGTTTCCGACCGGCCGCAGCGGCATGAAGCGGATCAGGGTCGGCGCTTGGCGCGACAGCGACTCCGATCCCATGCAGGTAGTCTCCGGCCCGGCCGGCCGCGAGCGTGTGCACTTCGAGGCGCCGCCGGCCGCCAGACTCGGCATGGAGATGGGAGCGTTCCTGGAGTGGTTCGAGGCGCGGACGGAAATCGACCCGGTGCTGAAGGCGGGGCTGGCGCATCTCTGGTTCGTAACCGTCCATCCGTTCGAAGACGGCAACGGCCGTATCGCCCGGGCGGTCGCCGACATGGCGCTGGCTCGGTCGGAACGCAGCCCGCAACGCTTCTACAGCATGTCGTCGCAGATCCGGGCGGAGCGCAACGCCTACTACGAGGTTCTCGAGCGGACGCAACGGGGTTCGACGGACGTCAGCGAGTGGATGGGCTGGTTCCTCGGTTGCCTCGGCCGCTCGATAGAGAATTCAGCGGCAGCTCTGGGCGGTGTGCTGGCGAAGGCCCGATTCTGGGAACGCGCCGCCGGCCTTTCCCTGAACGACCGCCAGCGCCTCGTCCTGAACCGCCTGCTGGACGGCTTCGAGGGCAAGCTCACCACCTCGAAGTGGGCGAAGCTCGCAAAGTGCTCACAGGACACGGCCCTGCGAGACATCGCGTTCCTGGTCGACCGCGGCGTCCTCGTCCGCAATCCGGGCGGCGGGCGCAGCACGAGCTATCGACTCGCGACGGATAGCTGACGACGGCGCAGACGCAGCGTCACTCCGGCCACACGAACTCGCGCCCGGGGCGCTCTCGCCACGCGTCCACTTCCTCCGGGGTCAACTCCGGCCAGTCGAAGCCTGCCTGCGCGCGCCAGTCCTGAAGCGCGTGCCAGATGTCCGTCTTCTGCTGCTCGGCTCCGGGATGTTCGGATCGATCAGACAAGCTCCACCTCCCACGACGCCACGTTCCGGCTGTCCCGGTCCAGCTCCACGCCGATCAGGTGGATCGGCAGGCCCAGATGGCGGTACTTGTCAGCGTAGCCCTTATGCTTCAACTGCGCCATCGCCCGGCCCGTGGATGCGTCGTCGGAAGTGAGCGCGTCCGTTCGCGCACGCGAGGCGGTTGTGCGTTCCCCGTCCGTTCCTCCGACCACCTTGAGCTCGAACACGTAGACGTTGTCGTTGAAGCGGACGGCCATGTCGAGGCGGCCGTGGCTGCGGATCCAGGGTGATGTCTTTCAGGTTGTTGAGGCCGGAGAACAAGCTGACCTTCGAGGCTGTTTCGTGCGAGGGGTTCCCCCTCGCGCACCCCGGCTGAAGGCTCCTGCTTACCCCGGTGAGCAGCGTGAACTCGACGTGGGCGTCGGCAGACTTGATGGTCGAATACAACCCGTGCAGGAAATCGCGGTTGGCGCGGGCGATGTCCGGCGTACCCAGGGCGTCCAGAATCGGTTTGTCGTACTCGTCCACCAGCACCGCGACACGCTGTCCGGTGCGCTCGTGCAGCACCTGCAACAGGCGCCGGAAACGGGCGTGCGCGGCGTCGTAGGTGGACGCGACGTCCGTTCGGCGCTCGATGGCGTCGAGTTGCGCCATCACGTCCTCGCGCAGAGCGTCGGGATCGCCGAAACGACCGCTCCCGAAGTCGAGCCGCACCACGGGACGGCGCACGGACCAGTCCCAGTGCGCGTGGATGGCGAGGCCCTCGAACAGGGGTTCGTTGCCCTCGAACAGCTCGTTCAGCGTGTCCAGGAACAGGCTCTTGCCGAAACGCCGCGGGCGGGAGAGGAAGTAGTGCTTCCCTTCCTCCACCATCCGCCGCGCCCAGCCCGTCTTGTCGACGTAGTAGTAGCCTTCCTCGCGGATCTGGCGGAACGTCTGGATTCCGATGGGCAGCTTGCGCTTCTCGATGGTCAGCGTTCCTGTGGGACGAAGATGTCGCGGGCCGGCATCTCCACTGCCGGCAGCGTCGTGGCGTTCATCGCGTCGTCGGCACCGATGAGGCCGTTCTCGGCCAGGATCCAGGCGACGAGGCCGTAGACCTGGTCGGCTTCCAGCGTGCCGGGCGCGTTCGACGGCATCGCGCGGCGGATGTAGTCGAAGAGCGTCGTGGCGTAGGGCCAGTAGTTGCCGACGGAGTACGGCACGTCGGGGCCGTCGCCGCGCCACTCCTCGTAGCGCGGCCCGAACGGCGGGGTGGTCTCCGGCGTGTAGCCCACCAGCCGGTCCGCGATGCCGCCCTCGCCGGACTGCCCGTGACAGACCGCGCACTGCCGCGCGTAGATGGGAGCGCCGCTCGCGGCCGTGCCCTCCCCCTCCGGCAGGCCGGTGCCGTCGGGCATGACGTCGATGTCCCAGGCGGCGATTTCCTCCGCGGTGGCCGCCCGTCCGAAGCCGAACGACTCGGGCATCGTTTCCGCGCCGTCACCGCCGGCGTTCTGGGCCGCGGCCGGCGTCGTGAACAGACCGGCGCCGGCCAGCGCAAGCACGGCGGCCAGCAACGGCGCGCTGAGCATCCCCCGATACGTCACGCGTCCCACGGCGGCTCCTCCCGGTAGAAGACCTGCCCGTTCGGCTGGATGCGCCAGGCGGTGATCGGATTGAGGTGATAGCGGCGCGCGCGGCGGCCGCGAACGGCGCGCAGCGCTGCGCGGGTCGGCTGGACGTAGCCGCTGTCGTCGGTGGCCCGGCTCATGATCTCGGTCTCGGAGCCGTCCCAGCGCCACAGGTGCCGGAAGCGGGTGTGCGCCTGCCGCAGCACCGGCTCCTGAAGGCGCGCCGCCTGCCAGGTCCGGCCGCCGTCGGTGCTGACGTCCACCTGCGCGATGGTGCCCCGCCCCGACCAGGCGACGCCGCGCAGCTCGATCCAGCCGGGCTCGACCACGTCGGGGTAGGCCGGCGAGGTGATGATCGAGCGGGCGTCGAAGACGAAGCTGAACTGCCGGGCCGTGCCGTCGGCCAGAGGATCGGTGTACTTCGAGGTCTCCTCGCGCGTCATGAACGGGGCGTCGGCCAGCTCGAGGCGGCGCAGCCACTTGACGTTGGAGTTGCCCTCCCAGCCCGGCAGCAGGAGCCGCGCCGGGTAGCCCTGCGACGGCCGCAGCGCCTCGCCGTTCTGCGCGTAGGCGATCATCGCGTCGTCCCAGGCCTTCTCCATGGGGACGCTACGGGTCATCACCGCGGCGTCCTGTCCCTCGGCCAGGAACCACGTCGCGTCGGGGCTCGCGCCGATCTCGCGGAACAGCGTGGCGAGCGACACGCCGGTCCACTCGGTGGTGGAGGTCATGCCGCAGACCAGCTCCGGCTTCGTTTCCGGCCCGGCGCCCGTGGGATAGTTGC
>JAGWAH010000109.1:2255-13949 GCA_021296515.1 Acidobacteriota bacterium | reverse complement strand
GGTGCCGCTCGAAGTGGAGGTCCGACGGCGTGATCATGCCGTGGAGATCCTGCAGCGGCGTCCGCGACGAGAGGCCGGTGACCCTGCCGCGCGCCAGCGGCTCGTGGGGCGAACGCGCGCCGAGTGCGCTCGCCGGCCCCCCCGGCGACTTCGTGGTGTCCTGCGCGTGCACGCGCTGGCCGACCGGCGCGAGCGTGGCGGCGCCGATGGCGCCTGCCGCGCCGGCCAGGATGTCCCGACGGGTGACTGTTTTCGCCATGGGTCCTCCCTCCGTGAGACGCACGACCGAGCCGGACGCCGGAGTGAACCGAGGCCTGCGGCCGGGGCGATGGTCCCGGCGGAGGCGACGCGGGTCTACGCGGCGCTCAACGCGCGCAGGGCGCCGATGATCTCCTCCAATTCCGGAAACCTCTGCTCGGCGTGCTTCGAGAAGATCATCCTGCCGTCCGCGACGACGTCGAATATCCCGTTGGTTCCCTCGATCAGCTCGGTTTCCAGACCGAGCGCGCTCTTGATCTCGGCCGCCAGACTGGAGGCCCTGGGGAGGTACTTTCAACGGGTGCAGTACGTGATCGACAGCTTCATCGGCTCCACTCCTTGTCTCCGTATACTACCCGTTGCGCGAATCCGCGTGAACCGGCACGTTCCCATGTCCAGCGAGCGCCTGCGCGTCACCACCGCCGACATCACGACGCTGGACGTCGACGCGATAGTCAACGCGGCGGCCCAGGCTGCCGTTCGAACGGTGGTACAAGCGCTTGCCGGCGCGCCATCCGTCGAGCGCGTCGACTTCGTCTGCTTCGAGCCGCGGGTCCGAGCGGCGTTCGAGCGTGCGCTGGCAATGCATGTGGACGGAGAGTCCGCGTGACGGAGGCGGCGAACGGAGCGGCCGCGGCGGCGAGCAGGGGAGCGGCCAGTGGGGAAGTACCGGCCGCGGCACTGCGCTGGGTGTGCGGGCTGCTCGACGAATGCGCCATCCCCTTCCAGTTGACGGGCGACGTCGCCGCGGCCGCGTACGGCGCCGCGCGCCCCGTCCGCAGCCTGGAGTTGTTCATCGCGGCCGAGCACGTGCCCGCACTGCTGCGGGGCGCGGAGGAGCACGTCGTCGACTATCCCTGGCGCCGGCGCGACGATGCCTGGGACCGCGTCGCGCTGTCGCTGTCGCACGAGGGCGTGACGGTTGACGTCTGCATCGTCGAAGCCGCCCGGTTCAGGGAAGCGGCGACGGGCGAGTGGCGCGACGCCCACATCGACCTGGCGTCATCCGAGACGCTGACGGTCGGGGACGTGGAGGCGCCGGTGATGCCGCGCGGGCAGCTCCTGGACCAGAAGCGCCGGCTCGACCGCGAGGTCGACCGGCAGGACCTGCGTCACCTCGCACGGGAGGATCCGTGACTCGCGGCAATGCGGTACGATATCCGGCCCGCTCGGGCGCTCCGCGCCCCGTGGTTCGCTATGCTGTTAGAGACGTGGGTTCTGCCCGCGTCGAGGAGGAACGATGCTGTTCGCCAATCCAGCCAGCCTGCGGATGCCCAACGCGGCGGAGGCGCTGCCCGGCCGTGACGCGCCGCTGCCGGTGCCGGCGGGGCACTTCGTGCACGGCCGCCCGATCGTCCCGCCGTTCCCGGAGGGAACCCGCAAGGCGGTGTTCGGCCTGGGTTGCTTCTGGGGCGCCGAGCGGACCTTCTGGGAGCTCGAAGGCGTCTACTCGACCGCCGTCGGCTATGCCGGCGGGTTCACGAAGAACCCGACGTACGAAGAGGTGTGCAGCGGCGGCACGGGCCACTCCGAGGTGGTGCTCGTCGTCTACGACCCGCGCGTCATCGACTTCGAGGGCCTGTTGAAGGTCTTCTGGGAGAGCCACGACCCGACCCAGGGGATGCGGCAGGGCAACGATGTCGGCACGCAGTACCGCTCCGCGATCTTCGTGGACGACGCGGAGCAGCAGCGCGCCGCCGATGCATCGCGCGACACCTACCAGCCGGGCCTGACCGCGGCCGGCTACGGTCCGATCACGACGGAGATCCGCACGGCGCCGCTCTTCTACCACGCCGAGGAATACCACCAGCAGTACCTGGCGAAGAACCCCCGCGGTTACTGCGGCCTCGGCGGGACCGGCGTCGCCTGCCCCCGGCCGGCCGAGACGAGCCATGCCTGAGGGGATGCGACGTCGCCCCGGCGAAAGGCGTCCGTGCAACCACGTTCAGGTTCCAGCGGATCCGCCGTAGATCCGATAGATCGGGCAGAGCATAAGTCGGACTGTGGCTCATGATCGACTGGACCGCCTACGAGGCGGTGCTCTTCGACCTGGACGGCGTCCTCACCGCCACCGCCCGGCTTCATGCCGCGTCGCTATCTGCGAAGTCGGGCAGCGTCGCGCGGCGAGCCGTTCCGGCCGTTCGAGATGCCCGGCGACTACGCGCGGTTCGTCGACGGCAGGCCGCGCTACGACGGCGTCAGGACCTTCCTCGCGTCGCGCGGCATTACCCTGGAAGACGGCGTGCCCGAGGATGCGCCGGGGCTGGAGACGGTCTGCGGTCTCGGCAACCGGAAGAACGCGATGTTCACCGAGCTGCTTGCCGGTGAGGGGGTCGAGGTCTACGAAGGCTCCCTGGCGGTGGTCCGGCACCTGCGCCGCCACGGCGTGCGCTGCGCCGTCGTCTCCTCGAGCCGGAGCTGCGAGGCCATCCTGCACGCGGCCGCGCTGGCCGACCTGTTCGAGCTGCGGGTCGACGGCCAGGTTGCCGTGCGGCAGGGACTGGCCGGCAAGCCGGCGCCCGACACCTTCGCCTACGCCGCGCGGGTGCTGGGCGTCCCGCCGTCGCGGGCCGTCGTGGTCGAGGACGCGATTGCCGGCGTCGAAGCGGGAAGCGCCGGCGGGTTCGGGCTGGTCGTCGCGATCGATCGCAGCGGGGAGGCGGAAGCGCTCGCTCGGGCCGGCGCCGACCACGTGGTGACCGACCTGGGCGACACGTTGGAGCACGCGGACGGGGACAAAGCTCGACCCCCGGAGGCCCGCTGACCGATGGGTGATCTTCACCGCCGGCATCCGCCCCAGGACATCTACCCGCGCGAGCCCTGGCGCCTGGTGGAGACGCACTTCGACGAGCGCTATCTGGCCGCCGCCGAGTCGCTGTTCGCCACCGCGAACGGCTATCTGGGGATGCGCGGCACGTGCGACGAGGGGCAGCCGGTGGTGCACAACGGCACCTACATCAACGGCTTCCACGAGACGTGGCCCATCGTCTACGGCGAGGAGGCCTACGGCTTCGCGAAGCTCGGCCAGACCATCGTCGACGTGCCGGACGCGAAGATCATCCGCCTGTACGTCGACGACGAGCCGTTCTTCCTGCCCACGGGGACGCTGGAGGGGTTCGAACGGGCGCTCGACATGCGGGCCGGCACGCTCGATCGGGAGCTCGTCTGGGCGCATTCCTCGGGTCAGCGCGTCTCCATTCGGTCGCGGCGCCTCGTCTCGCTGGAGCACCGGCATCTGGCCGCGATCGAGTACGAGGTCACGTTGCTGGCGAACGACGCGCCCGTCGTGGTCGTGTCGGAAGTGGTCGACAGCAGTACCCCGCGTTTCAATGGGGACCCCCGCACGCGGCAGTTCGGTTGCGAAGTGCTCGACATGGAGGTGAGCCGTACCGCGGACGCGCGCGTGGTCCGTGGACACGCGACCAGGTCGAGCGGGATGACCCTGTCGTGCGCCATCGATCACGACGTGCAGACGGACTGTTCGTTCAGCGTGAAAGCATCGGCCGACGAGTCCGCCGGGCGCGTGGTCTATTCCATCGACGGCACGGTGGGGACCCGGATTCGGCTCATCAAGTACATCACGTACCACTCGTCGCGCCGCCGCCAGGTCGAGGAGCTCTGCCAACGTGCCGAGCGGGTCCTCGATCGGGCGGTGGAGAAGGGGTTCGAGGATCTGCTCGCCAGCCAGAAGCGCTTTCTCGACGACTTCTGGGACTGCAGCGACGTGGAGGTGCGCGGCAATCCCGAGTGGCAGCAGACGATCCGGTTCAACCTGTTCCACATGTGCCAGGCGACGGCGCGGGCCGAGGGAGTCGGCGTGCCGGCCAAGGGACTGACCGGACCCGGGTACGAGGGGCACTACTTCTGGGACACCGAGATATACGTGCTGCCCTTCCTCACGTATACGAAACCGCGGATCGCGCAGAACCTGCTCCGTCAGCGACACGACTTTCTGGACGAGGCGCGCGAGCGCGCCCGGGAGGTCAATCAGCGCGGGGCGCTGTTTCCGTGGCGCACCATCAACGGCAACGAGGCGTCCGCGTACTACGCGGCGGGAACGGCGCAATACCACATCAACGCGGACATCGTGTACGCGCTTCGCAAGTACGTCGACGCCACAGGGGACAAGGGCTTTCTCGAGGCCGTGGGCGCGGAAATCCTGGTCGAGACGGCCCGCCTGTGGGTCGACCTCGGCTTCTTCGGCCGCCACGACGGCAAGTTCCGGATCAACGGGGTGACCGGGCCGGACGAGTACAACACCGTCGTGAACAACAACCTGTACACGAACCTGATGGCGCGCGAGAATCTCTGGTACGCGGTCGAGACCATCGGCGCGCTGGCGGCGTCCGACCCGCAGCGATTCGCGACGCTGGAGCGCGACACGGGCCTCGATCCGGACGAGATCGACGCGTGGCGGCAGGCGGCCGACCGGATGTACCTGCCGTACGACGACCGCGACGGCGTGCACCTGCAGGACGACTCCTTCAAGGACAAGCAGGACTGGGACTTCGCCAACACCCCTGCCGACAAGTACCCGCTGCTGCTGCACTACCACCCGCTCGTCATCTACCGCTACCGTGTCGTCAAGCAGGCGGACGTGGTGCTGGCGATGTTCCTGCTCGGACACGAGTTCTCGCACGACCAGAAACGGCGCAACTTCGTCTACTACGACCGGCTCACGACCCGCGATTCGTCGCTGTCGTGCTCCATCGAGAGCATCATCGCGGCCGAGGTGGGAGAGATGGACAAGGCGTTCAGCTACTCCATCGACGCGGGGCTCATGGACCTGGCGGACGTGGCCGGAAACGTGCAGGACGGATGCCACATCGCGTCGATGGGCGGCTTCTGGATGACGCTCATCTACGGCTTCGCGGGGATGCGCGACACCGGCGGCCGCCTCAGCTTCGCACCCAAGGTGCCGGAGAAGCTCGGCGGCCTGCGGTTCTCGCTGCAGGTGCGCGGGCAGCGCCTGGAGGTGGATCTGACCCCGACGTCGGCGACCTACGTCGTGCGGGGGGAGGCCGCGTTGCGCATCGTGCACGAGGACGAGCTGGTCGAGCTGGAGCCCAACGTGCCGGTCACCCGCGAGGTCCGCCGCCGCCCGCCCGGCGGTGGTGCGCCGCCGATTCCGGCCGCTTCCGGAGCCGACGCCGCCACATCGGCCCGCGGCCCGTCGTAGCGCGCCGCCGACTCCCTGCCTAGCGAATCGTCTGTATCTGGTTGTCGACGCGCAGCACGCCCTGCGTCTGCGCGACGATGCGCTGCATCTCGATGTACTCGATCTGGCTCTGCACGTAGCCGATCAGCGTGACGACGCTGTTGTTCACGATGATGTGGAACGGCGGATTCGGCATCGACGCGAAGCGCTGGAAGTGCTCGCTGGAGAACAGCCGCCGCCCGATCGCGGCGCGCAGCCGATCGTCCGAACGGCTCGGCGACAGCGGGGTGACGTTCATCTGCACGTCCTGCACGCCGCGCACCTTGGCGATGCGCTCGAACAGCTCGCCCGCCTTGTCGCGCTCGGGAGTCACGCGCCCGAAGATGCTCACGACGCCGTCGTCGATCCGGCCGTCGATGTAGTCCCAGATCCGGTAGTGCGGGTAGCGCTGGATTGCCCGGCTCACGTCCTCGACCAGCTCTTCCTGGTCCTCCTGGACGGGCACCTCGATCGCGCTGACCACCGTGCCGACGCCGCGGACGTCGAACGTGCGGCGCAACGCCTCGTTCTTGTCCCAGAAGTGGCGCACTCTCCCGGTCAGCGTCACCTCGTCGCCGGCCACGGACACCTCGAGCCGGCGCAGGGCCCGGTCCCCCCGCAGCTCGCGCTCGACGGCCTGCTTGACCTGCTCCGGAGACTGGGCGGCGGCGGGGGCCGCGGCGGCGGTCGCGCCGACGACGGCGATCGACAACGCGGCGGCGATGCTGGCGAACTGTCTCTGAATCGCGTCCATGCTTGATCTCCTCGGCAGGCGGCCTCTGTCTCCACTTGTACCACACTCGCGGGATCCGCGGCGCGGCCGTGCCGGGCGGAGCGGCTGTTGCGCCGCGCCGGAGCCTCTCGCGCGCCGTCGAGCGGGCCGGCGCGACCCGACGCCGGTCGGGTTCACTGCGGACGCTCGGGCTCCGACCGGGCCACCCGCGCCCGGGCGACGTAGGTGGCATGCGCGAGCTGGTCCTGGAAGTACGCGGTCTGCGAACCCCAGGCTACGAGTTGCGCGCACAGTTGCGCCGCGATGCAGAGCTGTCCGCCGAGGAACGCCGCGCGCATCGCCGGGCTGACGGCGCCGGGACCGGGCGCGGCCAGGGTCCAGGCGGCCAGCGTGGCCGCGGCCAGCGCGGCGTTCATGAGCCACAGCCCGGCGACCGCGCCAGGGCGCCGTCGGACGAAGCGAAAGGCTGCAAGCAGCGCTCCCACCATGCTCCGGCGATCCTCGACAACGGCGCGGACTCGGGCGTAGTCGACGAGAAGGCCCACACCGGCCAACCCGGCCAGGAACATCACCTGGAGCGTGGACCGCAGCGCTGGGCCCCCGGCCGGCACGGTCGGCACGCGTGCGGGCGAGCCGAAGAGGTCGCCGAGGAGCCAGGGATACAGTCCGCCCAGCAGGAACCAGTACATGGTGCCGGCCAGGGCCGCGAGGCGCGCCAGCGGCCAGAAATGGTGCCGGCAGGTCGCGAGGAAAGCCGAACCTCCCGTCCCCTGCTGTCGGGCCAGGCGGTCGAGAATGCCGCCGGCCAGGAACGTCCAGGCGGCAACGCCGGCGACGGCCATTCCGGCGGCGGCTCCCAGCGGCCGCGTGGCGTACAGGTCGGTCAGGGTCGAGAGCACGGCCGCGAAGCCGACCAGGCCGGGCCCGAAGGTGTGCGGCATGCCGGCGAGCGCGCCGGCCGCCGCGGCCGGCCGGGGTTGCGCCGCGCCGCCGCCGTCCGGGACGAGCTGCATTCCCAGAATGACCGCGAGGGCGACGCCATAGGCGCCGAGAAGCAGGGACGGGGCGGCCGCAACCCGGCGGAGACCGCCGATGAAGGCGACGAAGGCCATGACGGGCATCGTAGAACGCGAATGCGCGTTCAGGCGAGGGGTGGCGAGATCGGATCGAATCGAGTGCGCCGTTCGCAGGAGCCGGACGCGCCTGGTGGGCCCGGCTCCTGCCTGGAACGGACTGCTAGTCGGCGAGGCCGAACGTGAAGACGACGTTGCCCGCGGCGATCGAGACGTACTGCTCGCCGTCGACCGCGTAGCTGATGGGCGCCGAGTGCACCCGGGCCCCCACCGTCATGTGCCAGAGCTCCTCGCCGCTCACCGCGTCGATGGCGAAGAAGTAGCCGTCGACGGTGCCGCCGAAGACCAGATCGCCGGCCGTGGACATCAGTCCGGACGTCGACCGCGGGGCAATCGGATACTCCCAGCGGATGTCGCCCGTCGCCGGATCGATGGCGCGGACCGCGCTGTGGTAGTTGTCGATCGGCCCGGCGCTCTCCCCCCCGCCCCCGGTGTACTGTTCGCCCTCGACGTACTCCTCATCGCGGATGAAGTAGATTGACGTAGTACAGGCCGGTGCGCGGGCTGAAGGTGGGCGACCACCAGTTGGTGCCGCCGCCGATGGTCGGCGAGACGAGCTTCCCTTCGGGGGAGGGCTCCATGTTCGGCACGCGGATCGGGCGGCCGTTCTCGTCGAGGCCCTCGGCCCAGGTCTGCAGCGCATACGGCTTGCCGACGAGGAACTCGCCGGTCTCGCGGTCGAGCGTGTAGTAGAAGGCGTTGCGGTTGGCCCACATCATGACCCTCCGCATCTCGCCCTCGTACCTGATGTCGCCGAGGATCGGGACCTGGATGGCGTCCCAGTCGTGGATGTCGTGCGGCGTGAACTGGAAGTACCACTCCAGGTTGCCGTTTTCGCCGTCCAGGGCGAGCACCGAATCGGAGTAGAGGTTGTCGCCCAGGCGCACTTCGCCGTTCCAGTCGGGGCCGGGGTTGCCGGTGCCCCAGTAGACGAGGTCGAGGTCGGGGTCGTAGGCGCCGGTGATCCAGGTCGGCGATCCGCCGGTCCGCCACGACTCGCCGAGCCAGGTCTGGTTGCCCGGCTCGTCCGGGCCCGGGATGGTGTAGGTGCGCCAGTTGCGCGCCCCGCTGGCGGCGTCGTAGGAGTCGAGGAAGCCGCGGATGCCGTACTCGCCGCCCGCGATGCCCGTGATCACCTGGTCCTTGACGATCAACGGGGCCGCCGTCTTGCTGTACCCGCTCGCGTGCGGGGCGGTCTCGGTGTTCCAGACCAGGTTGCCGGTGCGCGCGTCGATGGCGACGGTGTGCGCGTCGAGGGTGCTCATGAAGAGCGTCTCGCCGAGGATCGCCACGCCCCGGTTGTTGCGCCCGCAGCAGATGCGCAGGTCGTCGGGCAGCTCGTGGTTGTAGCGCCAGTACTGCCGGCCGGTCGCCGCGTCGAGGGCCACCACGTTGCTGGGCGCCTCGGTCACGAACATCACCCCGTCGACGACGAGCGGCGTGGTCTCCGCGCGGTCGATCTCGGGGATCTGGTACGCCCACTTCAGCTCGAGGTTGCCGACGTTGCGGTTGTGGATCTGTTCCAGCCCGCTGTAGCGCTTGCTGTCGAGCGTGCCGGAGTACATCAGCCAGTTCTCCGGCTCGTCCGCCGCGTTCAGCAGGCGCTCCCAGGTGACCGGACGCAAGGAGGGACCGCCGTCGTCCTGGGCCGTCACCGCCGCGGGCAGCGCCAGCGCCGTCAACACGAATACCGTCGCAAGTCGTTTCATCTTCAGCTCTCCCTGCGCAGCGAGAAGAGGTAGGCGACCAGGTCGTCCACCTCGCTCCCGGTCAGATTCTCGGCGGCCGGCATGGTCGAGGTCTTGATCCGCTCGAGGGAGCGGGCGTCGCTCTTCATGAAGCTCCAGAGGTTCTCGTCGCTGTCCATGATGCGGACCGTGAACGTGTCCTCGTTCATCCGCAGCCCTTCCACGGTCGAGCCGTCGGCCCGGTTGACGCGCACCGTCCACCAGCGCGGCGCCACCTCGGCGTCCGGGTCGGTGAGCGACGACGCGAGCTCGTCCGGGTCCAGCCGGCTGCCGACGGTGGACAGGTCGGGACCGGTCCGGCCGCCCTCGCCGCCGATCATGTGGCAGCTCGAGCAGTCCGCGCCGGCGTACACCTGCTCGCCGCGGGCGGCGTCGCCCGGCAGGTCGTAGTCGCCCGGGTCGAGGTTCAGCGAATTGATGTAGGAGACGATCTGCCACACGGTCTGGTCGGAAGCCCGGGGGCTGATGCCGATCATCGCCGTGTTCTCGATGCCGTCGCGGATGACGCTGAACATGCCGGCATCGGTGCTCGCCCTCGCGAACTGCCCGGTGGTCAGATCCGGTGCGCCGGTCTCGTCGTTGCCGCGGGCGTCCCGGCCGTGGCAGCGCCCGCACTGGGCGCGGAACACGCGTTCGCCCATCCGCACGTCGATCAGCGTGTCGAACGGGTTCTCCTGGGCCCGGGCCGGTGTTGCGGGGCCGGCGACGAGGACCAGAGCGGCGACGAGCGCGGCCTGGCTCAGCCCGACGAAGAGTACTTTGCGCATCGTGCTACCTCCGAGGAACAAAAAGTGCAGAAAATCATAATCGCTTTTCGAGCACGGTGTCTTGCGCCCGCCGCGTCGCGCCGGCGGCCCGCCCGTGCGACGCTCCTGGAGCCCCCGTTCAGAAGCCGGCCCCCGCCGACAGCAGGATGCCGCGCAGCATCCGGACCGCGAACAGCAACACGAGCGGAGAAAAGTCCAGCCCACCCATGTCCGGCAGCACCGAACGAATGGGGCCGAGCAGCGGGTCCGTCATGGTGTACAGGAAGTTCCCGATGGGGTTGTCCGGCGGAAGCTGCACCCACGAGGCGATTACCGCGCCGAAGACGATGAACGAGTAGACGTCGAGGAGGCCGATGAGCAGCATGGCGGTTCAGGGCTGGCCGGGATTCGGAGCTTGCTGAATCCCCCATCCATCACGGATCATACAAGGCTTACGTTATGAAGACGCTGCTGGTTCTGCGGCATGCCAAGTCGAGCTGGAAACACCGGGACACGTCCGACCACGACCGGCCGCTGAACAAGCGCGGAAAGCGGGACGCGCCGCGGATGGGGCGCCTGGTGGCCGCGCAGGGGCTGTGCCCGGACGTCATCGTGAGCTCGACCGCGAAGCGCGCGCGCTGGACGGCGGACGAGGTTGCGCAGCACTCCGGCTACGCGGGGGCGGTGCAACTGGAGCGCCGCCTCTATCTCGCCAGCCCGGACGAGATCGTCGATGTCGTGCGCGCGGTCGCCGGCGCCGCACGGCGCGTGATGGTCGTCGGGCACAACCCCGGGCTGGAGGACTTGGTGGCGCGTCTGGCGGGACGTCCCGAGACGCTGCCGACCGCCGCTCTGGCCGAGATCCGCCTGTCGATCCGAGCCTGGAAGGATCTGGGTACGACCAGCGCCGGCACTCTCGCCGGCGTGTGGCGGCCGCGCGAGCTGCCCGACGACGCCTGATCCGGCTCCCGCCGGGCCCATTCTCTCGCGGACGTCGCGGACCGCGCCTTGCGCCGCCGGCTCCGGGCGCGCCCTACGGGCGTTCCTCCTCTTCCTCCTCTGCCGTGCCGCGCGCGCGCTCGGCGGCCGCGCGCGCTTCCTCCCGTTCGACGACCAGCTCGTCGTAGAGAGCGGCGAAGCTCCGCTCCGCGAAGGGACGGCCCGCGACGAGCGGCCAGTCGAGATCCGACGTCTCCAGAAGGGGCAGCGCGTCCTCCCGCGCCACGCCGCGGTACAGGAGCTGCATTGTGCGCATTCGCAGCGTCACGAACCGATCTCGGAAGACTTGCACCTCGCGCTTCGTCAGGGCCGGCCCGGCCCCGGGAACCGCGGTCTCGAACTCGAGAGCGAGAATCCCGTCCAGCGTCTCGACCCAGCCGCGGCTGCTGCCCCCCGCCGCGTAGTCGATGAACGGCATCCCCCGGACCACGAGATTGCCGGCGTACAGGACACCCAGATCGGGGAAGAGAACGGCGGTGTCGTCGCCGGTGTGCGCCGGGGCGAAATGGTGCAGCCGGACCTCGGCCCCGCCCAGGAACAGCGACAGTCCGCGGGTGAACGTCAGGTCCGTGGCCTCCGTCCGTTGCCGGGCGGCGGCGCCGAGCGGGAGCGGCACCGGCTGCCCGGGAGCCACGCGCCGCGCGTCCCGCCAGGGAGCGGGCAGGGCCGCGGGCTCGCCGTCGTGCCGGTGGGTCCGGAGCACGTAACGGACCGGCTGGTCGGTGACGCCGGCGATCGTCGCGGCAATCGTATCGGCCGCTGCGGTCAGCTCGCCCGCGACGACGACGCCTTCCGCGGTGATGCGCGCCACCACGTTGCCGCCGTAGCCGGTCACGACGTAGAGGCCCTCCGCCAGCTCTTCGATGCCCGGCGCGGGCGG
>JAGWAH010000109.1:0-2166 GCA_021296515.1 Acidobacteriota bacterium | reverse complement strand
CGTCCGCAGGCTGCTGAGCCGGTGTCTGGCCGCCCGGGGTGCCGGTGGCCGTCTGGGCGCCGGTGGATGCTCCGGTGACCGCGATCGGCGGCTGCGGCGGCTGGACGCCACGGGTCCATGCGGCCAGTGAGTCTCCGGACGCCATCAGCAGCGCGATGCCGACCGACCGGACGAGCCGTTTCACGACGGTCGAGGGAGTCCTTCCGCTCGAGCGAGAGCGGTACTCAGTTGGCGGTCTTGACATCCTCGTACAGCAACTCGCCCTGCTCGTCGTAGAACCGGAAGGCGGCGGTGGCCGGGTCGCCCGGCGTGACGATGATGTTCAGGAAGCCGCCGGTCGGCTCGTCGTAGGTGTAGTACTGCATCACGAGCGCGTCCGGGTCGTTCGAGTCCGGGTCTCCCGGCGGCCGGCCGACGCGCGAGTTGGACTCCTCGAAGCCGGTCGGGTCGAGCGAGTGGTACTGCCAGTGGCGGTCGCCCGTCACGATGTAGAAGTTCTTCTCGAGAAAGCCGTTCTCGATCAGCCAGGCGAAAAGCTCGTCCCGCTCGTGGCGGAAGCCGCCCGGATTCGAGTGGTTGTCGCGCTTGACCGGGTCGTGGTTCTCGGCCGCGCGGCCGGCCTGGTCGGCGTCGTCGGGGCCCACCATCGGCGTCGGCGAGATCAGGATCTTGAACGTCGCGTCGCTCTCCAGCAGGGTCTCCTTGAACCAGGCGAGCTGCTCTACGCCCCACAGCGTCTTGCCGGGGCCCGGCTCCATCATGTTCGGGCTGCGGAATTCGCGCCCTTCGGTGAGCCAGATCTGCAGGTCGCGGCTGACGCGGTGCGTGCGGTAGGGCAACGGATCGGGGTCGTCGGGATCGGCCACCGGCACCTGCTCCAGGAAGATGCGGCGGCCGAGGTCGGGCAGAGGCGCCGCGTCCGTTGTAGCGGTAGTCGTGGTCGTCCTTCTCCCAGTAGGTGGGCGTGTCGGTGAAGAAGTCGATGAAGCGCTGCTTCGAGAGCTGCTGGTGCCACTTCCGGCGCATCGTGGGCGCGGTGTCGGCCCGCCCCTCGTACGGCGCGTCGTAGTAGACGTTGTCGCCGGTAGCCACGAAGAAGTCCGGCTCGAGGGCGAGCATCGACGCCAAGCCCGGGAACCCGAGCTCCTTGTCGGGGCCGGTGTAGGCGCGGTTCGGATTGTCGTAGAACTGGTAGTAGTTCATGCCGGTGACGACGGTGAAGCTCGTCCGCGCAGCCGTGTCCGCCCCCGGATGAGTGGCGAAAGTCCGCGTCGCGCCGCTCTCGGTGTGCTCCGGGTCCGGGCCGTAGACCGCGCGGTAGAGGTACTCGGTGCCGGGGGAGAGGCCGTCGATCTTCGCCTTGACGATGTGATCGCCGTCCGCCGCGGCGGTGAGCCAGGCGGTGGTGATCGGATCGGCGAAGTCGGGACTTGTCGCCACCTCGAACCGCGCGACCCCGTCCACGCCCGGCAGGTCGCCGTCGACCCAGCCCGCCCTAGACGTCAGGCGCGTCTGCAGGATGACCGACGTGGCCGTCACCTCGCCGGCGATCTCGCCCTGGCCGTTGGTCATCGTGATCTCGACCGGCTCGGCGCCGGCGCAGGCGGCGAGCGTCGCCGCGGCGATGAGTGCGAAGGCGACGAGGCGCAAGCGTGTCATGTGAGTCCTCCCGACGTGGCAGGCGTTGCGCGCGTGCGGCAAGTGCTGCCAAACAGGCATCATAGCGGACATATCCGGGCTAGAGGCGCCCGGCGCGCAGCTCTTCCGCCGATTAGTCGGCGGCGCGCCAGGCGAGGGCGAGGATCGTCGGCGTCGGTTCTTCTCCGAAGCGGTGCGAGGCATCGTCGTTCGATGTGCGAGACCGTGCCGGGCGCCGGCCGGAATCAGCGCACGAGCTGTCCGTCGCGTACCCAGACCTCGTCACCCACCGTGACCGTCGTGTCGGTGAAGAAGTTCCAACGGACGTACCCGCCGGTGACCGTTCCGCCCAGCTCGGAGTTATCGCCGAGCGACAGGCGCACGATGCCCGCGCCGTAACCGTAGTACGGGATCCACGGGTTGCGCTCGGGCACGGCGAGCAGCGGATTGAAGCCCAGCGCGAACTCGCGGAACGCGCGCGCCTCCACTGGGACGCCGGCCAGCTCGGCCTCCGCCGCCTCCTGGCCC
>JAGWAH010000108.1 GCA_021296515.1 Acidobacteriota bacterium | reverse complement strand
AGATCCCCTACCAGCCGTGGGCGCTGGCCCGCAAGCAGGAGAACTACGAGAACCGCATGACCGCGGATCCCGAGCGCCAGTGCTATCTGCCGGGCGTCCCGCGGATCACCTACATGGAGTATCCCTTCCAGATTCTCCAGTTCTCCGACCGCATCCTGCTCCTGTACGAGTACGTGCACGCCACCCGCACCGTCTACATGGACGGCAGCCCGCACCCCGAGGGGCACATCGACTTCTGGATGGGGGATTCGCGCGGGCACTGGGATGGCGACACGCTTGTGGTCGACGTGATCCACTTCAACGATCGGACGTGGTTCGACCGCGCCGGCAACTTCCACAGCGAAGCCCTGCACGTGGTCGAGCGCTACACCCCGACCGGACCGGATCACCTGCGCTACGAGGTCACCATCGAGGACCCGCAGGTGTTCACGCGGCCCTGGACGATGTCCATGCCGCTCTATCGCCGTCAGGAAGCAAACGCCCAGCTCCTGGAGTACGAGTGTTACGCCTACTCCGAAGAGGTGCTGGCGGCCGACAAGTGATCGGACGGCATTCGGCTTCGATGGAGGATCCGATGAGCAGACGGTGCATCCGAGCCGCGGTCGCGGCAGCGGCCTTCGTTGCGATGGCGTGGTTGGCGCCGCAGCCGGCGATCGGACCCGGCTCTGCCGGGCTGTTTCCGGCGGTAGTCGAAGCGGCCGGAGCGGGCGGCCAGCAGGCGGCGGACTTGCCGCGTACCCCCGACGGCCACCCCGACATGCAGGGCTACTGGGAGGGCGGACCGGGCAATGCCTCGCACAGCATCGAGGACGGCTGCTGCGACGCCATCCACGCGCGGATGCAGAGCCGCGGCCCGGACCGGCTCGGACTGCCGTTCCAGTTGATCATCGATCCGCCGGACGGGCGGATCCCCTACCGGCCGTGGGCGGCGGAAAAGCGCGTCGAGCTGCTGTTCGACATGGAGACGCCGACCGAGCTCTCGCACATCGATCCCGAGGATCGCTGCCTGCTGAACGGGGTGCCGCGCAGCAACTACCGTGGGGATATCGAGATCCGGCAGAACTCCGGCCACGTCGTGATGATGTACGAGTGGGCCCACGCCTACCGCGTCGTCCCGATGGACGGCAGCCCCCACATCGGCAGGGACATCGCCCTGTACAACGGCGATTCGCGCGGCCACTGGGAGGGCGACACGCTCGTGGTCGACGTGACCAACTTCAACGATCTGCCTTGGCTCGACTCGCACGGCAGCTTCTACAGCGAGCAGCTCCACGTGGTGGAGCGCTGGAGCCTGCTCGACGCCGACACGCTGCGCTACGAGGCGACCATCGAGGATCCGGCGGTGTTCACGCAGCCCTGGACGCTGGCGTTCGACATGGGCCGCATCGGCGGCGAGGGCTACGAGTTCTACGAGGAAGCCTGCTGGGAGGGCGTCACCAACCGGCGCCGGCTCGCGGCGGGGCGCATCGCGGTCGCCAACGGTGTGCGCTTCATGCACACGCACGACGATCCGGAGCAGTAGCTCGTCCGGCGTAGAACCGCGCCCGTTCGGGGGAGGCTGGAATCCCCTCCCCGACCGGCGCCGCCGGGTGCGGTGACTGGAGCGCACGGAACGTCTTCGGTGACCTTCCCTTGGCGATCAGATGCCGCTCCATGCCGCCGACGCGTTGATACTCCGGACCTACAAGCTGGGCGAGGCGGACCGCATCGTCGTTTTCCTGACGGCCGACCGCGGCAAGCGCCGCGGCGTCGCGAAAGGGGCACGCCGGACGCGCTCCCCGTTCTCCGGTGCGCTGGAGCCGATGACGCGGGGGCGCCTCGCCTACTTCGAACGGGAGCGCCGCGAGCTGGTGCGGCTGCGCTACGTGGAGCCGGTGTGCTCGCCGTTGGCGAGCGACAGCGTGGAAGCGCTCGCTCATGTGGGGTACTTCGCCGAGCTGATCGACGAATGGGCGCCCGAAGCGGACCCCAACGAGAAGTTGTTCCGGCTGGGGGCGGCGGTGGTCGAGTCGCTTGCAGCCGGCTTGCCCGTTGGCCCGCTCGCGCGCTACTTCGAGTTCTGGCTGTTGCGGCTGCAAGGCGTCTATCCGCCGGTCACGGCGTGCAGCCGTTGCGGCGGCGATCTGAGCGCGGGCGGCCGGCTGGAGGCCGGTGGCGGGACGCTGGTCTGCGTGCAGTGTGCTCCCCCGGACGAGGGCGGCGGGTTGTCGGCCGCCGCGATGGCGTTCCTGGCCGCGGCGCGGGCGGTCGCTCCGCTGGAGCTTGGCTCCGTCGGGTTGTCCGCGGCGGCGGACCGGGAGCTCACCCGAGTCCACCAGCGGCTGATCAGGACGCACCTGGACAAGGAGCTGAAGTCGCTGCGCGTCGTACAGTCGCTCACGCGCGCCCCGCGCGGCGATTGATGCGGTTTCCCATCAACGGCGAACGACGTCCACGTGCCACGCGCATCGACCGTCGTCGACCGTTCCGTGCCGCGCGACATGCAGGAGGGCCCGCCCCGCGTCGCGGTTGTCGCCGGCGTCTTGACAGGCGCGTGGTTGAGGGCAAGACTGCTTCCGTTCCATTCGTTCGCCCGGGCATCTCGGTCTCATCGCGGGAGCGTGAACCATGACGCGGCCTGTCGTCTCACTATCGGCGGCGTTTGCGATGGCTCTGGGGATGAGCCTGAGCGCCATCGAGCCTCTCTCGCCGGGCGGGGCCGAACCACTGCTCGCCGCGTCGGGCCAGACGTCCGACACCGGGATTGAACCGTTCACCATCGACATCCCGGAGGATGTTCTGCTTGATCTTCGCGAGCGCCTGATGCGGGCCCGCCTGCCGGACGAGCCCGAAGGGGTCGGTTGGCAGCTCGGGATGAACCAGGCCTACCTGAAGCAGCTCATCGAGTACTGGCGCGACGAGTTCGACTGGCGGGCCCAGGAGCGCCGGCTCAACGCGCTGGAGCAGTTCAAGACCCGCATCGACGGCCTCGACATCCACTTCGTGCACCGCCGGTCGCCGGAGCCGGACGCCTTCCCGCTGATCCTGACCCACGGCTGGCCCGGCACCTTCGCAGAGTTCGCGAAGGTGATCGGGCCGCTGACCGATCCGGTCGCCCACGGGGGGCGGGCGGAGGACGCGTTCCACGTCGTGGCGCCGTCGATTCCCGGCTACGGCTTCTCGGACCGGCCGCCGCGGCTGGGCTACGGGCGCGACCGGACCGGCGCGATCTTCGCCGAGCTGATGGCGCGGCTGGGGTACGAGCGGTACGGCACGCAGGGCGGTGACCTCGGCGCCGGCATCAGCCGCTGGCTCGCCGCCAACGACGCGGAGCACGTGGCCGGTCTGCACCTGAACCTGTGCAGCGCCGACCCGCCCGACCCGGATGACCCGACCGCCGGAGTGCCGCCCGAAGAGGTGGCGCTGATGCGCGAGCGCGCCGCGTTCTGGACCGACGAGGAGCGCGGCTACAGCCATATGCACGGGACCAAGCCGCAGACCCTCGGCTACAGTCTGAACGATTCTCCGGTCGGGCTCGCGGCCTGGATCGTCGAGAAGTACCGGAGCTGGTGCGACTGCGACGGCAACCCGGAGACCCGCTTCAGCAAGGACGAGCTGCTGACGACGCTCACGATCTACTGGGTCACCGAGACGGCGACCTCGGCCGCCCGCTACTACTATGAGGGCCGGCACGGCGGCAGCGCGCCGGAGCCGGCGCGGATCGAGGTGCCGACAGCCTGCGCGGCGTATCCGGGCGAGTTCCGTTTCACGCCCCGTCGTTGGCTGGAAGCGCGCTACAACCTGGTGCGCTTCACGATGATGCCGAGCGGCGGGCACTTCGCGGCGGCGGAGGAGCCGGAGCTGTTCGTCGAAGACCTGCGGGCGTTCTTCCGGGATCTGGGAGTCCGCGGCAGATAGAGGCCGCGGGGAGTGTAGCGGACCTCAAGGGTGCGCTCTTCAGGAGGTGGCAGATGATCATCAGGTGCCTGACGGCGTCGTGTGCAGTGCTCGCGGTGGCGTGGCTGGTTCCGGCGAACACGGCGGTCCAGGCGCAGGAGGTGTCCGGAGCCTGGGAGGCGTCTCGCACGGCGTGGGGCGACCCGGACCTGCAGGGCGTCATCTGGTCGTTCGCGACGATCACACCGCTGGAGCGGCCGGCGGCCTACGCCGGGCGGGAACGCCTGACGGAGGAGGAAGTGGTTGCCCTCAACGCCGATGCTCTGACGCGCGGGGATCAGCCCCCGCCGCCGGGAGATCCGGGGGCCTACAACGCGTTCTGGTTCGACCGCGGCGAGTCGACCGGACGCACGTCGCTGATCGTCGATCCGCCCGACGGGCGCATTCCCTTCACGCCGGACGGACGCCAGCGGCTGGACGAGCGCCGTGCGCTGCTCGGCCGCCCCGCGCATGGTCCGGAGGACCGTTCGCCCGGCGAGCGCTGCACGCATCACACCAAGGCAGGCCCGCCGATGTCCGCCGGCGGCTACAACAACCATCTGCGGATCTTCCAGGTGCCCGGCTACGTCGTCGTTTGGACTGAGCAGAACCACGACGCGCGCATCATCCCCATGGACGGCCGTCCGCCGGTGGCCGACGCCGTCCGGCAGTGGATGGGCGACTCGCGCGGCCGGTGGGAGGGCGACACGCTGGTGGTCGAGACGACCAACTTCAGCGGCAAGGCCTACTACCAGGGATCGACCCACGGCATGCACCTGATCGAGCGGTTCACCCGCACCGGGGCGGACGCGCTGGAGTACGAGTACACCGTCTCGGACCCGGCCAGCTACACGCGGCCGTGGACGGCGTCGATCACGATGACGACGATCGAAGGCGACCTGTACGAGTTCGCCTGCCACGAAGGCAACTACGGCATGGAGGGTATCCTGGCCGGCGCGCGGGCGGACGAGCGGGAGCTGGCGGTGGCGCGGTAGGGCACGGTCGGCAGGTGTCCGGGATCCAGGGGCGGTGGTCCTATTCCGGCAGCGCCATCGCGACCAGCTCGCTCCCCATGTCGTCCCAGCCGACGGTGGCGATGATGTACTGCCGGCCGTCGGCCATGTAGGTCATCGGCGCGCCGGTGGTGCCGCCCGGCAGGTCGATCTCCCAGACGACCTCGCCGGTCGTCTTGTCGTAGGCGCGGAACTTCTTGCCGCCGGGACCGTTCCACCACTGCGGGAGCGTGGAGACGCCGGTGTTGCCCCCCTCACCCAGGAAGACCAGCGACTTCGTTACCAGTACCGACGCGCGTCCGCCCTGGCCGAGCCACGGCAGGTCGAGATCGCGCAGCGCCGGGTGGTCCCGCGGCCCCTCGCCGTTGGGGACCTGCCAGGCGATGTCGCCCGCGTTCAGATCGATGGCGGTCAGGCGGCCGTAGGGCGGCTTGAACAGCGAGAGACCCCGCGGGCCGATCAGCGGCGTGTACCGCTGGCGAACCAGCCGCACGTCGGCGCGCGGGTGTTCGGACGGGGTGTCTGGCTGTAGGCCGACGGGACGTAGAGCATGCCGGTCTCGGGATCGAACCCGGCCCCGCTCCAGCTCGCGCCGCCGGCCGTGCCGGGGCTGAAGATGGTCCCCTCCTTCGCGCCGGGGTTCGAATCGAGCACGATCGGCGCGGTGAACATCGGGCCCCAGACGTACCGGTTCAGAATCTCGATCGCCTCCTGCCGCAGCTCGGGGGTGAAGTCGATCAGGTCATCGACGGTTACGCCCTGCAGCTCGAACGGCGCCGGCTTGGTGGGGAAGGGCTGGGTGGGGGAGAGCTGCTCGCCCGGCACGTCGGACGCCGGTACCGCCCGCTCCTCGATTGGCCAGACCGGCTCGCCGGTGGCGCGATCGAGGACGTAGACGAAGGCCTGCTTGCTCGGCTGCGCCACCGCCTTGATCAGCCGGCCGTCGACGGTGATGTCCACCAGCACGGCGGACGAGGCGAAGTCGTAGTCCCAGACCCCGTGATGAATTGCCTGGAAGTGCCAGATGCGCGACGCAGACCAGGCTCTCGGCGAACAGGTTGTCGCCGGGCCGGTGCCCGCCGTAGTAGTCGTTGGTCGGCGTCGACAGCGGCAGGTAGACGGTGCCCAGCTCCGGGTCGCCGGTCGGGTGGGCCCACATGTTCGTGTTGCCGCTGTACTCCCACGACACGCGGTCGTCCACCGGGTCGACGCCCCACGTCTCGACTCCGAACTCGTTCTCCAGCGGGATGGTGTGGAACGTCCAGAGGTGCTCGCCCGTGCGCACGTCGAAGCCGCGCACGTCGCCCCGCGGAGACTGCTTGTTGGCGACCCGCTGGTTGGTGGTGATGTCCTCGACGTAGGAGCCGATGACCACCACGTCGTTGACGATGACCGGGGCCGAGTTCCAGTAGAACTCGGGGAACGGCCGGATGAGCCCCAGCCGCAGGTCCACCTCGCCCGCCTCGCCGAAGCCGGCGTCCCGCTCGCCGGTGC
>JAGWAH010000107.1:5708-12780 GCA_021296515.1 Acidobacteriota bacterium | reverse complement strand
CGAGCCTGGCACAAGGCCGCCTCGTAGATGTCATCGTCCAGGGTCACGGTGGTTCTCATGATGCAATGATACCGCGATGTAACTGAATCACCGCCCGTTTCGGCCAACTCGTCACCGGGCTTCCTCCCGAGTGCTACGGCACGACACAGGCGAAGCTCGCCTCGTCGTTCGGATCCCCCGCCCCGTCGTAGGTCGCGACCTGCGGGTAGGGGCAGAGCGGCCGCGTCATCGTCGGCTGCCCGTCCGGGCCGCTCGGGCGCGCGGCCGTCCTCCACCCAGGCGCGGATGGCTTCGACCCAGTCGACGCGGTCGGGGCCGGGGCCGCCGGCGCAGTGGAGCACGCCCGGCAGCATGTAGAGGCGCGCGTAGTCCCGGGCCACCGGATCACCGGCTTCCAGCCGCTCGTAGTAGTCGATCGTGCCGAGCGGCGCCAGGGCCAGGTCGGACCAGCCGGTCCAGTAGATGATCTTCCCGCCGTTGTCCCGGAAGGCGCTCAGATCGGTATCCGTGGCGTTGAGGATGGCCGCCGTCTCGGCGACGTCTTCCTTCCAGGCCGAGAAACCGTACTGCGTGTAATCCCAGTCGGGATCGTCGAAGACGAAGTACTTGAACAGTTCGGTCCCGAAGCCGTACTGCGCGTTGGGAATCCCGGCGGCCCGCCGCTGCGGAGCGCTGACCACCCACGAATCCCAGCCGCCGCCGTCGTTCTCGCCGCCGTAGTTGAAGCCGTGGTAGATCGACTCGCCGTTCGAGGTCGGCCCGTCGTAGACGGTGTTGATGGCCGCAAGCTGCGCCGCGGTGACGCAGCCGTCACCCGGACGATCTCCCGCACAGCGCGGCAGGTCCTCCGGCTCGAAGCCACACGTTCGCGGGTCGTTGAGCACGCCGTCCTCGACCCCGTCGTCCGCGTCGCAGGCGGCGAGGATGCTCGACCCGAGCAGCTCGAGCGCCGCTGGAGTCAGCACGGGCGAGTCGATGTCGCCGTCCGGATAGATGGCCTGCTGGTTCTGCACGAAGCCGGCGGTGATGCCGGTCCAGTCGTAGGCGGGGGCGGCGGCGACGATGCCGTCGAAGTCCTCCGGATAGCGCTGCGACTCCATCATCGCCTGCCCGCCGCCCCGCGAGCAGCCGACGAAGTAGGAGTAGTCGGCCGGCCGGTCGTAGTAGTGGTCGATGATCGACTTCGCCGCTTCCGCGGTCAGGTGGACGGCGCGGTGGCCGAAGTTCTCCTGCCGCCGCGGGCGATTGAGGGCCCAGCCCGCCTCGATGCCGCTGCCGCGGTGCCCGGTGTCGGTCCCCACCGTCGCATAGCCGCGCTGCAGCGGACTCCCGCCGTGCGCGTAGAGCGTGCGCGCCTGATTCTGTACGCTGCCGACGAAGCCGCCGCCGCCGCCCATCAGGAACCGTCCGTTCCACTCGTCGGGCAGCAGCAGCTCGAAGTTGATCTCCGTCTCGATGACTCCCGTCACCCTGCAGTGCGCCGGAAGCCCGGCCGCGTGCGGTACGTGGTCAGCCGTACCGATGTGCAGATCGATCAGCACGCGGACGCGGATTGGGCAGCCGGGGTCGAGCACGCGGCGATCGCGGCGAGACCGGCGGCAACGGCGAGCCTCACGAGTTGGCGGCGGATGCGCGACATCTTGAGCTCCTTGTCTCGTCCGGACGCTCCAACCCTACCAGTGCGCCGCCGCTCTCTCAAGGTGCGGCACGTCCGGGTCCACCCGCCCGCATATAATCGCGGCACCCATGCCGCCCCTCGACGGACTGCGCGTGCTCGATCTCACCCGGGTGCTGGCCGGCCCCTACTGCGCCATGATGCTCGGCGACATGGGAGCCGAGGTCCTCAAGATCGAGGAACCCACGCACGGCGACGACACCCGCGCCTGGGCGCCGCACCGCGACGGCTGGAGCACCTTCTTCCTGGGCCTGAACCGGAGCAAGAAGAGCGTCGCGCTGGACCTGAAGTCCGAGGACGGCGCGGCCGCGCTGCGCCGCCTGATCGCGACCGCCGACGTGCTGATCGAGAACTTCCGGCCGGGAAGCCTGGCGAAGCTCGGCTTCAGCTACGAAATCGCGACGGCGCTGAATCCGCGGCTCGTCTACTGCTCGGTCACCGGCTACGGGCAGGTCGGCCCGAAGAAGGACCTTCCCGGCTACGACGCCGTCATCCAGGGCGAGAGCGGACTGATGGACGTCACCGGCCATCCCGACGGCCCCCCCACGCGGGTCGGGGTGGCGATCACCGACTACCTGGCCGGCCTCTACGCGATGAACGGCATACTGCTGGCGCTGCGGGACCGCGACCGCACCGGACAGGGCCAGCACGTCGACATCGCGTTGATGGACGCGATGACCTCGGCCCTCGCGCTGCCGGCCGGGATCTACTTCAACACCGGCGAGGAGCCGGGGCGCGAGGGCAACCAGCATCACACGCTGACCCCGTACGAGACCATCGAGGTCGCGGACGGGCTGGTCGTCGTGGCCGTCGGCAACGAGCGGCTCTGGAAGCAGTTCTGCGCCGCGTTGGACGCACGCGACCTCGAGAATCACCCGGACTACGCCACCAACACCGACCGGATGGCCCATCGTCCGCGGCTCATCGCCGAGCTGACGCCGCGCCTCGCGAAGTACACGCGCGACGCGCTGATCGAACGCCTGCGCGCCCACAACGTACCGTGCGCGCAGGTGCGGTCGATCGGGGAGGCGCTGGAGGATCCGCACCTGCGGGCGCGCGGCATGGTCGTCGACATTCCGCACGACGACCTCGGCACGCTGCGCAGCCTCGGCAACCCCATCCGGCTCTCGAGGACGCCGGCGGCCATTCACCGCCGGCCGCCGGCGCTGGGCGAGCACAACGAAGAGATCCTGGAGCCGCTCGCCGCGGACGACGACTCCCGGGCCGACCCGCAACCCGTCGGCGCGATCACGCCGGGAGTCCGCGCCGAAGAAGCGGTGCAGGCTCCCGGACAGGCTCGGTTGGGCGGAAAGCGGGGCCTCAAGGCACCGGTTTCCGGGCTAGGAGTGGACCGATGACCAGCACTACGATTCCGCGGCGCCAGCCGCGATGCGGAGCGACGCCGATAGTGGCGACGGCGCTGATCCTGGCGATCGGGGCAACGCTCGGCGCGCAGGAGGCCGAGCGCTTCGGCGAGCGCCTGTCGCGGATGCCGGTCGACCTGCGCACCACGTCGGCGATCTCCGGCGCGGGATCGGTAGCCGCCGAGCTGAGCGGCAACGAGCTCACGATCACCGTACGGTTCAACGGACTGAGCTCGGGTGTGACCGCGGCTCACGTGCACAACGCGCCGGTGGCCCGCCGGGGCGGCGTGGCGTTCGCCGTCGATCTCCGCGACGCGAGCGGTACCGCGGGAGAGATCGTCGACACGGTGACTCTGACCGAGGCCCAGATCGCCGAGCTGCGCGGCGGCCGCTACTACGTGCAGCTCCATACGGCGAACAACCCCGGCGGGGAGCTGCGCGGCTGGCTCCTGCGGCGCGACGAGTGAGACGCCGCAGCATCCGTGGTAGCATGCAATTTTGACTCGTTGGCCGGGTCGGCGTGAACACAACTCCATGGCGTTCCAGCTTTCGGAAACGCTACAGCGGGAAGTCTCGGGATGACGAACGGTAACCCAACACTGCTGCAGGACCTGCTGAACCGCGTGAAGCAACTGCCGCCCGCCGCCGGACTCGCCGGCATCGTGGTTGTCGTCGCGATCATCGGCTATCTCTTCGTGGACGTCGCGCCCGAGCCGGAGCCGGAAGCGGAAGTCGTGGAGGCGCCGCCGCCCCCGCCGCCTCCACCGCCTCCGCCGCCCGAACCGGAACCGGAGCCCGAGCCGGAACCGGAGCCCGAGCCGGAGGTCGAGATACCACCGCTCAACGAGAGCGATTCGGTGGTTCGCGAGCTGGCCGCGGAACTGTCCGCGAATCCGCAACTGGCGAGCTGGCTCGTTACCGACGAGCTCGTCCGAACGGTCGTCGTCGTCATCGACAACGTGGCCGAGGGCACGAATCCCTCTCAGCACGTATCGTTTCTCCGACCCGAAGGCCGCTTCCAGATCGACGGCGAGACGTCGGCGCCGCGGATTTCCACGGAGAGCTACGCCCGGTACGACGACGCGGCGGCGCTCGTGGCCTCGCTCGACGCGGAAGGCATCGCCGAGCTGTATCGGCGGCTGCGGCCGTTGCTGCGCGAAGCCTACGCAGAGCTGGGCCAGCCCGGCGACGCATTCGACGACACCGTGTGGCGGGCGGTGGCGCACCTGCTCAACGCGCCGGTCATCGAAGGCCAGCCCGAGCTGGTAGCACGCGGACCGCTGTATCTGTACGCCGACGAGACGCTCGAGTACCTCTCGCCCGCCCAGCGCCAGTTGATCGGCATGGGTCCCGACAACCAGCGTCGCGTGCAGCGGAAGATCCGGGAGATCGCGGCGGCGATCGGCCTCACCGACCTGCCCCGGCCCCACGTCGTGCAGCGGTAGCGGCGCGACCTTACCGGTCGCGTACGAGTTTCGCTGGCACGAGGCTCCTACGTCGCAAGCTCCGGGACCGGCCCGGGTCGAACATCGATGCCCAGCGTGATCCGTATCGCCCTCTGCCAGTCGAATCTGGTGGTCGGCGACCTCTCAGGCAACGTCTCCGCTCTGCAGGCGCGGATTCGCGAAGCGCGAGAGCGGGGAGCCGACGTCGCCCTGTTTCCCGAGCTGTCGCTCACCGGCTACCCGCCGGAAGACCTCCTGCTCAAACCGAGCTTCGTACAGGACGCCGCCGCCGCGCTCGGCGAGGTGGCCGCCGGCGCCACCGGCATCGTTGCCTGCGTCGGCGTCCCGGAACCCGTGGCGGCAGCGTCCGGGGCAGCCGGCGGCGGCGAGGCCGTGCCCGCCACCGCCCGGCTCCACAACGCCGCCGCGGTCCTGGCCGACGGTCGGGTCGCGGCGCTGTACCGCAAGCACCGCCTCCCGAACTACGCCGTCTTCGACGAGCGCCGCTACTTCCTGCCGGGAAGCGAGTCGCTCGTGATCGATCTCGACGGCCGGCGGGTGGGCGTCACCATCTGCGAGGACATCTGGATGCCCGGCGGTCCGGCCGAATGGGCGGCCGTGAACGGCGGCGCGGAGATCGTCGTCAACCTCTCGGCCTCGCCCTATCACCGGGGCAAGGGCCGGGAGCGGGAGGCGCTGTTCGCCGCCCGCTGCCGCGATCACCGCTGCTTCCTGGCGTTCTGCAACGCCGTGGGCGGCCAGGACGAGCTGGTCTTCGACGGCCACAGTCTCGTCATCGGACCGGAGGGAACGATACTCGCCCGCGGCAGACCGTTCGAGGAGGACCTGCTCGTCGCGGACCTCGACCCGTCCGTCGCCCGCGACTTGCGGAAGTCGGACCCGCGCTGGGACCGGTCGACACCAAGTGCAGCGACCGTGCGGGGTCATGCGCCGGAACCGGATGCAGGCCGCGTTTCCGTCGTCCGGCTCCACCAGGCCCCCTCCCGCCGCCCTCCGCCCGTCGCGCGCGAGACCGCGGGCGCGCTGTCTCCCGAGGCGGAGATCTACCGCGCCCTTACGCTTGGAACCGCCGACTACATCCGGAAGAACGGCTTTCCGGGAGCCGTGCTCGGGCTCTCGGGCGGCATCGACTCCGCCCTCGCGCTCACCATTGCGGCCGACGCCATCGGTCCCGACGCGGTGACCGCCGTCTCGATGCCGTCGCGCTACACGGCCGGGATGAACCGCGACGACGCGGCAATCCTGGCCCGCCGGCTCGGCACCCGCTTCCTGGAGCTGCCCATCGAGGACCTCGCCATCTCCTACGGCGACGCGCTGGCCGAGCCGTTCGCAGGCACGGAGCCCAACGTCGCCGAGGAGAACCTGCAGGCGCGCATCCGCGGCAACCTGCTGATGGCCCTGTCCAACAAGTTCGGCTGGCTGGTGCTGACCACCGGCAACAAGAGCGAGATGAGCGTCGGCTACGCCACCCTCTACGGCGACATGGCGGGCGGCTTCGCCGTGCTCAAGGATGTGCTGAAGACCTGGGTCTATCGCCTGGCCGTCTGGCGCAACCGCGACGGCGAGGTGATTCCGCGGCGGATCATCGACAAGCCGCCGACGGCCGAGCTGCGCGACAACCAGCGCGACTCCGACAGCCTGCCCCCCTACGACGTGCTCGACGGGATTCTGGAAGCGTACGTCGAACAGGACCGCAGCCCGGCCGAGATAGGGGCGCTCGGCTTCGCGCGCGAGACGGTCGACCGCGTGGTGCAACTGGTCGACCGGGCGGAGTACAAGCGCCGGCAGGCCCCGCCCGGCGTCCGCATTTCCACACGCGCGTTCGGCAAGGACCGCCGGCTGCCGGTCACCAACCGCTACGCCCCGGCGAGCTGAGCGCCGGCGGCCGCGCAACGCGCGCATGGCGGCCGGACGAGGTCACGGTGCTCGCGCTGCGGAGCCCAGCGACGGGTTTGCGGCGCCAATCTATCCGCGCGGCGCGGCACCGGCGCCGCCGTCGCTCGAGACCTGCTTCAGCACCGTGGTGGCGGCGCCGATCATGGAAGCGATGTCGCTCAGGTTGGCCGGCACGATCAGGGTGTTGCCCGCCTTCGCCAGGTTGCCGAAGCGTTCCAGATAGTCCTCGGCGACGCGGAGCTGCATCGCCTTGTCGCCGCCCTCCGCGTTGAGCGCCGCGGCGACCTTCTTCAAACCCTCCGCCGTCGCCTCGGCGACGGCAAGGATCGCCGCCGCCTCACCCTCGGCCTCGTTGATCTGCTGCTGCTTGACCGCCTCGGACTCCTTGATGACCCGCTGCTTCTCACCCTCGGCCTGGTTGATCTTGGCGTCCCGGCCACCCTCGGACTCGAGAATCGTGGCGCGCTTCTCCCGCTCGGCGCGCATCTGCTTCTCCATCGCGGACAGCACGTCGTGCGGCGGGTTGATGTTCTTGATCTCGTAGCGCAGCACCTTCACCCCCCACGGATTGGAGGCCTGGTCGAGCTCCTCCACCACCCGCAGGTTGATGTGGCTGCGTTCCTCGAAGGTCTTGTCCAGCTCGATCTTGCCGATCTCGCTGCGCAGGGTGG
>JAGWAH010000107.1:4453-5593 GCA_021296515.1 Acidobacteriota bacterium | reverse complement strand
CGTCTATCGCCCGCTCCTTCAGGCTGTGCCGGTAGGCGACCCGCTCGACGAACGGGATCAGGAGGGCGAACCCGGATTCCAGCGTCCTCGAGTACTTGCCGAGGTTCTCGATGATGTAGGCGTTCTGCTGCGGCACGACCACCGCCGTCTTCGCGATGACGACGATCACGACCAGGGCCAGTACCAGGGCGACGATGAAACCCGCATCCATCATGGTTCTCCGTGTCGAATCAATGAACAGGCGTTTCCGCGGAAACCGCCTGGATGATCTCCAGGGCCACGCCGTCGATGTCGACGACGACGGCACGGGTCCCGCGGGGCATCGAATCCGGTCCCACGTTCACCGCCGTCCACTCCGTCCCCTGCAGGCTGACCCGGGTCCGTCCGCCGGGAGCCACGTCCTCGTCGACCACGACCGCCGCGCCGACCGCCGAATGTCGAAATTCCGCCCCGCCGCCGCCCCGCAACCGGTCGTACAACTTCCGCCGGAACAGCACCACCGAGGCGATGGCGAGCATCGAGAACGCCACCCACTGCGCCCACACCGGCAGGCCGACCCCGGCCAGTCCGAGAATGCCCACGCAGATGGCGGCGGCGCCGGCGAAGACGAGGTAGAACCCTGCGTCCGCCAACAGCTCCGCGCCCACCAGGACGAATCCGATGATCAGCCAGCCCCACCAGGACATGTCGTGCTCCCGACGCCGCTTCCGATTAGACTCTCCGCGAAATCGATACCCCGGTCATGCGCATTCCCTGCTACTCAGTGTATACGTCGGAGGGAATCGCGCCCCAGGGGAAGGATCGAGTGACCATGACCTGCCTGACGAGACTCGTTGCCGCATCGAGCGGCGCCGCCGTCGTGCTGGCGGCGTCGGCTGCCGCGGCCCAGGAGCAGACCCCGACCGGGGAGCCGGACGGAAAGGACGCCTGCATGGAGATCCTCGCCCATCGCGGCGCGTCGGGCTACCTGCCGGAGCACACCTTGCCCGCCTACGCGCTCGCGTACGGACAGGGCGCCGGCTGGATCGAGCCGGACGTCGTGCTGAGCGCCGACGGCGTCGCCATCGCCCTGCACGACGTCACCCTGGATCGCACCACGAACGTCGCCGAGCTCTACCCGGACCGGGCGCGCGCCGACGG
>JAGWAH010000107.1:0-4237 GCA_021296515.1 Acidobacteriota bacterium | reverse complement strand
ACGAATGGCCGATCCGGGTTCAGTCATTCGACGCCGAGGCCCTCGCGGCGCTCGATACGGAGCTGCCGCGCGTGCAGCTCATCGCCCGGCCGGACCAGCTCACGCCCGCCGGCCTGAACCGCATCGCTACCTACGCGATCGGCATCGGCGTGCCCAAGGAGCTCGTGTTCCAGGATTCCGCCGTCGTCGGGCAGGCCCACGACCGCGGCCTGGAGGTGCACGCCTACACCCTGCGGGCCGACCGGCTCGACGCCGCGTTCGACTCCCTCGCCGGCGAGGTGGCGGCGCTGATGGAGGCCGGCGTCGACGCCGTGTTCACCGACCACCCGGACCAGGTGCTGGCCCTTGTGGCCCGGTCGTGCGATACCGCGCGATGATCCGAACTGCTCGACACGTTGGACGAGATCCGTAGCGACCGGCTTGTGCCGAGCCGATCTCACATCTCGATCATCCTCGACCGCAGCAGCGACTGGACGAACCGCGCGAGACGCTCCTCGGCCGGCTCGACGCGCTCGCCGAACTCGTCCCGCAACCGCCCGGCGATCCGTGTCAGCGGCGTCTCGCCGTTGCACGCCTTCCAGATGAAGGATCCGACGTCGTCGAGGCGGATACGGTAGCAGGGATTCCCCAGCCGCGAGGCGAGCCAGCGGCCGATGCGGCCCTCGCCGAATCGCGGGCGCAGCACTACGCAGCGCCCGCCGTCCAGGTCGCGCCAGTCCAGGCGGCGGCGCGGACGCGCGTTCCAGAAGGCGGCGGCGCGCTCGAACGCCACGGCGTCGGACGCGGTCCCGGCACCCGCCCCGGACGCAACCCCCGGCGCACCGGTGCCGCGGAAGCCCGTCGCGGAATCCGGCGCCGAGCGAGCTCTCCCGCTCACTTCCCGCCGCCGCGCATCGCGTTCAGCGGCATCCTCACCAGCATGTAGTAGAGCAGGATGAAGATGAGTGCTCCGCCGAGCGCGCTGTCGGCGATCTGCGGCAGGACCAGCCACGGGACCGCCTCGCTCGCTCCGACCACGAAGGCGAGCAGGACCGCCATCAGCGCCTCGCCGGCGATGAAGCCGGACGAGAGGAGCACCCCGGTGTTGGTCGCGGTCGTCCGTTCCTCGCCGGTCGCTTCCTGCTCGTCGAGCGAGCGCGACAGCCACCAGCTCACGAGGCCGCCGAGGAAGATGCCTGCCGTCGACGGGAAGGGCAGGTACATGCCGACCGCGATGAGCATGGGCGAGGGAGCGTTGATGAGGATGAGGACGGCGGCCAGCGCCATCCCGGCGATGACCAGCGGCCAGGCCATGTCCCCGCCGACGATGCCCTGCGAGATGAGCGCCATCAGGCCGGCCTGCGGCGCCGGCAGCTCCGGACTGCCGATCTCGTACACCTGATCCATCAGGATCATCGGCCAGATGAGCACCATCGCGGCGACCGTCACGCCGATCAGCTCGCCGATCTGCATCTTCCAGGGCGTGCCGCCGAGAATGTGGCCCACCTTCAGGTCCTGCAGCATGTCGCCGGCGATGCCGCAGGCGCAGCAGACGACGCCGGCCACGGCCAGCACCCCGAGGATGCCGCTCGATCCGGTGACGCCGATCCCGACCATGACGACGGCGGCGATGAGCAGCGTGCTGAGCGTCAGGCCGCTGATCGGGTTGTTCGAGCTGCCGAGCAGGCCGACCAGGTAGCCGGCCACCGCGGCGAACAGGAATCCGAGGATGACCATCATGACGGTCAGCAGGATGGCGCCGCCGAAACTCTCGCTGAAGTACCAGTAGAGGCCGAACAGGGGCACCGCCAACGCCGCGATGCCGAGCCCGGTCTTCCGGAAGTCGATGTCGATGTCCTGCCGGCCGGCGCCTTCCTCCTGCGCGGCGCCGATGTCGCCCAGGGCGCGCCCGATGCCCTGGACGAGGGACGTGCGCAGGTTGTACAGCGTGTAGAACGCCGCGACGATCATCGTCCCGACGGCGAGCGGCCGGACCTGCCGCAGCCACACCTCGGTGCTGAGCTCGATGAACCCGGCCGAATCGGTCACCCCGGCGGCCAGCTCCGGGTTCAGGAAGAGGCCGAGGGGGACCAGCAACAGCCAGCCGAGCACCGCCCCGGCGAACAGGGTGGCGGCAATCTGCGGCCCGACGATGAAGCCCACGCCGAGCAGCGCCGGCGACGCCGCGGGCGACTGCAACAGGAACCCGCCGACGTAGTTCACCTGCCGGCCCAGCATCTCGATGGTCGACTGCCCGAGCGAGACGAGTCGGCCACCAGCTTGATGCCGTTGCTGTTCTTGAGCAGCTCCCAGGCCCCGGCGACCCCCATCGCCTGGAACACGAACCTGGCGCCCGTCTGCCGCCCGCCCTGCCCCGCCTTGACCAACTCCGCCGCGGCCACGCTCTCGGGGAACGGCAGGTCCGCCTCGACCACCAGGGTGCGGCGCAGCACGATGATGAAGAGGACGCCGAGGATGCCGCCCACCAGCATGATGGCGGTGCTCTCCCAGTAGCGCAACTCGTCCCAGACCCCGCTGATGACGAACGCGGGGATCGTGAAGATCGCCCCGGCGACCAGCGCCTCCCCAACCGACGCGGTGGTCCGCGCCATGTTCTCCTCGAGGATCGACCCCCCGAACAGGCGCAGCGCCGCCATCGCCACGACCGCCGCCGGGAACGTGGCGGCCACCGTCAGGCCGGCCCGCATCCCCAGGTAGGCGTTGGCGGTGCCGAGCACGATCGCCATCGCCGTGCCGAGAAGCACCGCGCGGAACGTCAACTCCGGCAGGTCGGACGACTCGGGCACGAACGGCACGAATGGACGCGAAGACGGGTCGCTGGTCGGGTTCATCCGGCCATTCTGCACAACGGGTGGTTGGTTGTCACCCCGTCGATAGCCGTCCCCTCGCCGGTATACTTGGCCGGAGCACATCCCGGCGACCAGCGCCGGCCGGTCACAGCCACCTGCACGTCACCATGAAGCGACGAGATTTCCTGAAGACGGTCGGCGCCGCCACCGCGTCCGCGGCGCTGCCCCGGCAGCCGGTGTCACTGCTGAAGCGGCACGGTTACGAGACCGCCTGCATCGGCAAGTGGCACCTGGGCATGGACATGCCGACCCGCGACGGGCGGGGCACCCGGCTGCCGAGTTCCGGCGGCTACGGCAACCTGAGCGAGGAGGAGGTGCGCCGGCGCAATCTGCCTCCCATCCAGCTCTACGACCTCAAGGCCGACATCGGCGAGACGCGCAACGTCCACGACCGGTTCCCCGAAGTGGTGAAACGCCTGGAGGCGCTGCTGGACGGCTACCGGCGGCGGGGGCGCAGCACGCCGCTGTGACCTCCGATCATCCTCGCGCCGACCGGCTGAAGACCAATGCCGTAAAGCGCATCCCCGACATCTACGCCGAGAAGGGCGCCGCCGGCCGGCCCGTCGTTTCCATCGAGTTCTTCCCGCCCAAGACGCCGCAGGGAGACGAGAGCCTGTTCCGGCGGGTGCTGCCGCGCCTGGCCGAGGCGCGCCCCGACTTCTGCTCGGTCACCTACGGAGCCGGCGGGGGCGGCACGCGCGCCCGGACGCTGTCGATCGTCGACCGCATGCAGCGGGAGCACGGCCTGACCGCGATGGCGCACGTCACCTGCGTCAGCTTCACACGCGTGGAGATGAACGGCTTCCTCGACGAGGCGGCGGGGCTCGGCATCGAGAACATCCTGGCCCTGCGCGGCGATCCTCCCCCGGGAGAGCCGGACTTCGTGCGGCCGGCCGGCGGGTTCGACTACGCCTACCAGCTCATCGACATCCTGAAGGCCCGGTCCGACGAGTTCGCCGTCGGCTGCGCCGGCTTCCCGGAGGGCCATCCCGACTGCACGGAGGGAAGGGACGTCGATCGCCCACGGCGCCGAGTTCATCCTCACGCAGCTCTTCTTCGACAACGCCGACTACTTCCGGATGGTCGACCACCTGACCGGATTGCTCGGCGTGACCGTGCCGATTACACCCGGCATCCTGCCCATCCTGAGCACGAAGCAGATCAAGCGCTTCACCGCGCTCTGCGGCGCGACGCTGCCGGCCCCGCTCGTCGCCGACCTCGACCGGCTCGGCGACGACGACGAGGCGGTGACCGAGTTCGGCATCGAGTTCGCCTCGCGGCAGTGCGAGGCCCTGCTGGCCGGCGGGGCGCCCGGCCTGCATCTGTACGGCCTCAACCGCTCGCGGTCGCCGCTCGCGATCCTGCGCAACCTCGGCCTCGCCTCAGCC
>JAGWAH010000012.1 GCA_021296515.1 Acidobacteriota bacterium | reverse complement strand
GGCGACGATTGTCGGGCTAGAATCCAGGCGGGAACCGTCGATGAGCGATCGCATCGAGCGTGAGATCAAGCTGGCGTTCGCATCGGCCTCGACCGCGCGCGAGGCGGTGGCCGCGCTCGGGGCGGTCCGGTTGCGCCCGCGGCGCCTGCAGGACGACCGCCTCCTCGACACGAGCGCCGGCCGGCTGCGCGCCGAGTGGTGCACGTTGCGCGTGCGCATGGAGGCGCCGGACGCCGGCGGGGAGAGCGTCGCCACCATCACCTTCAAGGGACCGCCGCGACCCGACGTCGTCATGAAGGTCCGCGAAGAGGTCGAGACGGATGTCGGCGACGGCGCGGTGTTGCTCCGGGTCCTCGAACGGGCGGGGTTCGACGTCTGGTTCCGCTACCAGAAGTACCGCGAGGAGTTCGAGCGGGACGGCACGATCGTCGCCATCGACGAGACGCCGTGCGGAGTCTTCGTCGAGCTCGAGGGCAGCGAGGCGGGCGTGACGCGGCTCGCGCAGGCGCTCGGCCGCGGTCCCGCCGACTACATCACGGCGTCCTATCGCCGCGTGTGGGAGTCGGACTGCGCCGCCCACGGACGTCCGGTCAGCGACATGGTCTTCGAGTAGCACCCGACGCGATGGCCGGCCCGCTGCCTCCCGCCCTCGTACTCGCGGCCGGACTCGGAACGCGTCTCCGTCCGCTGACCGACGTTCGCGCGAAACCGGCGGTGCCGGTCGCCGGGCGCCCGCTCGTGACCCGCATCCTGGAATGGCTGGCGGCCCAGGGCGTCGCGGAAGTCGTCCTCAACCTGCACCACCGGCCGGAGACGATCACACGGTTGGTGGGCCACGGAGAGGCTGCCGATGTGCGCGTGCGCTACTCCTGGGAGCCGGTCATCCTCGGTTCCGCCGGCGGTCCGCGGCAGGCGCTGCCGCTGCTCGGCTCGCGCTTCTTCGTCGTCAACGGCGACACCCTGACGACCCTTTCGCTTCGTGCGCTCGCCGAGACCCACGCGTCCGCCGGCGCCTCGGTCACCCTCGCCGTCGCCCCGCATCCGTTCCCGGACCGCTACGGCGGCGTGCTCGTCGCGGGCGACGGCCGCGTGCGCGGCTTCGTGCGGGCCGGACTCGGCGCAGCCGCCCACTTCGTGGGTGTGCAGCTCGTCGAGGCGGCCGTCTTTGCGGATCTGCCCGCCGGCCGGCCCGCCGCCACCATCGGCGGCATCTACGACCGGCTTCTGGCCGACCCGGACGACGAGCGGCCCGGTAGCATCCGGGCCCACGGGTGCGGGGACGACTTCCTGGACGTCGGGACGCCGGCGGACTACCTGGCCGCGTCGCTGGCCGTCGCCCGGCGCGAGGGATGCGAGGCGCTGCCGGTCGGCGCCGGGTCGACGATTCATCCGTCGGCCTCGCTCGAACGCACGGCGGTCTGGGACCACGTCCGCATCGGAGCCGACTGCCGGCTCGACCGTTGCATCGTCGCCGACGGAGTCAGCCTGCCGGCCGGGACGGTGCTGCATCGTCGGATCTGCGTGCCCGCCGACGCGGCGGCGGCCCCGGAAGGCGGAAGCACGGCAGGCAACGCAGCCGTCTACCCTCTCGACGACCTTCCCGGCACGGACCGATGACGGACCCGTCCCGACAGGCCGACACACCGGAATCGCGCGCCAGAGCGTGGCTGCGCAGTTCCGGTCTGCCGCCGTCGACCCGTCTCGCGCCCCTGGCGGGAGACGCATCCGACCGCCGTTTCGTGCGTGTCGTTCCGCCTGGCGCGCCGTCGCGCGTCCTCGTCGTGCACGACGGTCCGATCGACCCCGAGACGCTGCCTCTGATCCGCGTCGCCGAGCTGTTCCGCCGCCTTCCCGTGCGGGTGCCGGTCATCCACGGAGCGGACGCGGCGCTGGGAATCGTCGTCGTCGAGGATCTCGGCGACACGATGCTGGAAGACGCCGTCGCCACGCTGCCGGACGACGAGCGGAGCGCGCGCTACCGGGAAGCGGTGGAGATCGTCGCAACGATTCAGAGCGGCGGACGCCGGCTTGCCGGGTCCGACGCCGGCCCCTTCGACCTGGCGTTCGACGTCGTCAAGCTGATGCAGGAGCTCGACTTCTTCGTCGAGCACTTCGTCGTCGGCTTCCGGCGCCACAGCCTCACGGAGCCGGCGCGGCGCGCCCTGGGCGAAGAGTTCCGCGCTCTCGCCTCGGACATGGCGGACGAGCCGCGCGTGCTCTGCCACCGCGACTTCCACAGCCGCAACCTGATGGTGCACGAGGGCCGGCTGCACGTCATCGACTTCCAGGACGCGCGCATGGGCCCGGACACCTACGATCTGGTGTCGCTGCTCCGGGACGCCTACGTGGCGCTGGACGTAGACGAGGTCGACCGGTTGATCACCCACTACGAGAACGTCGCGGGCGTACGGGCCGGCGCGCGACTGCGGCAACGCTTCGCCCGGACGACGGTGCAGCGAGCCCTCAAGGCGCTGGGGACGTTCGGATTCCAGATCGCCGTCCGCGGGAACCCGCGCTACCGCGACGCGGTACCCCGCACGTTGGGTTACGCGCGCGAGGCCATCCGGCAGGACCCCGATCGACGCCGTCTCGGCGACCTCCTGGCCCCCGTGCTGGCGGAGGCCCCCTCGTAGTACGCTACGTCAGGATGGGAGCGACGACCACGACCATCGAGGCGATCGCCGGCCATGTGGGCCGGGAAGTCGCCGTCCGCGGTTGGCTGCACCGGCGACGCTCGAGCGGAAAGATCCACTTCCTCACTCTGCGCGACGGCAGCGGATTCATTCAGGCCGTGGTGTCGAAGGCCGCGGTCGGCGAGGAATCGTTCACGCGGGCCGACCATCTCGGCCAGGAGACGTCGCTGGTCGTCGAAGGGACCGTCCGGAAGGACGCACGCGCCCCTGGCGGCTACGAGATCGACGTGTCGACTCTCGCCGTGGTCGGCGAGTCGCACGACTACCCGATCACCCCCAAGGAGCACGGCGTCGACTATCTCCTCGATCGGCGTCACCTGTGGATCCGCAGCCGGCGGCAGGCGGCGATCCTGCGCGTGCGGCACGAGGTCGTCGACGGCATCCGCGACTTCCTCAACGGCCGCGGCTTCATCCTGGCGGACACGCCCATCTTCACCCCGGCCGCCTGCGAGGGAACCACGACGCTGTTCGCCGTCCCGTACTTCGACCACGCGACCGCCTATCTCACGCAGAGCGGGCAACTCTACAACGAGGCCAACGCGATGGCGCTGGGACGGGTCTACTGCTTCGGGCCCACGTTTCGCGCCGAGAAGTCGAAGACGCGGCGCCATCTGACCGAGTTCTGGATGGTCGAGCCGGAAATGGCCTACGCCACACTCGACGACGCCACGGACTTGGCGGAAGCGCTCGTCGTCTCCATCGTCGAGCGGGTGCTCGAGCGACGGGCCCGCGAGCTGGAGGTGCTCGAACGGGACACGGCGGCGCTAGAGCGGGTGCGCTCTCCGTTCCCCCGCATCGCCTACGACGAGGCGGTCGACATACTCAAGGCCCGCGGCCTTCCGTTCGAGTGGGGCGGGGACTTCGGCGGCCCCGACGAGACGGCTCTGGCCGGACACTTCGACCGTCCGGTCGCCGTGCAGCGCTTTCCCGCCGCGATCAAGGCCTTCTACATGAAGCCGGACGCCGAGCGGCCGGAGCTGTCGCTTTCGGTCGACGTGCTCGCCCCGGAGGGCTACGGAGAGATCGTCGGCGGCGGGGAGCGTCTGGACGACTACGCGCTGCTGCTCGAACGGATTCGCGAGCACGAGCTGCCGCAGGAAGCATTCGAGTGGTACCTGGACCTGCGGCGGTACGGGAGCGTGCCGCATGCGGGCTTCGGCATGGGCGTCGAGCGTGTCGTCGCGTGGCTGTGCGGGCTGGAGCACATTCGCGAGACCATCCCGTACCCTCGCATGCTGTATCGCCTGACGCCGTAACGGTCGGCTTCCGTGATATACTCTGTCGGCTACGAGAGACGAAGTGCTGCAGAAGTGGGCGTTTCGCCCACTTCTTTGTGTTTCAGGGCGCAGTTGCGGGGCGAAGGCGGGGTAGAGACAGGGTGAAGCCCGGTGAAGGCCGGGTTGCGCAGGTCTGGTCCATCGCGGAGCGGGTCGCCCGCGACTTCGGGCTCGACGTCTTCGACGTCCAGCTTCAGCGCGAGTCGGTGGGTTGGCTGTTGCGAATCGTCATCGACCGGCCGCCGGGCGCGGCCGGCGAGGCTGGCGACGCTGCGGCCGAAGCGGTTACCCTCGACGATTGCGCGCGGGTGAGCACGGACCTGAGCGTGGTGCTCGACGCCGAGTTCGACTTCGAGCATCCGTACACCCTGGAAGTGTCCTCGCCGGGCCTCGACCGCCCGTTGCGGCACGTGGACGACTGCCGGCGCTTTCGAGGTCGGCTCGCCCGGTTCGTGACGTCGGAAGCCGTCGACGGACAACGCTTCATCTGCGGGCGGATCGCCGGGGTCGAGCCGGAAAGCGGCGGACCGCCGGAGCAGGCGGGACTCGTAGTCGTGACCGCAGGACGGCGCGTCCACCGCATTCCGTGGACGCTTGTGACGCGGGCTCGACTGGAAGTGGAGTTGTGAAGTCGTCGCGCGGGCAGGAGCCGGCGCGCGAGAACAGGTCATGAGCAATCCGGTGCAACAGATGATCGACGCGCTGGCCAAGGAGAAGGGCATCGAGCCCGATGTCGTCGTCACGGCCATCGAGGACGCGGTGCTGACCGCCTCGCGCAAGCACTACAAGTCGACCGAAAACCTGCGGACGAAGTTCGATCATGCGACGGGTGAGGTGGAGCTGTTCTCGGTGCGCCAGATCGTCGACGAGGTCACCGATCCGCTGACGGAAATCTCGCTCGCCGAGGCGCAGGAGCTGTACGGCGACGAGGCGGAAGTCGACATGGAGATCGAGTTTCCCAAGCAGATCAAGGGGGTGCTCGGGCGTATCGCCGCGCAGACCGCGAAGCAGGTGATCTTCCAGAAGGTGCGCGAGGCGGAACGCGACAACGTCTACGCCCTCTACAGCGACCGCGTCAACGAGGTCGTCAACGGCACGGTCAAGCGGTTCGAGAACGGCGACATCGTCGTCGACGCCGAGCGCGTGGAGGCGCTGCTTCCGCGGCGGGAGCAGTCGCGCGCCGAGAACTACACGACCGGCGACCGCATCCGAGCGGTCATTCGCGAGGTCAACAAGAACACCAAGGGACCCCAGATCATCCTGTCGCGGACCGACCCCACGCTGCTCGTCAAGATGTTCGAGCAGGAGGTGCCCGAGATCTACGACGGGACCGTCACCATCCGCGGAGCGGTCCGCGAGGCCGGCGACAGGGCCAAGGTCGCCGTCCATTCGCGCGAGCGCGACGTCGATCCGGTCGGCGCCTGCGTGGGAATGAAGGGCACGCGGGTGCAGGCGATCATCCGGGAATTGCGCGGCGAGAAGATCGACATCGTCGAATGGTCGGACGATCCCGTCGTCTTCGTCACCAACGCCATCAGCCCGGCGAGGGTGCAACGGGTGACCGTGGTCGACAGCGAGGAACCGATCGTCGAAGTGGTCGTGGAAGATGGCCAGCTTTCGCTCGCGATCGGCAAGAAGGGCCAGAACGTCCGCCTGGCGGCCAAGCTGACCGGCTGGAAGATCGACATCAAGAGCGAGGAAGAGAAGCGGCGTGAGGTCGAAGCCCGGTTCGACGAGCTCGAGGAGGGCGAGGAAGCCGGCACCCTCACACTGCCCGGACTCGACGCTGAGCAGCTCCTGCGGCTGAGCAAGGCGGGGCTGGAAACGGCCGACCGCCTGCTGGAAGTCGCAACGTCCGAGTTGGCCGAGGTGGCGGGCGTGGACGAGGTAACGGCCACGGATCTGCAGGCCGCCGTTCGGGAACAGGTCGACGCTGCCGCAAGAGCCGTCCGGGCACCGGACGAGACCGGTGATTTGTCGACGGTCGATCCGGCGGGGACGACGCCCGAAGCGCCGGCGGACACGCCCGGCGAGACACCGACAGCGGAGTGAGAGCGCCCGTGGGCACAATTCGCATCTACAAGATCGCCGAGGTTCTCGGGATTCCGAGTCAGGAAGTCGTCCAGTTGCTGCGTACGCAGCACGGGATCGAGGCCAAGAGCGCGTCGAGTACCGTCGAGGAGATCGTGGCCCGGCAGTTCGCCGAACGGATTGCACGCAAACGCAACGTCACCCTGCCGGCCGGTTCGCTCTTCTCGCAGCGGACCGCCTCCAAGCGCGGGGGGCGAGGCGGGGCCGCGCCGGAAGCCGCCGCGCCGACCGCGCCCAAGCTGGGGCCGCCGCGGCTGGTGAAGTCCGCCAAGGCCGCGAGAGCGGCAGCCGAGGCCACGGCGGCCGGTACCGCCGAGCCGGAGGCCGCCGGGCCGGAGAACGTGCCGGCGGGCACCGCCTCGCCGCCGGCGGCGGCGGTCGAGAGCGCCGGTGCACCCGGCGCCGGCGTGTCTGCAGCAGCCGCTGCCTCTACGGAACCGACCTCGCCTCCGCTTCCGGCCCCACCGCGGACGCTCCCCGCGACGCCTCGGCTGCGGGTCGAGGGCGCACCCCGGCTCCGGGTCGAGGCGCCCCGTATTCGCGTGGAGGAGCCCCCCGCCCCAGCCGGTGAAGCCACCGAACCGACGCCCGCTCCGCTGGCGGAAGCGGCTCGCACAGAGACCGGAGCGCCTCCCGCAAGAGCCGAAGCGACCCCGCAGGCGGCCGAGGGCACTCCGCACGTGGAGAGCGCGCCGCCCCGCGAGAAGTTGGAGGAGCCCCCGCGCATCAGAATCGAGGAATCTCCGCGCATCAGGGTCGAGGAGACTCCCCGCGCGAGGGTCGAGGAAACCGCGCACACGAGGGTCGAGGAGACCCCGCGCACAAGTGTCGACCCGGCCCCCGCACCGATCGAAGAAACTCCGCGGGCAAGGGTCGAGCCGCCCCGTATCGAAGTGGAAGGCATGCCGCTACAGCAGACCGAGGAAACGACCCGAGCCGCCGCCGAAGCGAAGCCCCTTGCGGCCCCGAAGATTGCACCTCCCACGCCGCCGGCTCCTGCCGCAACGTCCCCGCCGGCGCCTCCACGGGCGGCTGCACCCGCGCAGCCCACCGTCCCGAGCCCGGCGAGACGTCCCGGATCGGGACTCGCATTGCGACCGACGGGGCGGGTCGTGCCGCCACGACTGCGCCTGCGCATCGAGGAACCCAAGCCGGTGAAGCCACGCGCGACGCCGCCGGTGGCTCCGAGACCGCCCGTGCGGCCGGTCACGCCGCAGGTCGCCACAGGAGTGACCGGCCCGGCCGCGAGACCACCGCTCGGAGGACCGCGGCCGCTGCCGTCTCAGCCCGTGCGCCCGCCGGCGGCGCCGCGGCCGCTGCCGCCGCGCCCGGCGGTCGGCTACCGTCCACCTCCAAGGCCCCACCACAGGCCGGGCGGACGCCGTGCGCAGTACCGGCGAACGCGTACACAGACACCGGCCACGCCGGCGCCGCCGCCCCCGGTGACACGAACCATCACGCTGGCCGAGGGCATGACCGTCAAGGATCTTGCGGAGCGCCTCGAGGTCAAGCCGAAGGACGTCCTGAAGAAGCTGATCGAACGGCGTGTGATGATGACCATCAACACCACGCTCGACTCCGAGACGGCGACGACCATCGCCCGGGAGTTCGGGGCGGACGTGAAGATGCGCACGTTCGAGGAAGAGATGGTGGTCATCGAGGCCGAGGAGACCAGGCCCGACGATCTGATCGTCCGTGCCCCGGTCGTCACGGTCATGGGACACGTCGACCACGGGAAGACGACGCTGCTCGACGCCATCCGCGAGACGAAGGTCGCCGAGGGCGAGGCCGGCGGCATCACGCAGCACATCGGCGCGTACGCCGTGGAGGTGAACGGCCGCCGGATCGTCTTCCTCGACACACCGGGGCACGAGGCGTTCACCCTGATGCGTGCGCGCGGCGCCCAGGTGACCGACGTGGTCATCCTGGTCGTGGCCGCCGACGACGGCGTGATGCCGCAGACGCAGGAAGCAATCGACCACGCACAGGCGGCCAAGGTTCCCATCATCGTCGCCATCAACAAGATCGACAAGGCCGACGCCAACCTGGACCGCGTCAAGAAGGAGTTGGCGGAGCGCGGGCTCACCCCCGAGGATTGGGGCGGGTCGACGGTGACCGTGCCGCTCTCCGCGAAGAAGCGGGACAACCTCGACGGGCTCCTGGAGATGATCCTGCTGGTAACCGAGCTCGAGGAGCAGAAGGCGAACCCGAAACGGGCCGCGACCGGCACCGTTCTCGAGGCCAAGGTGGACCGCGGCCGCGGTCCGGTCGCCACGATCCTGGTGCAGGACGGCACGCTGCGCGTCGGCGACAACTTCATTGCCGGGGTGGTGGTCGGGCGCGTGCGCGCGCTGCTGGACGACCGGTTGCAGAAGACCGACGAGGTGGGTCCGTCCAGCCCGGTGGAGGTACTCGGCCTGACCGGGCTGCCGCAGCCCGGCGACGCCTTTCAGGCGGTGACGGACGCCGCCAAGGCGCGCCAGATCGCGGTGCTGCGGCAGAACCAGGCCAAGGAGAAGGCCCTCGGCGGCCGCGGCCAGCGGCTGACGCTCGAGTCTCTCCAGCAGCAGTTGACGGAGGGCGAGGCCAAGGAGCTGCCGATCATCATCAAGGCGGACGTGCAGGGCTCCGCGGAAGTGTTGGCCGACTCGCTCGGCAAGCTGGGCGACGAGCGCGTCAAGACGCGCATCATCCATACCGGCGTCGGCGCCATCAGCGAATGGGACGTGCTGCTCGCCTCGACCTCGAACGCGATCGTCGTCGGGTTCAACGTGCGCCCCGATCGCAACGCCACCGGCGTCGCCGAACGCGAGGGCGTCGACATCCGCCTCCATTCGGTGATCTACGACGTGACCGACGAGCTCAAGAAGGCTCTGGCCGGACTGCTCGACCCGACCACGAAGGAGGTCAAGCTGGGCTCCGCCGAGATTCGGCAGACGTTCAAGATTCCGAAGTTCGGCACCGCGGCCGGCTGCATGGTCACCGAGGGGATCATCACGCGCGCCGGCGACGCACAGGCCCGGATTGTGAGGGACGGCGTGGTGGTCCACGAGGGACGCATCGGATCCCTGCGGCGCTTCAAGGACGACGTCAACGAGGTGCGGGGCGGAATGGAGTGCGGTCTGGCGTTCGAGCGGTTCGCCGACCTGAAGATCGGCGACGTCGTCGAGTCGTTCACCATGGAGAAGGTCGTCGCTACCGTCTGACGAGGGGCGACTCCGCCGGTCGCCGCCGGACCGATGCCTGCCGTCGGGTTGCTGACCGTCGATCTCCACATTCCCGGTGCGCGCTCGCTGAAGGACAAGCGTCGCATCCTCGCGAGCGTCAAGGATCGGGTCCGGAAGCTCAACGTCTCGGTGGCGGAGATCGACCACCTGGAAACCCACCAGCGCGCCCGTCTCGGCGTCGCGGCGGTGGCGTCGCACCGAGACCACGTGGATCGCGTCCTCGAGGGCGTCCTCACGGAGATCGAACGGCGCGATCCCGGCCTCGTTCTGGCGACCGACCTGCAGTGGCTGAGCTGACGCACACCGCCGGACACCACATGACCCAGGGCACGCGCACCCGGCGCGTCGCGGAACGCGTCCGAACGGAGCTCTCGACGCTGCTGGCACGCAACGTCCGCGATCCCGGCGTGCTCGGCGTGACGATCACCGACGTCAGAATGACGGCGGACCTCCAGCTCGCCCGCGTCTACTACACGCTGCTCACCAGCAGCGACCGGCGGACCGCAGCCCGCGGCCTGCGCCGGGTGCGGGCGTACCTGCGCCGCGAAATCGGACAGCGCCTGCAGCTCCGGCAAGTGCCGGAGATCAGGTTCCTGTACGACGATTCCACCGAGCGGCAGGACCGCATCGCACGACTCTTCGACGACATCGCGCGGGAGCGCCGGGAAGCCGGCGGTAACGCCGGCGACGACCCGGCCATCGAACCGGAAGACAGAGATGACGTCTGACCCGCTTGCGCGCATCACGACCGCGCTGCTGGACGGCGAGCGCTTCGTGCTCGCCTCGCACGTCCGGCCGGACGGCGATTCCATCGGCTCGCAGTTGGCGCTGGCCCATGCGCTGCGCGCCCTCGGCAAGACCGCCCGGATCGTCAACCATGACGCACCGCCCGCCTACCTGCGAACGCTCCCGGGTGCGGACGGGATCGAGGTGGCCGCGGCCGTGGACGGACGCTTCGACGCCGCGGTCGTGCTGGAGTGCGGAACCCTGGAGCGCACGGAGGTCGCCGGGCTGGACCGCCAGCCCGTCGTCAACATCGATCACCACGCCGGCAACGCGATGTACGGCGCGCTCAACTGGTTCGACCCGACCGCCGCGGCTTGCGCGGAAATGGTCCATGACCTGATCGCCGCGTTGGACGTCGCGTTGACGCCGGCCATCGGGGCCGCGCTGTACGCCGGCATCCTGACGGACACGGGCTCGTTCCGGCATGCCAACATCACCGCCCGCACGTTCGAGACCTGCCGGGACGTGGCCGCCTGCGGCGTCGACGTCGCGGCCCTGGCGGCCGCGATCTACCAGAACAGCTCGCTCGGCAAGCTCCGTCTGACGGGCCGGTTGCTGAACGAGATGCGCCTCGAGGCGGACGGCCGCGTGGCCGTCCTGCGCATCGACGAGGCGCTGCTTCGCGAGACCGGCTGCCCGCCCGACGATATGGAGGGCGTCATCAACCTGCCCCTGGCCGCCCGCGACGTCGAAGCCGTGATCATGCTCCGGACGCTCGACGGAGCCACCCGGGTCAGCCTGCGATCGAAGGGGCTCGTCGACGTTCGTGCGGTTGCCGCGGCGTTCGGCGGCGGCGGTCATCGCAATGCCGCCGGATGCACCCTGGACGTACCCGGGCCGGACGTCGAGGCGCGGCTGCTGGCGCGCACCGTAGCGGCCGTCACGGAATCCGGGACGCACGTTGCGGCCGCACCCGGATTCTGAGATGGATGGGGTTCTGGTCGTCGACAAACCCTCCGGCCTGACGTCGCACGACGTCGTGGCACACGCCCGCCGGTCAATCGGGGTCAAACGGGTCGGTCACATCGGCACGCTGGATCCGCTGGCCACCGGCGTGCTGCCACTCGTCGTAGGAAGGGCGACGCGCCTTGCGTCTCTCCTCTCGGCGGGACGCAAGACCTACGAGGGATGCATCCTGCTCGGCATCTCGACCGACACCTACGACGCCACCGGCACGATCACCGCGGACGCGCGGGACAGGATGGGCACCGGCCTCGTGAACGCCCCGAACCCGGCGGCCATCGAACGGGCGATGGCGGCTTTCGTGGGTACCCGGCCGCAGCGCCCCCCTCCGTTCTCGGCCAAGAAGATCCGCGGCGTCCGGGCCTACAAGCTTGCCCGGAGGAACCAGCCAGTCGCGCCCGACCCGGTCGAGGTGACCGTGCATTCCGCCGCCGTGCTGGCGGTCGACGGCACGCGGGTGCGGTGCCGCGTCACGTGCGACCCGGGCTTCTACATGCGCGCGTTCGCGCACGACCTCGGCGCGGCGCTCGGTTGCGGAGGCTGCCTGGAAACGCTGCGGCGGCACCGCAACGGGGCGTTCGACCTGCGCGGCGCGGTCTCGATCGAGGAGATCGACTCCCGAGGTCCCGCCGTCGCGGACCGGATGGTGCCGCTCGCCGAGCTGTTGCCGGAACTCCCGCGACTGGTGCTGACCGAGCACGGAGCACGGCGGGCGCGGCACGGCAACGACCTGACCGTTGCCGACGTCGTCTCGTCGAGCGCGGACTGGGCCTCGAGCGCGGTCTCCTCCGGAGCGGCGACGGCGAAGCTCTACGACGGCGAGGGTCTGCTGATCGCCATCGCGAAAGCGGACGCCGCGCGGCTTTTGCACCCGACAATCGTTCTAGTGTAGGATCATGTGTTGAACATAGGGTCGAGTAAAGCAAGAGTAGAGAGGTAGTTGCACGTGGCGCTGGCCAAGGAGCGGAAGTCTGAATTGATTGGCTCGTATCGGCTGCACGACAGCGATACCGGCTCCCCGCAGGTACAGATCGCGATTCTCAGCGAACGCATCACCTATCTGACGGAGCACTTCAAGACCCACGCCAAGGATCACCACTCACGTCGTGGCCTGCTGCAACTCGTCGGTCGGCGTCGTCGCCTCCTCGACTACCTCAAAGGCAAGGATACCGAGCGATACGCGGACCTGATCAAGAGGCTCGGCATCCGCAAGTAGGCGCGAGACAACGACCGGTCCCGACGAGACCGCTGCCCGCCTCTCCGCGCAACGCGCCGGGACCATGAGTCGTCCCGAGAACTGGAGCCCATCCCCATGCACACGGCCCAGGTTGAAGTCGGCCGATCCACCCTCACGATCGAGACCGGCAAGCTGGCCAAACAGGCGGACGGCGCCGTCACCGTGCGCTACGGCGACACGTTCGTCATCGTCACGGCCTGCGCCGCTGCGACAGCGCGTGAGGGCATCGACTTCCTGCCGCTCACGGTCGACTACCGGGAGTACGCCTACGCCTCGGGCCGGATCCCCGGCGGCTTCTTCAAGCGGGAAGGCAAGCCGACCGAGAAGGAAGTTCTGACGAGCCGGCTCATCGACCGGCCCTTTCGGCCGTTGTTTCCTGGCGGATGGACGCGGGAGACACAGATAATCGCGCTGCTCCTGTCCGCCGATCCCGAGAACGATTCCGACGTGCTCGCCCTGACCGGCGCGTCGGCCGCCCTCGCCATATCGTCAATTCCCGTCGCACACCCCATCGCCGCGGTCCGTGTCGGCGTGCTCGACGGGGCGTTCGTGATCAATCCGACGTACCCGGAACGCAAGCAGAGCGACCTCGATCTCATCGTTGCCGGCAGCCGCGCCGCGATAGTGATGGTCGAAGCGGGAGCCCGGGAGGTGCCCGAGGACGTCATGCTCGGCGCTCTCGAGGCGGGCCATGCGGCCATCCGGGACATCATCGACGCTATCGAGGCCATGGCCGCGGCCGTCGGAAAGCCGAAGACAGCCGTCGTCGCCAGAGAGGTGGCGGCGGACGTCCGCCAGGAGATCGAGGCCCAGGCACTCGCACCGCTCGCCGACGCGATGCGCGTCAAGGACAAGCTCGAGAGCTATGCTCAGGTAGATCGTGCGCTCGACGACCTGCTCGCGTCGATACCCGACGACGATCCGGAGCGCCGCGCGGACGCCAAGGCGGTGTTCAAGGAGTTGAAGGAGAAGGTCCTGCGCGACGAGGTCCTCGATGCGGGCCGCCGTCTCGATGGTCGGGCGTTCGATCGGGTACGCGACATCTCCTCGGACGTCGGCGTGCTGCCCCGCGCCCACGGGTCTGCGGTGTTCACGCGCGGGGAGACCCAGGCGCTCGTCTCGGCTACTCTCGGCACGGCCGACGACCAGCAGAAGATCGAGCTGGTCGACGGGGAGACCTACAAGCGCTTCATGCTGCACTACAACTTCCCGCCCTTCTCGGTCGGCGAGGTGAAGTTCCTGCGCGGGCCGGGGCGGCGGGAGATCGGACACGGCCACCTCGCGGAGCGCAGCCTGGCGCCGATGATTCCGAGTGAGGAAGAGTTCCCCTACACACTACGCGTCGTCTCGGACATTCTCGAATCCAACGGCTCGTCGTCCATGGCCAGCGTCTGCGGCGGCGCCCTCGCGTTGATGGACGCCGGCGTGCCCATGAAGCGTCCCGTGGCCGGAATCGCGATGGGACTGATCCTCGACGAGGCGAACGGCCGGCACGCCATTCTCTCCGACATCGCGGGCGCCGAGGACCACTACGGCGACATGGATTTCAAGGTCGCCGGTACCAGCGAGGGCATCACCGCGCTGCAGATGGACATCAAGGTCTCCGGGATTACGACGGAGATCATGCGCGAAGCACTCGACCAGGCGCGGGCCGGCAGACTCCACATTCTGGAGAAGATGGGCGTCACGATCTCGACGCCGCGCGAATCCATCTCCACGCACGCCCCGCGCATCGTGACGATTCAGATTCCGGTCGACAAGATTCGCGACGTGATCGGACCGGGCGGAAAGACCATCCGCAGCATCATCGACCGCACCGGCGTCAAGATCGACGTCGAGGACGACGGCCGGGTCAACGTGGCATCGACGGACGAAGACTCGGCGCAGAAGGCCATCGCCATCATCGAAGAGCTGACGGCGAGCCCCGAGCTGAACAAGACCTACCTCGGCAAGGTGCAGCGCATCACCGACTTCGGGGCGTTCGTGGAGATTCTGCCCGGCATCGACGGACTCCTCCACGTCTCCGAGATCGCACACTACCGCGTGAACGAGGTGCGCAACGAGCTGACCGAAGGCGACCAGGTGCTGGTGAAGGTCATCAACGTCGACCCCTCCGGCAAGGTCCGGTTGAGTCGCAAGGCCCTGCTGCCGGGCGGATCGTCCGACAACGGCGACAAGAGCGACGGCCAGTCTCACCGCCCGGACCGCCGCGGCGGAGCACCGGGCGGCGGATCGTCTCGTCCCCCGCGACAGCGCGGCAACCGCGAGCCCGCGCGTCGATAACCATGCCCGCCAGGAGTTCGCGCCGGCAAACTCCCAACGCGGCCTATTCGTCGCGTCGCGACCCCAAGGTAACGCCAGCGCAGAACCCCTGGCTCCTAACTCTTGGAGGCCGCGGCGCGGGCTCCCGCCATGCGGGCGGCCAGCGAGGGGTGCGAATGGAAGAACCACTCGACGAGCCGCGGGGGGCGCTCCTCGGCCAGATACTGCGCGCTGACCCTGCGGAGTCCGGATACGAACGCCTCGAGATTGCCGGTCACGCGCAGCGCGTAGCGGTCGGCTCTGCGCTCGTGCCAGCGTGACAGCAGGTTGACGATCGGGGCCGCGGCGATCGTGACCGCCCCGTATACGAGCGCCAGCAGCGGTACGCTGCCGACGTCCCACAGGCCCTCGACGCCGAGCAGCGACAGCGGTGCCGCGTTCAGCACCGTATCGGCGGTCCAGAACGCCGCCAGCGCCACCGCGGCGGCGCAGATGATCGTCTGCCACATGTCCCAGTGCACGTGGTGGCCGATCTCGTGCGCGATGATCACCTCGATCTCCTCGTCGCTGTAGTCTTCGAGCAACGTGTCCGAGACCAGGATGCGCTGGGAGGGGCCGACACCGACGACCGCCGCGTTCGCGGCATCGCTCGTCGGCCCGACGCGCCATTCGTGAATGGCGATGTTCGGAGCTCCGACCCGCCGCGTCAGCGCCTCGAGTCGAGCCCGTAGCGCTGGTCGCTCCAGCGGCCGCGTGCGCCGCGCCAGCATGGCCGAGGCGAGGCTCGCCTGCGCCACCCCCGCCACCAGCCAGCCCGCTCCTGCCAGCTTCCACCACGTGCCGGGCCAGATCCCGATGGCCGCATAGACCGCTACCGCACCGGCGGCCCACCCGACCAACCGCATCACGGTCGCCTGCCCCTGCCCGAGCAGCCAACCGCCGAGCGATTCCCGCGAGAGGCCGAACCGCCGTTCCAGCAGGAAGTCCGCGTGGAATACGAAGGGCAGCGCCAGCAACTCGCCGGCGAGGAAGAGCGCGGCCGCGAACAGACCGGCTCCCAACACAACCCGAACCGCGTCGGGCAGCACGGCGACGGGCAGGACGGAGTCGACGAAGTCCGCCGGGTATCCCCAAGCGACGACTGCGAGGAGGACACCGGCCCTCGCGACGAACGCGAGGCGCCGGCTCCGGCGCCTCAGCCGGTGGAAGCGAGCCGCCTTGCCTTCGTTCACCCGACTACTGCGCCATGTTGACGGAGATCAGCTTGGACACGCCGGGCTCCTCCATCGTGATGCCGTAGAGGCGGTCCGCGATCTCCATCGTCTTGCGGTTGTGCGTGACCAGGACGAACTGCGTCCGATCCTGAAGTCCTCGCAGCATGTCCACGAAACGCCCGATGTTGGCGTCGTCCAGCGGCGCGTCGATCTCGTCCAGAAGACAGAAGGGACTCGGCCGATACTTGAAGATGGCGAACATCAACGCCATCGCCGTCAGCGCCTTCTCGCCGCCGGAGAGCAATTGAATGCTCTGGAGCCGCTTCCCCGGCGGTTGCGCGGCGATGTCGATGCCGCTCTCCAGCACGTCCGATTCGTCGAGCAGCACCAGCTCGGCGTGCCCACCTCCGAACAGCGTCTCGAACGTCAACTGAAAATGCTCGTTGACGGCCGTGAACGCCTCCCGAAAACGCGTGCGGGTCGTTGCATCGATCCGCTTGATGGCATCTCCCGTCGTCGCAATCGAATCGAGCAGGTCCTTCCGCTGAGCGGTGAGGAACGCGTGCCGCTCCTCCAACTCGTCGAACTGGTCGATGGCCATCATGTTGACTGCTCCGAGCCGTTCGACCTTCGCGCGCAGGAGGTCGACCATCGCATCCGCGTCGACTGGTCGTGCCTCGGCCGGCTCTCCGCCGCCGGCCGCTCCGCTCACGTCGTCTGCACCGATGGCATCATCGGCCAAGTGCTCTTGCGCCTCGGCCGCCGTCGCGACGGGCGGATCATCGCCGGATGCATCGGCTGCAGACGCCCGCGCGCCGAGGAGCGCCCGGTCGGGCTCGAGCGGGCCATCCGCTTCGAGTGCGTCCACCTCCCGCCGGACGTCCTGCAGATTGGCCTGCAACGACGCCGTGCACGACTCGGTCAGGTGCGCCAGATCGGCGTCGGCGGTGGCCAGAGACACCTCCTGCCTGCCAACCTCGGCGCGGGCGCTCTCGAGCGCCTGCCGGGCAACGCGGACCTGCTCTTCGTGGGCTGCGATCTGCTGCCGCAACTCCGCAACCTGCCCGTCGGCCTGCACGATCTCCCGCCGGAGCGCATCGAACTTCTCGACATCGGCATCGAGCCTCCGTTCGGAGCGGGCCACGTCCTCCAGAATGCGGCATCTGTCGGCGCCGGCGCGCTCGTTGTCGGCTTCGCACCGCGCAATCCTCTCGCGCAACTCGTTGGCCTGGTCAGCAAGCCGCCGCACGTCGGATGCAAGCGCCGCGGAGCGCTCGGACATGGTCGCATGCCGCGCTCTGGAACCGGCTGCGTCCTGCCCCAGGGACTCGACCGCCTCACGGGCGTCGTGCAGGCGGCGCTCGGCCTCCATGAAACGCTCGTCGGCCGATCTCTGCTCCGCCCCCAGCCGTTCTATCGCCTCGCGCGCCTCCGCCTCCCGCGCCTCGAGGGCGCCTCGCTCCTCCGTCAACTGCCCGCGTTCGTTCTCGACGAGGCGTTGCCTGTCTGCAACCCGCGTCCGCTCGTCGTCGAGCCGCGTCAACTGCATGTCGAGGCCGACGAGCTGCTTCTCCAGCCTGTGCTCGTCGTCCTGCAGCGCGGCGAGCGCCTGTTCGATGCGCACCGCGCCGGCCTCGTGCGCCTCGATCTCGCCGCCGAGCCTCTCGACCGCTTCAGCCTCGCAGCCGATCCGTTCGCGCAACTCCTTGATCTCCCGCTTCGGACCGAGCAATCCCGAAGCGCCCCGGCGTCCGCCACCGGCGAGACGGCCCGCTCCCCGCAGGACGACGCCCTCCGGCGTCGCGATCGGGTCCTCCGTCGCGCCTGCCGCGGCTGCCGCCACTTCGATGGACGGCGCGACCCACCGCTGCTGCAGCAACCTCCGCACCGCAGCCTCGCCGGCGCCGGTCACCCGCACGACGTCCGTCAGTCCCCGCAGTCCGGGATGCGGAGGGTCGGCGGCGTTCGTCGCCGGCGCGTCGTCGGTGACGAGAAAGCCGCAACGCCCCATGTCGCGCGAGGCGGCCAGTGCCGCACCGGCGAGCGCGTCCCTGCGCGACGGCACGACCACGTCCTGCAGAACGTCCGCCAGACAGGACTCGACCGCCGTTTCGTCGGCCCGCTCCACCTCGAGATGGTCGGCCACCGATCCATGGTGGGCAACCTCACTGCCGGCGGCGAGGATCTTGCGCGCGGCTTCGCCGTACGCGGTGCGCCCGGCCTCGATCTCCTCGAGCGACTCGACGCGCGCGCGCGCCACCGCCACCTGCTGCTCGCGAGCCCGCAAATCGCTCGTACGGGATTCGATCGCGACGCGGGCGGATGCGAGCTCCGCCGTCCGCTCGGCCCGCGCGGCATGCACGGACGCCAACCTCTCCCGCCTCTGACCGCGATCCGCTTCCGCCGTCGCCCGCTCCCGGCCGATCCGGTCGGACTCCGCCTCGAGGTCGGCCGCTTCCGCATCGGTTTTCGACAGGGATTCGACAATTCGAAGGTGGGCCGACGCAGCGTTGTCGATGACGTTCTGCAGTGCAGTCGCCGCATTCACTACCGCGAACATCTCGCTGCGGGCGGCTTCGACGTCTCCCTCCCGCCCCTCGATCGCCCGCTGACCTTCCGCCAGTGCCCGTTCGTCGTATCGCGATCGACGACACATCGACCGTGCGCAGTCCGCTGCGCCTCCAGCTCTTCGCCGAGAGGGCCGCAACGCGCCTTGAGGGATTCCAGCGTAGCGGCCCCCTGCTCGACGGCCTTCGCAAGCTCCACCGCGCGACGCTTGCCGAACTCGATCCGCTGTTGATGCCGCTCGACCTCGATTTCGCGAGCATGCGCGGTCTCGCGAAGCGCCGTTGCCGCGCCGTCGGTCTCCGCCAGCTCCAGGCGCAGGCGCTCCCGGCCGCTCTCCAGCGCCGCCAGTGCGGCTGCCGCTCCCCGTTCGCCTTCTCTCGCCTCGTCCAGCCGCTCGGTGGCGGTCTCGATGGCGTTCTCGAGCAAACGGCTCCGGCGCGCGAAGTGCACCCTCTGCCACCGCCGCAGCTCTTCGCGCAGCCGGCGATAACGGCGTGCCTTGGCAGCCTGTCGTTTGAGTGCGCCGCGCTGTTTCTCCACCTCGAAGACGATGTCGTCGACGCGCGTCAGGTTCTGCTGCGCGGCCTCGAGCTTCAGCTCCGCCGTCCGGCGCCGGGCCCTGTACTTGGTGACACCCGCCGCCTCCTCGAGCAGTTGCCGGCGCTCGGCGGGCCGTGCGCCCAGAATCTGGCCGATCCGCCCCTGCTCTATGACCGCATAGGCCTTGACTCCGAGTCCCGAGTCCATCAGGAGATCCTGAATATCACGGAGCCGGCAGACCCGCCCGTCGATGAGATACTCGCTCTCCCCCGACCTGTACAGCCGCCGGGCCACCTCGACGTCGCGGCTGATGGCAGGCTCGGCTGGATCGTCGTCCCCATCGTGAAGGCGTGCCGGATGCCGCTCCTCCGCCGGCGCCGGCCCGGCCGGCACGGGCGGGGGCGGCCCCGCGCCCATCGCATGCCCCTTGCCGTTGCCATGCCCCTTGCCGCCGCCGCGCACGGCGCCGTTGCCGTTCGAGACCTGGAGCAGGGCGCCGGCGACTGGCAGCCCGTTGCCGCCGTTCGCCAGGGCGGCCGTCACCTCGGAGAGCTGAATGCGAACCTCCGCAGCCGCGGTTGGACGCCGGGCGTCGCTCCCGCTGAAGATGATGTCCTCCATCCGCTCGCCCCGCAGGCTGCGTGCGCTCTGCTCGCCCAACACCCACGTGATGGCGTCTATGACGTTGCTCTTGCCGCAACCGTTCGGACCGACGATGGCGGTCACGCCATCGTCGAACGCCAGGGCGGCACGCTCCGCGAAGCTCTTGAATCCGGCGATTTCAAGCTGATTGAGTCGCATCAGGACCGCCGAATCTCGCAGGGAGGGGTACGCGAAAACAGCCGCGCGAACAGGTTCACTGGTCTCTCCACCATCACCTGTCGAGCGGCTGGGAACGCTCAACGCCGGGTCAGGAACGTACTTGTCGGCTGCCTGCCGACCGGTCGCCTGAATTGTCGGGAACAGTCTAGCAACCGGTCCCACCGGACTGCAAGTCCGACGCGGCCCGGTGCTGCGGCTATCTGGAGGCGACGGCGCGTGGCGTCGAGGACAGACGCAGCAGCGCAACCGCCTCGTCGAACAGCGTCAATGCATGCTGCGCCTGCGGGTCGCGTCCGAAAAGGTTCCGCCGTGCTTCGATCTCGCCGAACAGGTCCTTGTCGATCTCGTAGTGAATCATCGCCCGGATGAAGTCGATGTCGTCCGCGAAATCGTTCTCGTCGACGGTCAGTCCCCGCGCCTGGACATGCGCCTTGAACCGGTCGAGCATCGCGGCGTCGACGACGAACCCGCGATCGACAATCTCCCGATCGCGCCCCTCAACGGTCACCCGGGTGTCGCCCGCCGCGATGAATCGTTGCGCGAAGGAGATGAACTCCCGCCGAGCCGCCAGCAGGCGTCCGAAGCGCGACGGATCGAAACCCTCTATCGGCCCGGTGAAGAAGTGGTCCGGCTCGACGCCGCCCCCGCTGTAGACCTCGCGGCCGGCGTTGGTGAACTTGCGGTCCGCCGGGGCGCGTACCGGGCTCTCCGGCTCGCGGAGGGAATAGGTCAGATACTCGTCGAAGGCGGTGTCCCACGGCCGTTGGATCATCCTTCCGCTCGGCGTGAAATAGCGGGCCGTGGTCAACGCAAGCCCCGCGCCGTGGCTCACGCGATAGATGGACTGGACGAGCGCCTTGCCGAACGTGGTCTCTCCGATCACCAGCCCGCGATCGTGATCCTGAATCGCGCCCGCGACGATCTCCGACGCACTGGCGCTGTTGCGGTTCACCATCACGATGAGCGGCTGGTCCGTGTAGTCGCCGGCGTCGCGGGCGTGGTAGTCCTGGTCGGAGTTGGCGACGCGGCCGCGCGTGTAGACGATCATGTCGCCGCGCGACAGGAACTGATTCGAGACCTTGATGGCCTGATCGAGCGGTCCGCCGGGGTTGCCCCGCAGATCGAGCAGGAGCCGCGCGGCGCCCGCGTCGCGCAGCGATGCCAACGCCCGCGACAGCTCGTCGTTGCTCGTCTCCGAGAAGTCGCGCAGGCGCACGTAGCCCGTCGACCCGTTGACCATGAACGCGGCCTCGACGGTGGCGATGCTGATCTCGTCCCGCTCGACGCGCAGGTCGATCAGCTCCTCGTAACCGTCGCGGCGCACGGCGATGTCGACCGCGCTGCCGCGCGGGCCCCGCAGCAGGCGCACCGCCTCGTCGCTGCTCATCCCGATGGCGTTCTCGCCCTCGATCCGCGCGATCACGTCGCCGCGCCGGATCCCGCGCCGGTAGGCGGGAGAGCCCTCGAAGATGCTGTTGACCGTGATGCCGCCGTCGATGACGCTGATCTGGATCCCGAGCCCGTAGTAGCGGCCCTCCTGGCGTTCCCGCAGGCGGGCGTACTGCCGCGCGTCCATGAAGTTCGAATGCGGGTCGAGGGTCTGCAGCATGCCCCCGATTGCCCGCGACACGAGCTGCTCGACATCCACGTCGTCGACGTAGTTGTCCTCGATCGCGGCGACCGCCGACGCGAACGCGTCGTACTGCCGGGTCATCGAATCCTGGCGCGCAAGCACCTGGCCGCCGAACAACCCACCCGCGATGGCCGACATGACGACGGCGCCGACTCCGGTCGCTAGAGATGTCACTGCTCGCATGTGCGCGATGCTATCAGATAAGCTACTGTGCAGCAACAACTTCGAGCGATCCGCGCGAGGCCGTTGCGCTTGACCGTCCGGTGCCGCCGTTTCTATAATGCTCAGAACGGGTTACGGAAGATCACTGCCAGGAGCATTGCCATGTTCGGTCCAATCGGCGTCTGGGAAATGGTCATCATCCTGGTCATCGCCTTGATCGTGTTCGGTCCGCGCAAGCTGCCGGAGCTCGGGCGGTCTCTCGGCAAGAGCCTCGGCGAGTTCAAGCGCGCGTCGAACGAGCTCCGCAACACGCTCGACGAGGAAATCCGGATCGAGGAACGCCGCACGCCGAAGGCCCCGCCCGCCAAGTCCGCCCCGCCCTCCGCGCCGGCCCCCGGTGCGGCGCAGGACGCGCCCGAACCCGATGCATCCGGATCCTCCGCGCCGGCAGCCTCGCCCGAACCGGCGACCGTCGCGGCGCCGACACCGGAGCCCCATCCGACCGAGCCCGGCGCAGGCGCCTGACGCTTGACGAACGAGATGGCACAACCTCCGGTTCCGGCAGTGCCCGAGGCCGATCCGTCCGCCGCGGCGGTCACGTCACCCGAGACCGATTCCTCAGGCGCATCCACGACGGATACCCCGCCCGAGGCGGTCGCAGTGTCGGCGCCGACGGAGGATCCCGCGGCGGCTCCCCTCGCCGCGACGGCCCCGCCCACAGCCGCGAGCGGAGCAGCGACGCCGCCTGCAGCCGCGCCGGCCCCGGCACCGGCGGCGGCTCTGCCGGCTCCAGCCGGTCCGTCGGGCCCCGGCGGCCCTCCCATCGACGGCGAGGACGCCGAGGAGGACGAAGACGGCGCGGGCGGCAAGATGTCCTTTCTCGACCACCTCGACGAGTTGCGGACGCGGCTCATGCTCTCGTTCGGGGCGCTCGCGGGCGGATTCGTCGTCTGCTTCGGCTTCATCGCGCCAATCTTCGACTTCATCATGGAGCCGCTGGCGGCCGTCCTAGAGGACGGCGTCAGGATGATCTACACCAGCGCGCCCGAGTACTTCTTCCTGGAGCTCAAGATGGCGGCGCTGGCCGGCCTGATCCTGGCGACGCCGGTCGTCATGTCGCAGGTGTGGCTGTTCATCGCGCCCGGCCTGTACGCGCACGAGAAGCGGTTCGCGATCCCGTTCGTGGTGTTCGCGTCGGTGTTCTTCATCGGGGGCACGCTCTTCGGGCACTACATCCTCTTCCAGGTCGCCTGGGGGTTCTTCGCGAACTTCGGGGCCGAGAACGAGTATGTCGCCTTCACGCCGCGGCTGCAGGACGCATTCGGTCTCTATGTCCGGCTGGTGCTCGCCTGCGGCGTCATCTTTCAGCTCCCCACGATCGTCTTCTTCCTGGCCAGGATGGGCGTGGCCTCGCCCCGTTTCCTGATCCGGAACTTCAAGTACGCGTTCCTGCTCTGCTTCGTCTTCGCAGCGATTCTGACGCCGACTCCCGACCCGGTGACGATGACCGTGATGGCCGGGCCGATGCTCGCGCTCTACATCCTGAGCATCGGCATCGCATGGGTGTTCCAGAAGCGGACGGCCGATTAGCATTCGTTGCGTGGGACGGCCGGAACATGGCCGCCTGCAGCCGGGCGGCGTGCATCTACTGCACTTCCGGCGCGCAGCGGCCGATACACTGTGTACAGTTACTCCCAATCCGAGGGTGACATTGGTGTCAGATAAGAAACGACGGCTCCGGCTCCTGGCGCTGGCCGCCATCGTAGGCATCTGGGCGGGGACGGCATCCGCGCAGGACGACGACGCGCGGCCGGCCGGCGTGACGCTCCTGGGCGATACCGGCTTGTGGTTCGTCCCGACCGCCGAGGTCGTCCGCGACGGCGGGGTCGCCGCCAGCGGCCACCTCTCCACGTTCAACCGGCAACAGGGCCTGACGGCGATTCAGTCGATAGCCGGGACGTTCGCGTTCGGTGTCCGGGATCGCGTCGAGGTCTTCGGATCGGTCCCCTTGCTGACTCGCATCGACCGGGACGTACGGCCGCTGTTCCGACCGGACAACCCGCCCATCGGCGGCGTGCTGCCGGACTTCCCGTTCGCCAGGAGGTACTTCAGCGGCAACGCCATGGGCGACGTCGTCGTCGGCGCGAAGGTGAATCTGGCGACGGAACGGACCCGATCCCCGGTCGCCTTCGCAGTGCGCGGCTGGGGCAGACTGGCGACCGGCGACGAGGACGCGGGCACGACGGCCGGCGCACCCGCCGGCGCCGTCGGCCTCGTCCTGAGCAAGAACCTGGGCATCGCCGAGTTCGGCGCGAACGCCGACGTCGTGCTGCGCGGCGACCCGTCCGGCGTCGACGTGCCCCATGGCATGTGGTGGGGAGTCGGTCTGGGCGTACCGGTTCGGGGACCGTTGCGGGTCTTCGGCGAGCTGCTCGGCAGGGCGGGGCTGGGTGACGGAACGAAGCTGACCGAACCGCTGGTAGCGGCGGACGGCAGCCTGAGCGGACTCTCGTCGTCCGAACGGAAGCCCCTCGACGTCGTCGTCGGCGCGGAGTTCCAGGTCCGAGGCGTGTCCGCCGGGGCAGGTCTGAGCTGGGCCGCGCGTCACGTCGCGCGCCCCGCGGTCGGTCAGTCGAAGCCCGCCGCCGACCGGCTGGGATTCCTGCTTCGGGTGAGCTACCACCCAGGCGTCCGCGTCTACACGCCGCCGCCGCCGCCACCGCCGCCGCCACCGCCGGCGAACCGTCCACCGGTCGTCAGCGTCTCCTGCGACCCGTGCGAGGTGGAGTTCGGGGACGAGGTCCGCCTGCGGGCAGACGCCTCGGACCCGGACGGCGATCCTCTGGCCTTTCGCTGGAGCGCGCCCGCCGGCAACTTCACCGACGCCACCGACCGGGCCACCACGCGCTGGCAGGCGCCGGTGCAGGAGGGCCCGGTCCCGATCACGGCGACGGTTACCGACGGCAGAGGCGGCTCGGCGTCCGACGCGGCCACGGTGCTCGTCAATGCCCCGCCGCCGCCGCCGAGACGCGAGTTCGTGTTCGAGGACATCCACTTCGACTTCGACCGCTACAGCCTGCGTCCAGGCGCCGCGCGCGTGCTCGACGAGGTCGTCGCGGCCCTCGCGGAGGATCCCGATCTCGGGATTCAGATCGAGGGGCACACCTGCAACATCGGCACCAACGAGTACAACCTCGCTCTCGGTGACCGCCGGGCCAGCTCCGTGCAGGAGTACCTGACCGAGCGCGGCGTATCGGCCGCGCGCCTGCAGACGATCAGCTACGGCGAGGAGCGGCCGGCGCACGACAACGCCCGCGAGGAGACGCGCCGCCTGAACCGCCGCGCCGCCCTCGTGGTGCGCATGCAGTAGCGCTCGGACAGGCGGCTTGCGCCGTAGGACTTTCACGCCGGCGAAACCCCCAACGCGACCGCCATGTCGCGATCAGTACGACTTGGCGAAGTAGGCGTCCGTCAGCCCCGGCTGGCCGCAGCGCACGCACGCGCCCGTCGCCGGGGGCAGGTCGAACGCCAGGTTGCGGATGGTGGCCTGCGTGTCCGCCTTGATCTGCGCCTCGCACTCGGCGGACCCGCACCACGAGGCGATTACGAATCCGGGCCGACCCTCGAAGGCGCGCCGGAAATCGTCGCTCGACGCCGTCCGCACGGTGTGGCTGTCGCGAAACGCCAATGCCCGTTCGTAGAGCGCGGTCTGAACGGTGTCGAGGAGGTCCGCCACACGCCCCTCGAGTCCATCCATCGGCGCCGTGAGCTTCTCGCGCGTGTCGCGGCGCGCCAGGAGAACCTGCTGCTGCTCGATATCCCGGGGACCGATCTCCAGCCGCAACGGCACACCCCGCATCTCCCACTCGGCGAACTTCCAGCCCGGCTTGTACTCTTCCCGGTCGTCCAGCATGACCCGCACGCCGGCCCGTCTCAGGGCGGCCGCGATGTCCTGGGCGCGCGGAAGCACCGTGGCGCGCCAGTCGCCCCGCGGGATGGGCACGATGACCACCTGGTGCGGGGCGATGCGGGGCGGCAGGATCAGGCCGCTGTCGTCGCCATGGACCATGATGACCCCGCCGATCAGACGCGTGGTCATGCCCCAGGAGGTCTGCCAGACGTACTGCACGGACTTGTCGCGGGCCTGGAACGTGATGTCGAACACCTTCGCGAAGTTCTGGCCGAGATGGTGGGAAGTCCCGGCCTGCAGGGCCCGCCCGTCGCCCATCAGCGCTTCGACCGAGTAGGTGTGGGCGGCCCCGGCGAACTTCTCGCTCTCGGTCTTGCGCCCGTCGAGCACCGGGATGGCGAGCTCCGTCTCCAGGAACTCCTTGTAGACGCCCAGCATGCGCCGCGCCTCCGCCTCCGCCTCTTCCTCGGTCTCATGGGCGGTATGCCCCTCCTGCCAGAGAAATTCGGTGGTGCGCAGGAACAAGCGCGTGACCTTCTCCCAGCGCACCACGTTGGCCCACTGGTTGATGAGGATCGGCAGGTCGCGCCACGACTGCACCCACTTCGAGTACATCGTGCCGATGATCGCCTCCGACGTCGGGCGGACCACGAGCGGCTCCTCCAGCGTCTCGTTGCCGCCGCGCGTCACCCAGGCGACCTCCGGCGCGAAGCCTTCCACGTGCGCCGCCTCCTTGCGGAGCAGGCTCTCCGGGATGAACAACGGAAAGTAGGCGTTGACGTGGCCGGTTTCCTTGAACCGTCGGTCCAGCCCCGCCTGCACGAGCTCCCAGATGGCGTACCCGTACGGCCGGATCACCATGCTCCCCTTCACCGGCGAGTAGTCAGCCAACTCGGCGCGGCGAATCACGTCGGTGTACCAGCGCGAGAAGTCCTCCGACTGCGGGGTGATCTCGGTCACGAAAGCCTGTTGTTTGGGCGCCATCTGCTCCGTCCTCGTTCGTACGATCTCGAGTGGCGCGAGCGGCGCGCCGCCGCCCCGCCCCGGCCGCGGGTGGTGCTATTGTACCGGCGCGCATGTCCCCCACCGTGATCCAGGTCGCCACCACGTCGCGCGCGTACCCCGTGCACGTGGAGGCCGGCCTGCTCGCCCGGCTCGACGTCCTGCTCGCCGAAGCGGGCGTGACCGCGCAGCGTGTCGTCGTCTCGAGCCCCACGGTGTGGAAGGCGCACGGCGCGAGCATCGCACGGGCGCTCGGCGGTTCGGAGCACCTCCTCGTGCCCGACGGCGAGCGTTCCAAGACGGCGCTTACCGTCTCCAGGATCTACGACGCGCTGATCCGCATGGCGGCCGACCGGAGCGTCACCATAGTGGCGATCGGGGGCGGTGTGATCGGGGATGTAGTCGGCTTCGCCGCGGCGACCTATCTGCGCGGCGTCGGGCTCGTGCACATCCCGACCACGCTGCTCGCGCAGGTGGACAGCTCGATCGGCGGCAAGGTCGGCATCAACCATGCCCTCGGCAAGAACCTGATCGGCTCGTTCCACCAACCGCTTGCGGTCTTCGCCGATCCGGAGGTGCTCGGCACGCTCCCGCGGCGCGAGTTCCGGGCCGGACTCTACGAAGTGGTCAAGTACGGGATGATCGCCGACCACGGCCTGTTCGAGCGCGTGGGTCGCGACCTGCGCGCCATCGTCCGGCGCGATCAGGCGGCGCTGGCCCCGGTGATCGCGGACTCCTGCCGCATCAAGGCGCGGGTCGTGTCGGAGGACGAACGCGAGGGCGGCGTGCGCCGCATCCTGAACTTCGGGCACACGGCGGGCCACGCCATCGAGGCGGTCACCCGCTACCGCCGCTTCCGGCACGGCGAGGCCGTCGCCTACGGCATGCTCGCGGTCGCCGATCTCGGTGTCCGGCGCGGCGTGTTCGCGGAAGCGGAGCGGTCGGCGCTCGCCGACCTCGTCGCCCGTCTCGGACCGCTGCCGTCCGTCAGCGACCTCTCGGCGCAGGCACTCGTCGAGGCGATGCGGCGCGACAAGAAGGTCCGCGCCGGGCGCCTGCACGTAGTGCTGCCGACCGGTATCGGCGCCACCCGGATCGTCAACGACGTCACCGACGAAGAGTTCGCCCGTTCGTTGTGCGCCATCGGCACGCGCGCCTGAGCTGAGCCGACAATCGCCGCCTTCCTTCACCGGACGACGCTCCACGACGCCAGTCTCACGCGCGTTAGCGTCGGCGCCGGCCCCGGCGGTGTCACAGCCTGGCGGATGAGTGTCGCCTGAACCGCCCGCCGTGCGCCGCGCGGCCCGAACGCCGCTGCGTGCGCGACGATCGAGTCGTTGCCGTCCAGTCCGGAATCGGGGTTCGGATCCGCCGCGTCGTCGGCAATCCAGACCGCTACGAGCCATGGACCGTAGCCTGCCGGCACGGGTGTCCAGGCGCCGAGGCGCCCGTGCGCGAACAGCCTCCAGTCGAGCCCGCGGCCGGCCGAAGTCGCTCCGGCGCCGTCGGTCCGCAGTCCGGCCGAGATCGCGATCAGATCGATGCTCGCGCCGTCCGGCATGACCGGAGCGAGAGTGGCGTCCCAGAACGCCGACCGCGTGGAGCCGTCCAGGGCCGCGCTCCAGTTCGGAAGGGAGCCGAGTTCGGCCACCGCCAGCTCGAGCGCCGCTTCGGCCGCGTACAGCGCCTGCACGGCGCGGCGGTGGTTGACGCCCACCGCGGTCTCGATCATGGACAGCGGCGCCAGCACCCCGGCAAGGGCCACCAACAGCAACGCGGCCATCAACGTTGCGATCAGGGCCATGCCCCGTTCTCCGCCGGCGCGGCATACGTCCCCGACCATGGCCTGCCCGTCTACCAGCCGGCGAGGCTCCTGGGCGCGACGTCCACGCTGGCGACGACGTCGCGGACGGCGGCGTTGCGCACCGGCATCAAGGGGGATCCGGTTGCCGGGAGCCGCCAGGCCGCGTCGGCCACGCGCAACGTCACTTCGACGCGCACGCGCCGGATACGGAACAGATCGACGTCGAAAGGCATGCCGCCGGCGGCGCACGACGCGTCGTCCGAGAGGAGGGCCGGACTCAGCACGCCGATACCGGACGCGGGGGCTCCGGCCGCAGCGGCGGCCGCCAGACAGGGCGCCGTCACCGCGGCCGGGCCGGCCGGCGGCGGCAGGGTCGGATGCGCGACGCCGAAATAGCGAACGGCGAAGCCGACGACCCCGTCGACGACCGGCAGATCGCTGCCCGCCCCGTTGTGCAGGCGAAGCTGCTCCGCACCGGCATCGTGGTAGTACCCGCGCACGAGAACCGGCACGATCAGCGAACCGGCGCCATAGACGCCGCCCCCGCTCGCGAGGCGCTCCAGATCCGCATCGGCGCCGTCGAGATCGGTAACGCGGTACAGGTCCGAACGGCCGGTCGCATCGTAGACGACCGCCAGGCCGCCGCTCCGGTCCGACAGCCCGCACGGCAACGCGCACCCGGCGACCGGCAGCAGCCGGACACGCGCGGGGCTGCCCGAGAGGGGGGCGCCAAGCCGGGCGCCCGATGCGCCGGGCACGCCGTACAGCACCGAGACCCGATCCGCACCGGGAGCCGGATCGGCCGCCGCACCGCGCAGCCGCGGCGCAACCGCAGGACGCAGGTGCCCGATGACGCCGTTCGCCCCGGGCAGCGGACCGCTCCCGGCGAGGAGAAGATGCCGGTGAATCTCCCCCAGCGTGGTGCGCTGGCGTTGATGCACGTCCGCCGCCAGCGACTGCACGGCCAGTGCGCCGCCGGAGGGATCGACCAGACCGAACACTATCCCCAGCAACCCCAGAACGATGCCGACGGAAACGAGCAGCTCGATCAACATGGTCCGATCTCAGCGGCGGACGCGTGCCGCGGCCAGCCACGTCACGCCCGGATCGTTGGGCCGCGGATCGAGGGTCGCCGACGGCCCTCGCAAGCCGGTGGCGACTACCACGACCTGCAGCAGCAGCGCATCGGAACCCGGCGCGGCGAGCGGGGTCACCGACCAGCGGCGCACGAACGCCGTGCCGGCCAGCGGCTGTGAACCCGTACCGAGCCACCGGCCGTCCTGGTCCAGATAGTCCACGTAGCCATCGGCCGCGGGCCCGGTGACCGGGCCGGACGCCTGCAGGCCCCGGCCGCCTGGGGCCGGGGGATCGACCGCCAGGCTGGTCGACTCGTCCGAGACCGGCTGCAGGTCGGCATCGAACGTCCAGACGAGCGACTGCAACTGTTCGATCTTCTGCACCGCCAGGAACAGCGCCCGGCCCTGCACGCCGCTCGCCTGGACCGCCGCGCCGGTCAGCACGGCGACGTGCGCCACGCCCGCGGCGACCGCGACGACGATGGCGGCCGCCACCAGCGTCTCGATGAGCGCGTAGCCTGCGGATCGGGTCACGGCCCGGAGACAAGCAAACCGGTTGCCAGCCGCTTCCGCCTGCGAAACAGGGGGCGCCCGCGTCCGAGTTGGCGAATTCCGCACGCTCGACCGCGACGGCGCCTCGCAGAATATGAACGCGGCGCGCGGACCGGGCGTTCTCAGGCACGCGGCGCAAGAACCGGCACCGGCGCGGGAACCTCACAGGGAGCCGCCCAATCGGCCCAACAGGCGCCCTGCCGCACCGAGGTACCAGTCGAGGAACCGCGCGCCGACGAGTGACGCGGCCACCGCCGCAAACGCCAGGAAAGACCCCAGCGGCAAGGGATGCCGCCAATCGAACCCGTTGAACCGCAGCATGCCGATGCCGACGGTCGCGCCGAGCAGCGACGCCCACGCCAGCGTCACGAACGCCAGCGGCCACCCCAGAAACGCGCCGATCATGGCGAGCATCTTTACGTCACCCAGGCCCAACCCCTCGCGGCCGCGGACGAGGAAGTAGCCCAGCGCGATCGCCAGCAGGGCGCCGCCGCCCCCGAGCGTCCCCAGCAACGCATCGATCCAGCCGGGCTCCAGGAAGATCGAACAGAGCAGGCCGATGACGATGCCCGGCAGCGTGATGACGTTCGGCAGCATGTGGTGCCGGAGGTCCACGGCGAACAGGACGATCATGGCCGCCGTGAACAGCAGGCGCGGCGCCAGCAGCGGCTGGAGCCCGAGGGTCTCATGCTGCGCCAGGAAGAGAACCGCGGTCCCGATCTCGACGAGCGGATACAGCGGATCGATCGGCGCGTGACAGGCGCGGCACCGGCCGCGCAGCACGAGATACCCGAGTACGGGAACGTTGTCGAACCAGCGAATGGGCACACCGCACGCAGGACATCGAGACGGCGGGGTGACCACCGACGCTCCGCGCGGCAGCCGGTGAATGCACACGTTGAGGAAGCTCCCGACGGCCAGCCCGAACAACGCGATGAGCAACCCGGCCACCGGATCGGTCATCCTGCCGGCCGCGCCGGGAGCGCGCCACTGTCGGGCAGTGGAGTCAACACCGACCGCGGAGACACCGTGACCGCGCCGAACGGCGTCAACTCGTAGGCCGTTCCAGTGGGATCCACCGGAACTTCGGACAGATCGCCGGCCGCCAGGAGGTCCTGCCACGACCGGGGCGCCCTCCCCGTCCGCACGCGGAAGCGGTCGACGGTCCGCTGGTAGCGATCCAACGCGTCCAGCGCCTCGATCTGCGCGAGGCGGCGGGCCGCCTCTTCGCGCATCCAGGAATCCCCCGCGGCGTCGCGCACGAGCCGCCACAGAGCTCGCGCTCCGGCGCGGTCGCCTCCCTCCGTCATCGTGGTCGCGGCCAGGAACCGGAGCCACCAGGGCGCTCCCGGTACGTCCGCCGCGCGTTGAAACCAACGCGCGGCGTCATCGCGGTCCCGCAGCCACCAGTAGTGAATGAAGCCGATGTCCTGCAGGTACTGCCAGCGATCGGGAACGCTTGCGAGTCCCTTCTGCAGCAGCGCGATGGCCAGATCGGGGCGTCCGGCGCCGCCCGGCGGCGGCTCGGCCAGAAACACCGCCCCCAGCCGGTACGCCGCGTCGAACCGCGGGTCGAGGGTGGTCGCAACGTCCAACAGCGGGTGCAGCAGAGCGTATTCGCGTGCCCCGCCTCCGGACAGCCTTGTCCGCCCGTAGTGCTGCACGGCGCGAATCCAGTAGAGATCGGCCAGAACCGCCTCGAACGACAACGCGGCCCGCTGTACGAGGTCGGCCGGCGGCACGGACCGGATGCCAGGCGGGGCCGGACCGTCCACGGTCTCGCGGTCGCGCGCCACCTGCAGCGCGGCTCCGAACGTGACGAGCAGGATCGTTGCGACGACGGCCGCGTCGGTACGACCCCACAAGGGCGAACCCGCGCCGCCACGCTCGAAAACGCTCGCGCCTCCGCGCAGTCTGCTCACAGCAGGTCGCGCCTGGTGAAGATCACCAGCGCCGGAACCAGGAACGCCAGGATGTACGCCGCGCCGGAGGCGGCGGTCAGCACCATGTAGCCGGCCGTCACCGGCTGCCCGTGAACGACCGCGGCCTTGACGTCGAATGCCGCGAGATCCGGCAGGACGTAGGACAGCCCGGCGGCGAGCGACGTCACGAACCGCGAATCGACGACCTCGTCGAGGTTGCGCAGCTCCCCACCGAAGTGGCCGGCGACATAGAGCCCGCAGGTCGACACCGCCGCGAGCACGGGACTCGAGAACGTCGACAGGCATAAGGCCGCGGCCCCGACGACCGCAAGCTGCACGAAGATGAGGAGAACTGCCTTCAGCAGAGCCGGATCGGCGACGGGTACGGGCGCGACCGAGGCGAGCCCCGGGACTCCTCGCCACCACGCGGCGGCGCCGAGCACGACGTACATGGCAATCGTCATCACGGTCAGGGCCAGGGCCAGCGTCGCCGCGAGTCCGCAGTACTGTCCGAGAACGAACTCATAGCGCCGAATCGGCTTCGAGAGCAGGGTATCCACGGTGCGCTGCTCGACTTCGCGCGCGACGAGTCGGATACCGAGGAATACGACCACGAAGAGACCGCAGAGGTTGCACGCGGCCAGGCTGAGGTCCTTAACCACCTTCACGTCCTGGCCCGGGGTGAGCCGGCCGGCCATCGGCGCGGCCACGGCCAGTCCGACAGCGAGCAGCATCGCTGCGTAGACCACTCTGTTGCGCACCGCTCCCCGCAGGACCTGGCGAGCGATTGTGCAAATCACGCGCATTCGGCCTCGTCGTCCGAGATCGCCGCTGCCGCTGCTTCCGCCACCCGTCTGAGAAAGTAGTCTTCCAGCGTCTCGCGCCTCGGATGGAGCGAGACGATCTGGATGCCCCGCTGCGCCAGTTCGGCCGCCAGCGCTTCCGGAGAGGGCTCGACGGGCAGTTCAAGCGCATAGCGGCCGTCCGCGATGCGAGTGACCCACCGTGCGGCGGCGCCGCCTACGGCCTGCACGGACTCACCGGGCCCGGCCGCCACCAGCTCCCAACTCCGAACGCGCAGATCGAGATCCCCGACGCGGCCGGAGGCGACCAATCGTCCCCGGTTCAGGATGGCGACATGACTGCAGACCGCCTCCGCGTCGTTCAGGATATGCGAACTGAAGAACACCGTCCGCCCCTCCTCCCGCAGCGCGAGGACCAGATCCCGCACCTCACGGCGCCCGAGCGGATCGAGTCCCGTCATCGGCTCGTCCAGAAAGACGACCTCCGGGTCGTTGAGCAGGGCCTGTGCGATCCCGACGCGCTGCAACATGCCCCTAGAGTACGTTCGCAGCCGCCGCCGGCGGTCGGCTCCGATGCCGACGCGGTCGAGTCCTAGTGCCGCGCGCCGGCGGCGCTCCGCGACCGTGTAGCCGAACAATCCCCCCACGTACTCCAGAAACTCCTCGGCCGTGCAGGTGTCGTGGAACCGCACCGCCTCGGGCAGGAACCCGATGCGTCGCCGGACGCCCACGTCGCCGACCGGCCGGCCCAGGATCTCGGCGCCTCCCGACGTGGGGTGCACGAGCTGCATCAGCAGTCTCAGCGTCGTCGTCTTGCCGGCGCCGTTCGGTCCCAGGTAGCCGAGCACCGCCCCGCGCGGGACATCCAGCGACACCGCATCGAGGGCGCGATGAACCCGGGTTCGCCAGAACCCGGTATGGAAGGTCTTCGAGAGCTCGCGGAGCCGAACCGCCGACATGATTCTACGGCGCAGACTCCTGGTCCCCCTGGTCGCCCCCGGCGTGCTCCAGCTCGTAGGCGATGGCCGCGTCGAAGTACCGCGGGGCCAGCGTGCCCTTGATGACGACGCCGTTGATGACGTAAGTGGGGGTAGCCTCCACCGGCAGGTCGTTGCCAAGTGCGATGTCACCCTGCACTGCGAGAATCGTCTCGTCGTAGGCCGCGTCGTAGCGCGCACTATCGATTCCCGCCACGTCGGCGAGAGCCTCCACGACCGCCTCGCGGTCCAGGCCCGGTTGGTTGGCGTACAACCATTCCTCCATCTCGACCCGCACGTCTTCGCCCAGCCCCGCCGCGAGCCGCACGGCGACGGCCCCCGCGCACGCGCCGTGGTGCTGGCCCCGCGGCGCCTGCTCGTTGCACGCGGGGTCGAGCGGGTAGTCCAGGGTCACCTGCCGCACCCGGCCGGGGTGCGACGACGCGTACTTGGCGAAGATCGGAGAGTAGACGCGATGGGCGTTGGCGCACGCCGGACACTGGTAGTCGTTGAACTTGACCACGATCACCTCGACGCCGGCGGTGTCGGCGGACGCGGGCAGGGCCAGATCCACGCGCGGCTCCGCCTCCCAATAGCGCTCGAACTCGCTCCGCAGGTCGCCGGTCACCGGCGGCGGCGGCGGAGCCGCCGATTCCTCCGCCACCTCCGTCGCCGGAGCCGGCTGCGGCCAGGTGAACCAGCCCAGCGAGCCGAAAGAGCCGCCCAGGAAGACCACCAGCAGCGCCATCCCGACCGGCTGCCGCGCGAGTGCGCGCAGATCGCCCAGCGCCGCGGCCGGAAGGTGCCGGGCCGGCGTCGCCTCTTCCCCGCCGGACAGGATGAAGATCCCGACGACAGCCACGTAGACCACGACGCACAGCAGGCAGATCGTCCCGAGCACGAAGAACGACGCGTAGGCCATGTACATCGCGACCGCGAGGCCGACGGTGGACCACAGCAGCAGGTAACCGCTGACGTTCGGGGCCGCTGCGCGGGGCGCCCGCGCCCCGGCGTACGTCAGAAGCAGAACCGCGGCGAACCAGATGACGCCGCCCAGAGCCACCGGCACGCCGAGCACGCTGCCGTAGCGGCTCTGGTACACCTGCGTGCAGCTCACGCTGGCGTTGATGTCACAGAAGCTGGCGTAGGTCGGGTCGCCGAGCATCCGCACATGCACGTAGGTGGAGGCGGCCGCAGCCAGGAGACCGGCGCATGCAAGTATCGTTATCCACAGTCGCGTCCGTCTGGTCATCGTCACTCCACCCTCTTCCGCGTTACCCGTTCCCGTTCCGGCGATGCGCCGGGGATCCGCGCCGCAGAAGTTCGCGCGAGCGAAACTCCCAACCCGGTCGCGCTGGTCACGTCCACTTGTAATGACATCTCGCGCCGCCGTCAAGACGGATCTACTGTATGGGCGCGCCGCCGGCCGGGGCGCCGGTCTGCGTCACGGGCAGGGCGGCCGTCGCCTGATAGATGGTCGCTCCCTGGTTCGTCCCGAAGAAGCGCGTTCCCCCCCCCGGATTCGGATTGGCCCCCACGAAATAGGTGGCAACCACTCCGCCGGCGGCCACACCGTTGCACGACGCCGGCGCACCGGTCGCTGCGGTCCCGCCGGTCATCGTGATCGTGTAGCTGCTCTTGATCGACGGATCGGCGCCCAGATCCGTGCCGATGAACCCGTCTCCGCCCCCGCCGACGGTCGGCGGCGTCGCCAGGCTGACCAGGGTCGGCGCATAGAAGCCGCTACCGCAACTCGCGGCATAGGTCGCCTGGGCGCTGTTGATCGCCCGCAGCGATCCGATCGCCGACGCCTCGTTGCCGGCCATCCGCGCCCGCAACAGCCCCGGCGCGGCGATCGCGGCGATGATCCCGATAATCGCCACGACGATCAGCAGTTCGATCAACGTGAACCCTTCCTGTTTCTTCAGCACCCGTCTCATCGTCCAGTCTCCTTCCGCTTCCTCGTGTCTTGCGCGTCTCATCCCGCCAGTCGCCCAATCAGGTCGAACACCGGCAGGTACATGGCCACCACTATGCCCCCGACGACGACCCCCAGCACCGCCACCGTGACCGGTTCCAGCAGCGCCGTCATTCCGGCCACGTCCCGGTCGACCTCCTCCTCGTAGAAGTCGGCCACCTTCCCCAGCATCGTGTCCAGGGCGCCCGTGGTCTCCCCGACGTTGATCATCTGCGCCACCAGCGCGGGAAACACCTCGGTGTCGCGCAACGGCGCAGCGAGGGACTCGCCGCGTTCCACCGCCGCCCGGGTCGCCATCACGGCTTCCTCCACCACCGCGTTTCCGGCAGTCCCGGCGGTGATCTCCAGACTCTCGAGGATCGGCACGCCGGCGCCGACCAACGCCGACAGGGTGCGGCAGAATCGGGCGACCGCGTTGCGGCGCAGGATTCCGCCTACCGCCGGCAGCCGCATCGCGACCGCGTCGACTGCCAGCCGGCCGCCCGCCGTCGAATAGTATCGACGAAACGCCAGCGCCGCGCCCGCCGCGCCGAGACCGAGCAGCGGTACGAACGTCGCCAGCGAATCGCTCACCGCGATCACGAGGCGCGTCGGCAGCGGCAGCACGGCACCGAGCCCCTCGAACAGCGCCGCGAAGGTGGGAATCACCTTCCAGAGAATCACTCCCACGACCACGGCGGCGATCGCCAGCACCGCCACGGGGTACATCATCGCGGAGCGCACCTGCCCGCGCAGCGCGACGTGCTTCTCGATCTGCACCGCCAGACGGTCGAGAATCGTATCGAGCACGCCGCCGACCTCCGCCGTCGCGACCATGCCGACATAGAGCCGGTCGAACGATCGAGGATGCGCACGCAGCGCGTCGGCCAGCGTCGAGCCGTCCTCCACCTCGGCCCGCACCGCGCGGATGGTCGCGGCGAACTCGCGGTCCTCCTCCTGTTCGCCGAGCATTTCCAGACACTGCACGAGGGGCAGTCCGGCCCCTATCATCACCGCGAACTGACGGGTGAACACCGCGAGGCGTCGAGCCGCTACCACTTTCCGGCGCCGGATCCACGTTGCCGCGGGAGCGCTCCGGCGGGCCGGGCCGATCGTCGTCACCAGGACCCGTTCGCGTCTGAGCGCGGCGACCGCGTCCGCGGCGGATGCGGCACGCCGTTCCCCACTGACGCGCGCTCCCTCCAGGGTACGGCCGGTGAAGGCGAAGGTGGCGCTCATCGAGCTGCCCCTCCCGGCGACGGCCAGCCCTGCTCATCCCGTCCGCGCGCGATCAGGACCTCCAGCTCCTCACGATTCGGCGCGTGGTCGAGCGCCTGCTCCCGCGTGATGCGCCCCTGCCGATGGAGCGCCGCGAGCGCCTGCGTCATCGTCTGCATGCCGCGCTGCCTCTGACCGGCCTGCATCGCCGCGTAGATCAGATGCGCCTTGTCCTCGCGGATCAGGTTGCGGATCGCCGGCGTGGCGACCAGCACCTCGACGGCACACACGCGCCCCCGGCCGCCGGCGACCGGCACCAGAGCCTGGCAGACGACTCCCTCGAGCACCAGCGAGAGCTGCGTGCGCACCTGCGGCTGCTGATGAGCGGGAAAGAGGTCGATCACACGGCCGATGGCGTGCACCGCGGAGCTCGTATGCAGGGTCGCGAGGGTCAGGTGACCGGTCTCGGCAAGGCGCAGCGCCGCCTCGGTCGTTTCCAGGTCGCGCATCTCGCCGATGAGCACGACGTCGGGATCCTCGCGCAGCGCCGCCCGCAACGCCGGTGCGAAACCGGCCGTGTCGCCGTGCACCTCGCGCTGGTTGACGATCGAGCGCCGGTGCGGATGGATGTACTCGATGGGGTCCTCGATGGTCAGAATATGGCCCCGCCGCTCGGCGTTGATGCGGTCGATGAGCGCCGCGAGCGTCGTGCTCTTGCCGCTGCCGGTCGGGCCGGTCACCAGCACCAGGCCGTGCGGCCGAGCGACCAGGTCCGCCACGACGGGAGGCAGCCCGAGCCGGTCGAACTCCGGGATCGCCTCCGCAATGAGTCGGTAGACCGCGGCCGGCGCGCCCCGCTGGCTGAACACGTTGGCACGCACCCGGGCCACGCCCTCGATCCCGAACGAGACGTCGAGCTCGAGGGTCTCCTCGAAGCGTTGGCGTTGCGCCGAGGTCAATGCCTCGTAGATCAGCCGTCTGGTGTCGGCAGGCGTCAGGGGCTGCAGATCCGACTGCGGCTCCAGTGCGCCGTGCACCCGGATCTGCGGCGGGGTACCCACGGTCACGTGCAGATCCGACCCGCCGCGCTCGACCGTGCGGGCGAGCAGCTCCGACAGGGTCGACGGGGCGGTCATCGGACGGTCTCCCGGACCACTTCGTCGACCGAGGTGGCGCCTTCGGAGATCTTGCACAGCCCGCTCTCGCGCAAGGTGAGCATCCCCTCGTCGATTGCCGCCCGCCGCAGCGCGCCAGCGGCTCCCCCCGCGAGAATCCTCTCGCGCAACGGTTCGGTCACCTCCAGCACCTCGTACAGACCGACCCGTCCCCGGTAGCCGGTTCCGTTGCACGCCTCGCAGCCGCGTCCCTTCCTCGGCGTCACCGTGCGGGCCCTCGCCTCGCTGAACCCGAGTTCCAGGAGCGACGCCGGGCTCACCGCAGCCGGGGCCGCGCAGCCGCGGCACAGGCGCCGGACGAGTCGCTGAGCACAGATCAGATTCACCGAACCGGCAATCAGAAAGGGCTCGACCCCCATGTTCAGGAGCCGGCTGACGGCGCTCGGCGCGTCGTTGGTGTGCAGGGTCGACAGCACCAGGTGGCCGGTCAGCGCCGCCTTTACGGCGATCTCCGCCGTCTCGACGTCCCGAATCTCGCCGACGAGGATGACATTCGGGTCCTGCCGGAGGAAGGCCCGGAGGGCGGCCGCGAAGCTGAGGCCGATCGCCTCGCGAATCTGAACCTGGTTGACGCCGTCGAGGTTGAACTCCACCGGATCCTCGGCGGTCACGATGTTGGTGTCCGGATTGTTGAGCTGCGCGAGCGAGGAATACAGGGTGCTGGTCTTGCCGCTGCCGGTCGGGCCGGTCACCAGCACCATGCCCCACGGCCTGCGGATGTTGGCCGTGAAACGCCGGAGCGGCGCCTCTTCGAAACCGAGCTTCGTCATGTCGAGCACGAGATGCGACTTGTCGAGCAGCCGCAGGACGATCTTCTCGCCGAAGAGGGTCGGCAGGCAGGAGACGCGCAGGTCGATCGCCTTCGTCGAGCCACCGTCCCGGCACCGGACCCGGACCCGCCCGTCCTGCGGCACGCGACGCTCCGCGATGTCGAGCTTCGCCATCACCTTGAGACGCGAGGTGACGGCGTCGCGCATCCGCATCGGCGGCGTCATCACCGGATGCAGGACGCCATCGACGCGGAACCGGATCCGGAACTCCTTCTCGTACGGCTCGACGTGCACGTCGCTGGCGCCCCGCTGGACGGCGGACGCCAGGATCACGTTGACCAGCTTCACCACCGGCGCCTGCCCGCGTGCATCGTCGCCCGCGACCAGATCGATCTCCTGCGCGTCGCCGCCGGCCCGCGGGTCGTCCGAGCCTCCGGACAACCGGTCGAGCTCCCGCACCGCGACGTCGAGCGTGCGTTCGCCGCGGTCCGCCCCGGACGTGCCCTGGCGAGCGTCGTAGTAGCGCGCGATGGCCTCGGCGACCGCGGCCTCCGAGGCCAGCAGCGGCTCGACGGCACAGCCGGTCCTGAACCGGACCTCGTCGAGCACGGCGACGTTGCGCGGATCCGTGATCGCGACCGTCAGGTTCGCGCCGGAGCGCCGCAACGGCACGATTCCGTGCTCGCGCGCCGTGTCGGCCGGTATGAGATCGAGAACGGCGGGATCGATTTCGAACCCGGAGAGATCGACCGATCGCACGCCGTACTGCGCGCCGCGCAGCGCGGCGATCTCGCCGGCCGGGACGAGCCCGAGGCGGGTCAGGGCGCTGGCCAGATCGCCGCCGTTGGCGTCCTTGTACGCCAGTGCTTCCTGAAGTTGCGCGGCCGTGATGCGCCGCTTCTCGATCAGCAGTTCGCCTAGTCGAACAGACACCGGGAAACCGTTACTTCCCGGGGTTCGAAGGTGAGCAGGGGGTAACTCCATTGTAGCGCGCCGCCGGCCGGTGTCAACCCGGGCGGAGCGCCGGACGAACGGGAGCGGGAGAATCAGCCGACCATGACGGCGGCGGCCACCACGGTCGTCCACAAGCCGTCGCGATCGCCCACGGCGGTCTGCGTGACGTGCTGGGTCCGGACGATCTGGTTCGACAGGCGCCAGACCTCCTTGTTCTCGTCCCAGCTCTTTTCGGGATCGAACTTCAGCCCGAGGGTGGTGGCCAGCATTTCCGCGGCGAGATCCTCGGCGTAGTCGCCGGCGGTCTCCTCGTCCTCGCCGAAGCTGTGGTGCTCGGAGAGATAGCCGTACAGGCTGGGATCGCGGGGGATGGCGACGCCGACCGTCGCGGCGATGAGGCGGTGGGGCTCCTTCGTGGCCGCCTCGGACATGACCACGAAGGTCACCTGCCCGGGCTTCAACCGCTCGATGCCCTCCCCGCGCGGGAGAATGCGGCAACCGGGCGGGAAGATGCTGGAGACGCGCACGACGTTGCAGGCCGCTATGCCGGCCGATCGCAAGGCCAACTCGAACGACGTCAGCTTCTCGCGGTGCGTGCCGACGCCCTTCGTGAAAAAGAGCTCACTGGGAACGAAACCAAGCACAGGGAATCCGGATCTTGCTCTACAGCCCCGCCGCGAGCGACGCATCCTATGGTACGGATCACGCGCTGTCAAGGCGACGAACCGCGAACTTCCGGGACTGCGAGCACGTATCAACCGGGTGCGGGCGGCAGTGACCGCAGGGGCGGGCGCTTGCACCGCAGATCGCCATGCGGTGCGGGCTTCCGGGGCGGTGGGGATGGGCCGAGACGCCGAGCCAGCGAGGCGTTTCGGGGCGCTAGAATGGAGAGATGATGCAGGCCGGGAACGGGTTCGACGCGGCGGAGGTGCCCGCGCCCATCGGTCTGGGCGCCAGGATCGTCGGCATCCTCGCCTCGCCGCGGGTCACGTTCGAGCGGGTGATCGCCGACCCGCGCTGGATCGGGGTTCTGGCCCTCGGGGTCGGCGCCGTCGCCGTCCTGAGCAGCACACTCGTCGCACAGCGGGCCATCCTCGACCAGCAGATCGCGTCGATGGAGGCCTCCGGCCAGCCCGCGTCCGACGAGGCCTACGAGCGGATGGAGGAGTTCGGGCGGTACACGCCGTACTTCACGTTCGCGTCGGTACTGCTGACGATCCCGATCACCTGCCTGACCCTGGCCGGCCTGCTGCAGGTCGTCGGCTACGGACTGCTCGGCGCCGGCACGAATTTCGTCCAGACGTTCGCGGTGGTCGCCCACGCCGGCGTCGTCTTCGTCGCGCAGCAGCTCTTCGTGGTCCCCCTCAACTACGCCCGCGAGGCAATCACGTCTCCGTCGACCCTCGCAGCGTTCGCACCGATGCTCGACGAGGACGCGTTCGCCTACAAGCTGCTGAGCAGCGTCGACCTCTTCTACGTCTGGTGGGTGATGATCCTGTCGATGGGGCTGGCGGTTCTCTGGAAACGGCGGACGGCTCCGATCGCTACCGCTCTGTACGCGACTTACGCCGGCATCGTGCTGATCATCGCGGTGGCGCGCACGAACCTCGGTTTCTGAACATGTCCAGAAAGCTCCTCGTCGGTGGACTCGTAATCCTGACCGGCGCCGCGCTCGCGGCCGTCAACCTGCTGTTCGAACGCTCCGACGCGGCGGAGGTCGACGTCGAGGCGATCGAGCGGCGCGATCTCGTCGCGATCGTCTCCGCGCCCGGCACCATCCAGCCGCAACTGTCGGTCGACATGAGCGCCAGCACGATGGGCCGGGTCACGCGCCTGGCCGTGGACGAGGGCGAACGGGTCACGGCGGGGCAGTTCCTGCTCCAGATCGACCCGGAGAACCTCCAGGCGATCGTCAACCGCGGCGAGGCCTCCCTCGAAGCCACCATCTCGGCCCACGAGCAGGCGCTGGTGGCCGTGGAGACGGCCCGCGTCAACCTCGAGGTCGCCCGCGAGAACCTGGAGCGGCAGGCGGACCTCTGGTCCCTCCGTCTCGTCTCCCGCGAGGTGTACGAGCAGGCGGTCGCCGACGTGGAGCTGCGCGAGACCGACCTCAAGGCGCGGGAGGTGGACGTGGAGGGGGCGGCGCAACGCATCCTCCAGGAACGGGCGACCCTCGACAGCGCGCGCTACGACCTCACGCAGGTGACCATCACGTCCCCCATCGACGGCCTCGTGACGCGGCGCAACATCGAAGAGGGGGAGACGGTCGTCATCGGCACGATGAACAACGCCGGCACGGTTCTGCTGACCATCGCCGACTTCTCGGTTCTCGAGGCCGAGATCGAGGTCGACGAGACCGACATTCCGGCTGTACGTCTCGGCCAGCCGGTCGAAATCGAGATAGACGCGCTGCCCGACCGCACCTACACCGGCCGCGTGACCGAGATCGGCAACAGCCCGATTCAGGACCAGAACGCGGCCGGAGCGGCCTCGCAGGAAGCGACGAACTTCCTGGTCGTGGCCGTCATCGACGGCGACATACCGGGCGTGCGGCCGGGCTTCACCTGTACGGCGGAGATCACGACGGCGACGCGCACGGCGTCGCTGGCGGTCCCCATCCAGGCGACCACCGTACGCGAGGTCGAGCTCGATGCGGCCGGCCGGATCGTGCGGGGCACGGACGACTCCGGATCCGGCGTCATCTCCCGGGCCGCCTCCGCTTCTTCCGCAACGGCGCCGGCCGACGGCGCAACCACGCGGGAAGAACGAGAGGGGGTATTCGTCGTGCGGCAGGGACGCGCGATGTTCGTGCCGGTTGCGACCGGCATCGCCGGCGAGGCGGCCTGGAGGAAGGAGACCTCGTGATCACCGGTCCGTTCGAGGTGGTCCGCAACCTCGACGACGGCGACCCGGTGGACCCCAATGAAGCTGATTCTGATTCATGAGATGGTGCAGATCGCGTTGAACGCGATCTGGGCCAACAAGCTCCGGTCGTTTCTGACGATCCTCGGGAACATCGTCGCCGTCACCTCGATCATCACCCTCGTCTCGCTCATCCAGGGCATCACCGAGGAAGTCAAGGACGTGATCCTCTCGGAGGTCGGCGCCGACGCGTTCCTCGTCGATCGCCGCGGGATGATCACGAGCGAGGAGGACATGGAGCGGACGCGGAACAACCCGCGGATCACGCTCGACGACGCCGAGGCCATCCGGCGTTTCGCCTCCAGCGTCACCGCGGTCATGGCGGAAGGACGCCGTAGCGGCGAGGTCCGCTACCGCGAGCGCGTGCTCGAATCCGCCTCCATCCAGGGCGTCACCGAGGAGTTCGTCCGATTCTCCACGTTCAACGCGGAGTCAGGCCGCCTGATGACCCCCGCGGAGGTCCGCCGCAAGCGCAACGTCGCGGTGCTCGGCTGGGACACCGCGGACCGTCTCTTCGGGGCCCTGGATCCCATCGACCGCCGGGTCAGGATCCGCGGCGTCCCGTTCCGGGTGGTTGGCGTCAGCCGCCGCCAGGGATCCGCGTTCGGACAATCGCAGGACGAGTTCGCGGTCATTCCACTGGGCGCCTTCCAGCGGATCTTCGGCACCCGATCCTCTCTCGAGATCCGCGTGCAGCCAGCCGATCCGGGCGAGATCGAACGGGCGATCGGCGAGGCGACCGTCGCCCTGCGGATCGAGCGCCGGCTGAAAGCGACCGAGGACGACAACTTCGGCATCTTCACCTCCGAGACGGCGCTGAACCTGTTCAATCAGGCCACCACCGGCATCTTCGCGGTGCTGGTCGGCGTCGTGGGCCTCGCGCTGGTCGTCGCCGGCATCGTCATCATGAACATCATGCTGATGGCGGTATCGGAGCGCACGCGGGAGATCGGCCTCCGCAAGGCGCTGGGCGCCCGGCGGCAGGACATCCTGTGGCAGATGCTGTCCGAGTCCGTGGCGCTGTCCGTGCTCGGCGGGGCGGCGGGGACGGCGCTCGGCGCGGCGGCGGCGCTGGCCCTCGATCGGTTCGCCCCGGTGCCGGCCGTCGTGCACCCCTGGTCGGTGATCCTGGCGATCACGATGACGGCCGCGGTCGGGCTCTTCTTCGGACTGTATCCGGCATCCCGCGCCGCCGCGCTCGACCCGATCGACGCGCTGGGGAGAGCCGACTGATGCGCGGTTCGCTGCTGCAGGAAATCGTGGTGATGGCGGTCACGACCATCCGCACCCAGAAGATGCGGTCGGGGCTGACCATCCTCGGCATCGTGATCGGCATCACCGCCATCGTCGGCATGACGTCGTTGATCCGCGGGTTCGACGAGTCGCTGCGCGACAGCATCCGCGAGATCGGCCCCGACACGATCTTCGTGGCCCAGTTCTCGGGCCTGAGCATGATGTCCGGCGCCGAATTGAACGAGCTTCTCAAGCGGCCGACGCTGACGCCGGCCGACGCGCGCGCCGTCGAGCGGCAGGCCGAGTCGATCGCCGAGGTCACCATGACGATCGGGGAGGGGCCGGGCGCCCGGCGGACGCGGTTGTTCCACCGGGGCGAACGGACCAAGCTCATCTCGATCCTCGGTACCACGCACAACTATCCCAACGTGAACCATCTCGCGCTCGAGCAGGGACGCTTCTTCACGGAAGGCGAAACGAGTCATCGGCGCCGGGTCGTGGTGCTCGGCCAGACGCCCTACCAGGCGCTCTTTCCCAACGTCGACCCGATCGGCAAGACGGTGCGGATCGGCGATCTGCCGTACACCGTCATCGGGGTCATCGGCCCGCGGGCCGGTTTCGGACCGCTCGACGGCGGACAGGACGACATCGCGCTGATCCCGTACAGCGCCCATTCGAAGCAGTTCGGCACGCGCATCACGCGATCGCGCCGCGGGCGGCTGCAGTTCCTCTTGATCGGCGCGGTGCCGCGCGAAGGGGTGTCCCGGGAGGACGCGATGCGCGACGTCACCGAGGTGATGCGCATCCGTCACGGGTTGCGCCTCGACGAGCCGAACGACTTCGACATCGTGACCCAGGACGCCGTGCTGCGGCTGTGGGACCAGGTCAGCAGCGCGACGTTCCTCGCCCTGGTCGCCATCTCGTCGATCGCCCTCCTCGTCGGCGGCATCGGTGTGATGGCGATCATGACCATCTCCGTCAAGGAGCGGACGCGCGAGATCGGCACCCGCAAGGCCATCGGAGCCCGGCGGCGCGAGATCCTGTGGCAGTTCCTTCTCGAGGCGGTCTTCCTGACCGCGATCGGCGGCGTCCTCGGCATCCTCTTCGGCAGCGGGATCGGGATGGGCGTGCACTACGCCACCGAGTTCCCGGTGTCGCTGCCGTGGTGGTCGTTCGCGATCGGCATCGGCTTCTCCGCGACGGTCGGCATCGTCTTCGGGATCGTGCCCGCCGTCCGCGCCTCCGGCCTCGACCCGATCGAGGCGCTGCGCTACGAATAGGCGCCTCCTGCACTTGAGCCTGCCGGCACGTCACGGTTACGATTGCAGGTTTGACTGGGAGGACTACTGTCGATGAAGGTCTATGACGCGTCGAACATTCGCAACGTCGCGGTCGTCGGGCACAGCGGTTCCGGGAAGACGCAGCTCGTGTCGGCGATGCTGTTCGGCGCCAAGATGGTCAACCGCCTGGGGAGGGTCGACGAGGGCACGACGGTCACCGACTTCGACGAGGAGGAGATCGCCCGCAAGCACACGCTCTCGGCCAGCGTCGCGTTCGCCGAATGGCGCTCGACGAAGATCAATCTGATCGATACGCCCGGCATCGGCAACTTCCTGAGCGATACGCGGGCCGCCCTGCGGGTCGCCGACGCCGCCCTCGTGGTCGTCGACGCGGTGGCCGGCGTCGAGGTGCAGACCGAGAAGGTGTGGGGCATCGCGGAGGAGATCGGGCTGCCCTGCGTGGTCGTGCTCAACCTGCTCGACCGCGAGCGCGCGAGCTTCGACCGCGCCCTCGAGTCGGTGCAGGGCGCGCTGGGCAGGGAGGTCGTACCGATCCAGCTTCCGATCGGCGCGGAACGCGAGTTCCGGGGCACGGTGGACCTGGTTGCTATGCAGGGCGTTGCGTTCTCCGGCGACGGCGGCGGCGACCCGTCAATCGGCGAGGTCCCGGACGAGCTCTCCGGCTCGGCGGACACCGCCCGCGAGGCGCTGATCGAGATGGTTGCGGAAGCCGACGAGGCGCTCATGGAGCGGTTCTTCGAAGAGGGCACGCTCAGCCAGGAAGAGCTGGAGGGCGGACTGCGGACCGCAACCCGCAACCGGCAGGTGTTCCCGCTCGTCTGCACGTCGGCGCAGGCCAACATCGGCATCGGACCGCTGCTGGACACGATTGTCGCCTGCCTGCCGCCGGCCGCGGACCATCCGCTCGCGGCCACCGACCCCGAGAGCGGCGAACCGCTGAGCTACGACGCCGCCGACGGCGCTCCGCCCGCCGCCTTCGTCTGGAAGACCATCGCCGATCCGTTCGCTGGGCGCATCACGATGTTCCGCGTCGCCGCCGGCGCGCTCAAGGCCGATTCCACCATCCACAACCTCACGCAGGAGGGCGGCGAGCGTTTCGGCGCGCTCGCCGTCATGCAGGGCAAGACGCAGCACCCGGTGCCGGAGCTGAAGGCGGGCGACCTCGGCGCCGTCGCCAAGCTGAAGGAAACCCATACGAACGACACGCTGGGCGAGAAGGGCAGCCCGGTGCGCTTCGCCCCGATCGCGTTCGCCGAACCGGTCCTCTCCTATGCCATCGAGCCGAAGAGCCGAGGCGACGAGGAGAAGATCAGCGGCGCGCTGCAGCGCCTGCGGGAGGAGGATCCCACCATCCAGTACACCCGCGACCCGCAGACGCGCCAACTCCTGCTCTCCGGCCAGGGACAGGTGCACATCGAGGTCACCGTCGCCAAGCTGAAGCGGCGGTTCGGCGTCGGCGTCAACGTGAAGCTGCCTCGTATCCCGTATCGCGAGACGATCATGGCCGCGACCGAAGCGCACGGCCGGCACAAGAAGCAGTCGGGCGGGCACGGGCAGTTCGGCGATTGCAAGATCCGCGTCGAGCCGCTCCCGCGCGGCGAGGACTTCGCCTTCGTGGACGAGATCTTCGGTGGCTCCATTCCGCGCCAGTTCATCCCGGCCGTCGAGAAGGGAATTCAGGAGGCCCGCGTGAAGGGTTATCTGGCCGGGTACCCGATGGTCGACTTCAAGGTGACCCTCCACGACGGGCAGTTCCATTCGGTCGACTCGAACGAGATGTCGTTCAAGATGGCGGGGCGCCTCGCCTTCCGGGACGCGATGGAGCGTGCCAGACCGACCCTGCTCGAGCCGGTCATGAACGTCGAGATCTACGCGCCGAGCGACTTCGCGGGCGACCTCATGGGCGACCTCAACGGCCGGCGCGGCAGGATCGGCGGCATGGAGCCGCGCGGGGCGTCGACGGTCATCAAGGCGCAGGTGCCGATGGCGGAGATGCTCACCTACGAGCAGCAGTTGACATCCGCCACAGGCGGCAGAGGCTCGTACCACATGGAGTTCTCGCACTACGAGGAGGTGCCGGCGCACCTCCACGCGAAGATCGTGGCGGACTCGAAGTCCGAAGAGGGCGACGCCGAGGACGCCTAGGAGTCTGCGCCGTAGGAACGGCGTAGACTCCTAGTCAGGCCCGGTTGGGCGGCAATCGGCGCCGGCGGCGACGATTGTCGGGCTAGCGCCGGTTCTTCCCGCCGCCGAACATCCGGCGCAGACGTCCCGGCCGTTCCTCCTGCTGGCGTTCGGGCTTCTCTTCCGCCTTGCGGTCGGCCTTGGGCTTGTCCAGATCGGGGTTGTACTCGCTGCCAATCAGCTCGACCTGGGCGATCTCGGCCGCGTCGCCGCGGCGGAACCCGATTCGCACCAGACGCGTGTAGCCCCCGGGACGGCTGGAAAACCGGGGCGCGATCGTGTCGAACAGCTTCGCCGCCACCTCCCGATCCGCCAGATCGCGGCGCACCATGCGGCGGGCGTTCACGGCCCGAATCGTGTCCGTGCCGTCGGCAAGCCCCCGCTTGGCGACCGTGATGAGCCGCTCGACGAACGGCCGCAGCTCCTTCGCCTTGGCGACCGTCGTACTGATCCGCTCGTGCCGCAACAGGGCCTGCGCCTGATTGCGGAGCAGGGACAGACGGTGCTCCGTGACCCGACCCAGCTTCCGGTGTGCAACGCGATGACGCATGACTCGCTCACTCCGCCTGCGCGGGCACGCTGTCCGCCGGCTGGTCCAGACGCATGCCGAGGCTGAGCCCCATGTCGAGCAGGATTTCCTTGATTTCGTTCAGCGACTTCCGCCCGAAGTTCTTCGTCTGGAGCATCTCCGGCTCGCTCTTCTGCACGAGCTCGCGAATCGTCCGGATGTTGGCGTTCTTCAGGCAGTTGTAGGAACGCACGGACAGCTCGAGCTCCTCGACGCTCTTGTCGAGATGCTCGTTCGGCACGGCGGCCGGGGGTTCCGGCTCCGCTTCCACCAGGACCTCGGTATCGTCGTCGATGTCGATGAAGATGTTCAGGTGGTCGCGCACCAGCTTCGCACCGAGCGAAACGGCTTCGCGGGCGCTGATCGTCCCGTCGGTCCACACGTCGATCGTCAGCTTGTCGTAGTCGGTCGTCTGGCCGAGCCGCGCCGCCTCGACGAGGTAGTTCACCTTCTTGATTGGCGAATGCACCGAGTCGACCGGGATCCAGCCGATCCCCAGGTCCTCGTCGAAGTTCTTGTCGGCCGACACGTAACCCCGGCCGCGCTTCACGCGCATTTCCATGTTCAGCGCCCCGCCCTCGGACACGGTGGCGATGTGCACGTCCGGATCCAGAATCTCGATGTCGGCGTCGGCCTGGATGTCGCCCGCCTTGATCTCACCCGGTTCCTCCGCCCGGATGGACACGGCCTTCACCCCGTCGACGTGCACCTTGATCGGCACCTGCTTGAGATTGAGGATGATGTCCGTCGCGTCCTCTACCACGCCCTGAATCGGCGAGAACTCGTGCAGCACGCCATCGATCTTGACCGCGGTCACCGCCGCCCCCTCGATAGACGACAACAGCACGCGCCGCAACGCGTTGCCGATCGTCGTACCGAAGCCGCGCTCGAACGGCTGCGCATGGAAGCGCCCGTACTGTTCCGTGAGCGTCTCGCGGTCGTACTCCAGCACCTTCGGTCGCTGGAAGCCTTTCCACAACATCGAGTTCAGTCCTTTCCGCGCGGTAGCCCGTCAATCGTCGCCTGCGGCTCCGCTTGCCGCCCAACCAACCCTCACTGGAAGTCTGCACCGTTCTACGGCGCAGACTTCCAGCGGCCCACGGATGCGCCGGCCTTCTCTACTTCGAGTAGAGCTCCACGATCAACTGCTCCTGGACCGGCAGATTCAACTGCTCGCGGCTGGGCACGGCCGCGAAACGCCCTTCCTGCCCGTCGGCGCCCAGCTCGAGCCACTCCGGAATGCCGCGGCCCTTGACTTCCTCTCGCGCGTACGCGATGGCCGGGTTGTTCGCGCTCTTCGCCTTCACGCTCACGCGATCTCCGGCGCGCAGCGAGTACGACGGAATGTCGGCGCGCCGCCCGTTCACCAGAAAGTGTCCGTGCCGTACCAACTGGCGCGCCTGCGGCCGCGAGGCGGCGAATCCAAGGCGGTAGACGACGTTGTCGAGCCTGCTCTCGAGCAACTGCAACAGCGTCTCGCCGGTGATTCCCCGGCGGCGGTCGGCCTCGTGGAAGTAGCGCCGGAACTGCCGCTCGAGCACACCGTACATGCGCTTGACGCGCTGCTTCTCGCGGAGCTGCAGTCCGTAGCCCTGCAGCTTGGCCTTGCGGCCCTTGCCGTGGTGCCCCGGCGGCACGTTGCGCCGCTCGACCGCGCACTTCTCCGCGTAACAGCGCTCACCCTTGAGAAACAGCTTCATGCCTTCGCGCCGGCACAAACGGCAGACCGGACCAGCGTACCGTGCCATGCTTGCAGATCTCCCTCACTCAACTGCGACAGCCCGGAAACCGTCGCCTTGCGGCTCCGCTTTCCGCCCAACCAACCCTCTCCAGGAGTCTACGCCGTCTACGGCGCAGTTCCTGGCCATCAAACTCGGCGCTTCTTCGGCGGCCGGCACCCGTTGTGCGGGATCGGCGTCACGTCGCGGATCGATTTGATGTCGAGGCCGACGGAGGTCTGCAGCGCCCGAATCGCCGACTCCCGGCCGGCGCCCGGCCCCTTCACCCTGACCTCGACCGAACGCACGCCGAACCCCTTGGCCGCGTGCCCGGCCGCCATGGCCGCCTGGGTCGCCGCGAAGGGCGTCCCCTTCCGCGACCCCTTGAAGCCGATACCCCCGGCGCTCGACCACGACAGCACCGCTCCGGCGCTGTCGGTGACGGTAATGATGGTGTTGTTGAACGACGCCTGGATGTGCACCACCCCGTGATGGACGACCCGCTTCTCGCCGCGCTTCTTGAACGTCTTCTTGCGGCGCGCGGGCCTTCCGGCCGGCTTCTTCCCGGATTCAACGCTGTCGCTCTTGGCCATAATCGCGTCTCAAATGCTCAACTGGTCTTCTTCTTGGCGACGGCGCCACGGCGCGGGCCCTTGCGGGTCCGCGCGTTCGTGTTCGTACGCTGGCCGCGCACCGGCAGGTTCCGGCGGTGACGCAGCCCGCGATAGCAACCGATCTCGATCAGGCGCTTGATGTTCAGCGAGATCTCCTTGCGCAGGTCACCCTCGACGCGGCCGTACTCCTCGATGGCGCGACTGATCTGGCGAACCTCGTCCTCCGACAGGTCCTTCACGCGCGTTTCCGGCTTGACGCCGGCCGCCTCCAGAATGCCCACCGAGCGGGCGGGCCCGATGCCGAAGATATAGGTCAGCCCGACTTCAACCCGCTTCGCGCGGGGCAGATCGACGCCAGCGATGCGTGCCATGAGTCGTTACCCCTGCCTCTGCTTGTGCTTCGGGTTCGTGCAGAGCACGCGTACCACACCCCGCCGGCGCACGATCTTGCACTTGCTGCACATCCGTTTGACCGAAGCCCGCACTTTCATGACGTTCTCTTTTCGTTGGCCGGCGTCGCCGGCATCCCCTTAGGCGCCGTCGACCAGCGCCCACGTGGTTGCGGCCGCTCCGTCTCCGGACGCGCCCGTTCCCAACAGCGGGCGACTCAACACCAGCGGTCCCTCCGCGGTCACCGCCACCGAGTGCTCGAAATGCGCGGCCAGGCTGCCGTCGCGAGTGACCGCGGTCCATCCGTCGCGAAGAACGCGCACGGCCGGCTTGCCCATGCTGACCATCGGTTCGATGGCCAGGACCATGCCCTCCACCAGACGGTCCCCCTGGCCGGGCTCCCCGTAGTTCGGCACCTGCGGCTCCTCGTGCAGGCTCGTGCCGATTCCGTGTCCGACGAACTCCCGCACCACGGAGTACCCGTGCGCCTCCACGTGCCGCTGCACCGCGTGCCCCAGGTCCGAGACATGGCCGCCCAGCCGGACCTGCGCTATCGACCGGGCCAGCGCCTGCTCCGTCACGTGCAGCAGCATCTCCGCCTGCTCGCTGATCGTACCCACGGGCAGCGTCACCGCCGCATCTCCGTAGTAGTCGTCCAGCACGACCCCCAGATCGATGGACACGATGTCGCCGTCGCCCAATCGTCGCCCCGACGGAATCCCGTGCACCACTTCCTCGTTCACCGACGTACAGAGCGTGGCGGGATAGCCGTGATACCCCTTGAACGCCGGAATCGCACCCGCCGCGCGCACGCGGTCCTCTGCGATCGCATCCAGCTCGCGCGTGGTCACTCCCACGTCCACGATCGCCCTCAACTCGCCCAGCACCTGAGCGACGAGGCCGTTGGCGGCGCGCATGCGCTGCAGCTCGGCGGGACCCTTGCAGGAAATCATGGAAATACCCGTGCGGCTCACGCCGTCCGCCGCACGGCCGAGCCGCCGTGGGCCGCGTCCGCCACGGCGGCGGCTACTTCATCCTCGGTCAGGCTGCCGTCGACGGATCGGAACGTCGGACGGTTCCGGTAGTAGTCGATCAGGGGCGCCGTCCGCTGTCGGTACACGGACAGCCGCTCCCGCACCACCGACTCTTGATCGTCGCGGCGCTGCACGAGTGCGCCGCCGCAGTCGGGGCACTCGCTCGGCGGGGTTTCCTCCGCCGCGCCGACGATCGTCCCGCACGCCGCGCATACCCTGCGCTTCGACAACCGCCGGATGATTTCCGCATCCTCGACGGCGATGTCGATGACCACGAGCGGATTCCTGCGGTCCAGCATCGCGTCGAGCGCCTCGGCCTGCGGAACGGTGCGGGGAAACCCGTCGAGCACGAAGCCGGTGGCGGCGTCGGGCCGTTGGAGCCGGTCCCGGACGATCCCGATGACGATCTCGTCGCCCACCAGTTGCCCCGCGTCCATGATCGCGGCCGCGGCGCGACCGAGCGGGCTGTTCATCTCGACCGCCTCGCGGAGGATGTCGCCGGTCGCGATGTGGGGCACCCGAAACCCCCGGGCCAGACGACGCGCCTGCGTCCCCTTCCCGGCACCCGGCGGCCCCATCAGCATCAGGTTCAACGCCATCGGCCTCCGGGCGCGCCTCGGCACCAGCTCGGTGATATTCGAGCGGCGCGGTCCCCGGCCGGGCGCCATCCCTTCCTCATTCTCAGAAACGTCCAGCATGTTGCCTCGATGCGCCGCGAAAGCCGACCGTCTCCGCCGTCTTCCCGACCCGCGCGTTTCTCCGTCATCGGTCCGACACGTCTCAGCCGCGCCGCCCGCGAATCCGCGTCTTCTTCATGAAACCGTCGTAGTGCCGCATGATCAACTGCGATTCGACCTGCTGCACCGTGTCCATGGAGACGCCCACGATAATCAGCAGCGAGGTGCCGCCGAAATAGAACGTCACGCCGAGGCCGTTGGTGATGAAGCCGGGCAGCAGGACGTCGAGCTGGTCCCCGATGAACGGCACGGCGTCGGCCCGAAACCCGGTGATCATCAGGTCCGGCATGACCGCCACCAGGGCCAGGTAAATCGACCCGGCGAAGGTGATCCGGGTCAGGATCGTGTCGATGTGCTCCGCCGTCCGCTTCCCGGGCCGGATGCCCGGGATGAAGCCCCCGTACTTGCGCATGTTCTCCGCGACGTCGTCCGGATTGAAGATGATCGCGGTGTAGAAGTACGCGAAGAAGATGATCCCGCCCACGAACAGCAGGTAGTAGGCCGGCATGCCGTTCTGCAACTGATCCGTCACCGTCTGGAACCAGCCGCCCACCGGAAACGCGGTCGCCGCGGTCGCCGGGAACGCCAGTATCGACGACGCGAAGATCACGGGGATGACCCCGCCCGTGTTGACCTTGAGCGGGATATGGGTGCTCGTGCCGCCGTACATGCGCCGCCCCACGACACGTTTGGCGTACTGCACGGTCACCCGCCGGTGCCCGCGTTCGATGAAGACGACGGCCCCTATCACCAGCACCATCACGACGACCAGCGCGATCAGCGTGAACAGGCCGATCGCCCCGCTGCGCATCTGATCCAGCGTCGTGAGGACGGCCGTCGGCAGACCGACGACGATCCCCGCGAAGATGATCAGCGACATGCCGTTGCCGATGCCCCGCTCGGTGATCTGCTCGCCGAGCCACATGATGAAGGCGGTCCCCGTCGTCAGGGTCAGCACCGTCATCAGCCGGAACGACCAGCCCGGCTCGTAGACCAGCGGCAACCCGCCCGCGATGTTCGTCTGCCGCTCCAGGAAGATCGCGATCGCCATCGACTGCACCACGCAGAGCGCAATCGTGCTGTACCGCGTGTACTGCGTGATCTTCCGGCGGCCCAGCTCGCCCTCCTTCGACAGCCGTTCCAGGTACGGCCAGACGACGGTGAGCAACTGTAGGGCATGATGCCCAGCGCGAAGATCGTCGCCTGCGCGAGGTTGCCGCCCGAGAACATGTTGTACAGGCCGAACATCGTGTTGCCGGCCTGCTCGACGAGAATCTGCAGCGCCTCGGTGTTCACGCCGGGCGTCGGAATGTGGCTGCCTATGCGGTACACGCCCAGGATGCCGAGCGTGAACAGCACACGCTTGCGCAGTTCCGGAATCGCGAAGACGTTCTTGACGCTTTCGATCATTCCGCGGCTTCTTCCTCGGCCTTCGGCCGCCCCTTCGGCCGCACGCGCGGCGCCACGTCCGTCCGTCCGCCCGCGCCCGCAATCCGCTCACCCGCCTTCGCACTGAAACGATGCGCGGTCACCGACAACGCCTTGGTCAGCTCGCCGCGGGCCAGCACCTTGACCAGCGCGGTACGGCTGATCAACCCGTGCTCGCGCAACACGTCCGGGGTCACCTCGTCGCCCGCCTCGAACCGCGCCTCGAGGGTGTCGAGATTCACCACCTCGTAGGCGACCCGGAACGGGTTGTGGAAACCGCGTTTCGGCAGGCGCCGGTGAATCGGCATCTGCCCGCCCTCGAAGCCCCGCTTGCGCGAGTACCCCGAACGCGACTGCTGCCCCTTGTGCCCGCGGCCGGCGGTCACACCGGTCCCGGCACCCTCGCCGCGGCCGACGCGCTTCCGGTTGCGGCGTGCGCCCTTCGGCGGCTGCAGCGTACTGAGGTCCATCGGTCGCTTGCCCGTCGCCATCGTCAGCACTCCGTCGTAGTCACCAGATGCCGCACCGCCCGGATCATGCCGCGAATCGACGGATTGTCGACCACGTCGACCGAGTGGCCGATGCGGCGCAGACCGAGACCCCGGACGATTCGCTCCTGGCTCTTCTCGTAGCCTATCCAACTCTTGACGAGGGTGACGCGCACGCGCTGCGCCTCGTCGTTGCGCTTCGCTGGTGGTCTCATCAGGCGGTGAGCTCCTCCAACTCCCGGCCGCGTAGCCTGGCTACCGCGACAGGGTCCTTGAGCCCGTAGAGTCCGGCGAACGTGGCCCGCACGACGTTCTGCGGGTTGTCCGACCCCAGGGACTTCGTCAGGATGTCGTGAATTCCGGCCAGCTCGACGACCGCCCGGACGGCGCCGCCGGCGATGATGCCCGTCCCCTGCGGCGCGGGCTTCAGCAGGACGCGTCCCGCCCCGTACCGACCGAGAATCGGGTGGGGTATCGAGGTCGCCTGCAGCGGCACCCGGATCAGCGCCTTCTTGGCGGCCTCGATTCCCTTCTTGATGGCCGACGGCACTTCCTTGGCCTTGCCGACCGCGAAACCGCAGTGCCCCGCCCCGTCGCCGACGACGACGAGGGCACTGAAGCTGAGGTTCTTGCCGCCCTTGACCACCTTGGTCACCCGATTGATGGACACCACCGCGTCCTTCAGGTCGAGCATGGCCGGGTCGATCTTGGCTCGTGATTCGCGCATCAGAAGTCCAGTCCGCCTTCGCGGGCCGCCTCGGCGACCGAACGCACCCGCCCGTGGTACAGGAATCCGCCGCGGTCGAACACGACGTGCTTGACGCCCTTCTCCAGCGCCCGTTCCGCGACGACGGCTCCGACGATCCGCGCGCCGGCGACGTTCCCGCCCCGCGCACCATCCTCGAACCGGCCCCTGACGGCCGGCTCCGTGCTCGACGCCGACGCAATCGTGCGCCCGGCGTGGTCGTCAATCACCTGCGCCGAGATATGCGCCAGACTGCGGTTCACCGCGAGCCGCGGACGCTCCGGCGTCCCGCTGATGCGCTGCCGCTGGCGCAGCCGCACCCGCGTGCGGCGATCCTTCTTGGTCTTGACTTTCATTGCTATGCGCCGGTCTTTCCGACCTTCTTCTTCAACACCTCGCCGGTGTACCGCACGCCCTTCTGCTTGTACGGATCGGGCTTGCGGAGAGCGCGGATGTCCGCCGCCACCTGCCCCACCCGCTGCCGATCGATCCCGCTGACCGTGAGGTGGGTCTGCTTCTCGACCGCGATCTCGATGTCCTCCGGGATATCGAATTCGATCGGGTGCGAGTAGCCGAGCGCGAACACCAGGTGCTTGCCGGTGTGCTCGGCCCGGTATCCGATGCCGACGATGTCGAGCTCCTTCTTGAAGCCCTGCGACACCCCGTGCACGGCGTTGGCCACCAGGCTGCGGCCGAGTCCGTGGAACTTCGCCAGCGCTGCATCCTCCCGGGCCGGACGCGCCAGCAACTGCTCACCGTCGGCTTCGATCCGCACACCCGGGGGCAGGGGCTGGAGCAACGTCCCTTTCGGCCCCTTGACCTCCACGACGTCGGGTCTGATGTCGACCTTCACGCCCGCCGGAATCGGAATCGGCTTCTTGCCTACCCGCGACATCTCGTTCCCCGTCTCGCCGCCGCCGCGCAGCGGCCGCTGTTCCTACCAGACATTGCACAGCACCTCGCCGCCGACCCCGGCCTTCGCGGCGTCGCGGCCCGTCATCACGCCCCGCGACGTCGTGAGAATGCTGGTGCCGAGACCGGCCAGAACCGGCGGCGCCTTGGCGTGGCCATAGTAGACCCGACGTCCCGGCCGACTGACCCGCCTGAGTCCGGAGATCACGCGCTCGCCGTGCGGTCCGTACTTGAGATAGAGCCTAAGGACGCGCAACGGATGGTCGCCCCGCGGGTTCTTCAGCTCGAGCTGCCTGAAGCCGGCGATGTAGCCTTCGCTCTCCAGAATCCGCGCAATGTCGGCCTTCAGCCGCGAATCCGGGACGTCCACCCGCGGGCGGTGTCCCATCGTCGCGTTGCGAATCCTCGTCAGCATGTCGGCAATCTGATCAGCCATGCTTTCCTTCGTTCCCGCCTCCTGAGCCGCGCCGCGGCCCCTCCTCCTACCAACTACTCTTGATCACGCCCGCGATCTCGCCCTCGAGCGCCAGCTTCCGGAAACAGAGACGACAGAGGGCGAACTTCCGCAGGTACCCGCGCGGCCGGCCGCACAGCCGGCAGCGATTCCGGAGCCGCACGCGGAACTTGGGCGGCTTCTTTTCCTTGACGATCTTCGCGGTGGTGGCCATAGGCTGTGTCCGTCTCAGTTCTTGCGGAACGGCATCCCCATCAGTTGCAGCAGTTTGCGACCCTCCTCGTCCGTACCTGCCGTCGTCACCACGGAGATGTTCATGCCGCGCGCGTGATCGACCTGCATGTAGTCGATCTCGAGGAAGATCAACTGGTCCTTCAGACCCAGGGTGTAGTTCCCGCGGCCGTCGAACCCCTTGGGAGACACCCCCCGGAAGTCGCGCACGCGCGGCAACGCGACCGAGACCAGCCGGTCCAGAAACTCGTACATCCGTGCGCGCCGCAGCGTGACCATCACGCCAATCGGCATGCCCTGCCGCACCTTGAACTGCGCCACCGACTTGCGCGCGCGGCGCGTGACCGGCTGCTGGCCCGTGATGCGCGCCAGCTCCTTCGCACCGACGTCGATCAGCTTGGAATTCTGCGTCGCCGCCCCCAACCCCATGTTCACGACGACGCGCTCGATCTTCGGCACCGCCATGACGTTGGCATAGCCGAACTCCTTGCGGAGGGCCGGCACGACGTCGTCGTAGTAGCGCTCGCGCAGACGACTCATTTATCCACAGCTCCGTCGCATTTGCGGCAGACGCGCACCTTGCGGCCGTCACCGAGCAACTGGCGGCCGATGCGCGTCGGCACGCCGCACTCCGGACACACGATCTGCACGTTCGAGGCATGCACCGGGGCTTCGCGCTCGACGATGCCCCCCTTGACGTTGGCGCGCGGATTCGGCCGCGTGTGACGCTTGATGAAGTTCACGCCCTCGACCACCACACGGTTGCGGTCGGGAAACACCTTGAGAACGCGGCCGCGCTTGCCGCGATCCCTGCCGGCCATGACGACCACGTTGTCGTTCTTGCGCACCGGGGTGCGTAGTCGGGACATGCTCGTGGGCTCTTTCCTGTATCAGACTCTCACAGCACTTCCGGTGCGAGCGAGATGATCTTCATGAACTTCCGCTCGCGCAGCTCCCGCGCAACGGGACCGAAGACGCGCGTACCCACCGGCTCGTTCTGGTCGTTGACGAGCACGGCGGCGTTGCGGTCGAACCGGATGTAGCTGCCGTCGCGACGGCGCTGCTCCTTCCGCGTGCGTACGATGACCGCCCTGACCACCTGGCCCTTCTTGACCGACGCGTCCGGAGCCGCCTCCTTCACCGCGGCGGTGACCAGATCGCCGAGTCGCGCGTAGCGGCCGGTGGCGCCCCCGAGCGGGTTGATCACGGCGATCTTGCGCGCCCCGGAATTGTCCGCGACGTCGAGCACGGATTGCATCTGGATCATCGGCCCGCCCCGCTGGATTCGACCGGCGATGCATCCCGCCTGGACATCGTTGCTCCTTCTGCGCCGGTATCCATCAAACCGTCTCGGCCCGATTGATGACGCGCGTGACGACGAACCGCTTGCGCTTGCTGAGCGGGCGCGACTCGGCCATCGCGACGCGGTCGCCCACCCTGGCGCTGTTCTCTTCGTCATGCGCCATGAACCTGCTCGTCCGGCGCCGAATCTTGCGATAGACATCGTGGCGCACCCGGCGCTCCACCGCGACGATCACGCCCTTGTCCATCTTGTCCCGGACCACGATGCCCACGACCTCGCGTTGGTTTCCCATCGGATTCACTCAAGTCGTCAGTCGGACGCGGCCGGCTCCGCCCCGGCAGCGGGCGCCGCCTCGAGCTCGCGCTCCCGCAACAGCGTCTTCACCCGCGCCCTGTCGCGGCGCAACCCCCGCATCTTGTATGCCGCGTCGGCCTGCCCCATCGACTTCTGGAGGCGCAGCCGGAACACCTGGTCGTCGAGCTCGCCCACGCGCTGCTCGAGCTCGTCGGTCGCCAGCTCGCGAAGCTCCGACACCTTCGCCATGCCTATGCCTCCGCCTCGCCGAACCGCGTCGCGAAACGGGCCTCAATCGGCAGCTTCGCGGCTGCGAGCTCCATCGCGCGCTTCGCGTCCGCGGCGCTGACGCCTTCCATCTCGAACAGGATGCGACCCGGCCGCACCACCGCCACCCACTGCTCGGGCGCGCCCTTGCCCTTGCCCATGCGCGTCTCCTGCGGCTTCTTGGTGATCGGCTTGTCCGGGAACACCCGCACCCAGATCTTGCCGCCGCGCTTGACGAACCGGGTCATCGCGACTCGCGCCGCCTCGATCTGCCGATCCGTAATCCAGCACGGCTCCATCGCCCGCAGCCCGTAGTCGCCGAACGACACGGCCGACCCCCGCCACGCCTTGCCGGCCATGCGCCCGCGGTGCTGCTTGCGGTACTTGACCTCCGCCCCCCCCCCCCCCCCCCCCCCCCCCCACCCCCCCGCCCCCCCCCCCCCCCCCCCGCGCCCCCGGTACTCCTCCTCGCGACCGACCAGCGGCGTGAGACGCTCGCCCTTGTAGAGCCACACCTTGATGCCGATCACGCCGTAGGTCGTACGCGCCTGACCGAACCCGTAATCGATGTTCGCCCGCAACGTCTGCAGCGGGAGCTGGCCGTGGAGGTACCACTCGGAGCGCGCAATCTCGGCCCCGTTCAGGCGCCCCCCCACGCGTACCTTGATGCCCCGAGCTCCGAACCGGAGCGCGGCCTCGACCGCCTTGCGCATCGCCCGGCGGAACGCCACCCGTTTCTCAAGCTGCAGGGCGACGTTTTCGCTGATGAGCTGCGCGTCGAGCTCCGGCTTCTGGATCTCCTGGATGTTGATGAAGACCTCGCGGCTCGTGCGCTTCTGGATCTCCGTCTTGAGCTTGTCGACCTCCGTACCCTTGCGGCCGATGATGATTCCCGGCCGGGACGTGTAGATGTCGAGCTTCAGGTTGTTGGCGGCCCGCTCGATCTCGATCCGGGATACGCCGGCATGCGAGAAGCGGGTTTTCAGATCGCGCTTCAGGGCGAGATCCTCGTGCAGCAGCTTCGCGTAGTCGCGATCCGCGTACCAGCGGGAGCGCCACGTCTTGTTGAAGCCCAGTCGGAAGCCGTACGGATGAACTTTCTGCCCCATGCTCAGACTCTTCTCGGTCGCAGGCCGTCACCGGATGCCCAGGATGCCGCCCGGCGGCAGCGTGGGCGGTTCCTCTTCCGGCTCCTCCGGTTTCTTCTCAGGTTCCGGCGCCTCCGGCTCCGGCGTCGCATCCGGTTCGGGCGCCTCCTCCGGCTCGTCCGTCCCGCCGGACTCGGCTTCCGGCTCCGGCGCTTCCGGCTCCTGTTCCGGTGCTTCCGGCTCCGGTATCACGTTCGTCTCGGGAACGTCGGGCTCCGGCGGCTCGCGCGTCACATCCGGTTCCAGAACGTCCGGTTCCGGCGCCGCCGGCGGCGAGACCGGCCGGCGCTTCGGCCGTCCGCCGCCTCCCGAGCGGGTCCCTTCCGGCCCGCCGCGTCTGCGCCGCGCGCGGTACCCGGCCTGTCCCTCGGACCGCTCCTCCACAATGACCGTCAGATGCGAGGTCCGCTTCAGGATGCGAAACGCGCGCCCCATCGGCGCGGCACGGACCCGCTTCAGCGTCGGACCCTGATCCGCGTAGCATTCCCGTATGTACAGACGCTCGATCTCATCACCGGCGCCCTCCTTCTGCTGCGCGTTGGCGATGGCCGACCGCAGCACCTTCTCGACGTCCTTCGCAACGCCCTTGCGCGCGAAACGCAGAGTCGCCAGGGCGCTGTCGACGTCCTTGCCGCGAATCAGATCGACGACGAGCTTCGCCTTCTGGGCCGAGGTGCGGACGTACCGTGCCGTAGCGCGACCCTCGATCACCGCCCGCCTCCCCTCGACGCCGACTTCTCGCTCTTGGTCGGATGCCCCCGGAACAGGCGCGTCGGCGAAAACTCGCCGAACTTGTGGCCCACCATGTTCTCGGTGACGTACACCGGAACGAACTTCTTCCCGTTGTGAACCGCCACCGTATGTCCCACCATCTCGGGAACCACCGTCGAGCGGCGCGACCAGGTCTTGACGACCTTCTTGACGCCGTTCCGGTTCATCGCCTCGATGCTCTCGAGGAGCGGCAGATCGACGAACGGACCTTTCTTCAGCGAGCGGCTCATGACCTCGATTCCTGACTAGCGCTTCTTCTTGCGCGAGAGGATGAAGCGATCGGAGGGCTTCTGCTTGCGGGTCTTGTAACCCTTGGCCGGAACGCCCCACGGCGAGACCGGATGACGACCGCCGGCCGCATGCCCTTCGCCCCCGCCGAGCGGATGATCGACCGGGTTCATGGCGTTGCCGCAGACGTGGGGCCGGCGACCGCGCCAGCGATTCCGGCCGGCCTTGCCGATCCGGACGTTCTCGTGCTCGACGTTGCCGACCTGGCCGATCGTCGCGACGCACTTCGGCATGACGAGGCGCGTCTCTCCCGACGGCAGTCGGACGGTGACGTACTTGCCGTCCTTGGCCACGACCTGCACCGATGCGCCTGCGCTGCGTGCGAGCTGACCACCCTTGCCGGGCCGCAACTCGACGTTGTGCACCTGCGTGCCGAGCGGGATGTTGCTGAGCGGCAGGGTGTTGCCCGGCAGGATGTCCACGTCCGGACCGGCGACGATCGAGTCGCCCACCTTCACCCCGAGCGGATGCAGAATGTAGCGCTTCTCGCCGTCGGCGTAGGTGACCAGCGCGATGCGCGCCGACCGGTTCGGATCGTACTCGATCGTCGACACCTTCGCCGGGACGCCGATCTTGTCGCGCTTGAAATCCACGACCCGGTAGGCGCGCTTGTGCCCGCCGCCCCGCCACCAGATCGTGATCGATCCCGTGTTGTTCCGCCCGCCCGACTTCTTGAGCGGCTGCGTCAACGGTCGGTACGGCCGCGTTGCGGTGATTTCGTCGAACGTCTGCACGCTCTGGAATCGCCGGCCGGCCGACGTCGGCTTGTGCTTGCGAATCGCCATTGGCTCGCTTCCCGATACCCTATGCGCCCTCGAGGAACTCCGGCACGGACTCGCCCGCGCGCAGCCGGACGTAGGCCTTCTTCCAGTCCGGCCGCCGCCCCGCGAACCGTCCCTGGCGCTTGATCTTGCCGTGGGCGATGGACGTTCGCACCTCCGCGACCTTCGCCCCGAGCAATTGCTGCACCGCGCGCTTGACGTCCACCTTGGTCGCCCCCATGGCGACCTCGAAGGCGAGAATCTGGTCCTGCTCCCGCATGAGCGTGGTCTTCTCGGTGATGAGCGCCCTGCGGATCACCTCGGTCGGCTTCATGACGTCACCACCCGCGCCAGATGCTCGGCCGCGGGCCGGCTCATGACGACCCGGCCCGCGTTGGCCAGATCCCGCGCCGTCACACGGCCCGACGCCGCCAGGCGCACGTCGGGGAGATTGCTCACCGCGCGCTCCAGAGCGTCACTCGGGGACACGTCGACCAGCAGCGCCTTGCCGGTCACGCCCAGCCTGTCGAGCAGCTCCACGGCTAGTCGCGTCTTCGGCTCGTCAATCACGAACTCGGACAGCACGACCACGGCCCCCTCTTCGAACTTCGCGCGCAGAGCAGCGCGCAGGGCACCCCGCTCCACCTTGCGCGGCAGGCGGTAGTCGTAGCTGCGCGGCTGCGGCCCGAACACGGTGCCGCCGGTACGCCACAACGGGTTCCGGGCCTCGCCGACCCGCGCGCGGCCGGAGCCCTTCTGGCGCCACGGCTTCCGGCCGGTGCCGCTGACGAGCCCGCGCGTCTTCGTCGCGTGCGTGCCGCGCCGCGTACGCGCCTGCTCGTGAACCACCGACTCCCAGATCAGGCCTGTGGCGATCGGTCCGGCGAACAACTCGTCGCTCAGCTCGAAAGCGTCGACCGTCTCGTTGCGCTCGTTGACCACGTCACACGTCATCGCTTCTTCTTCTTCTTCTCGTCGACCGGCGGCGCCGCCGGCTCGCGGCGCGGCGCGACCGCCCGGCGAATCACCACGTAGGCGCCCGCTGCGCCCGGCACCGCGCCGGTCACCACCAACCGGTTGCTCTCGGCATCGACCGTCACGACGCGCAGATTGCGTACCGTGACCTGGTCCCCGCCCATGCGCCCCGGCGCCCGCATGCCCTTGAGGACCCGCGACGGATACGAGGACTGGCCGATAGACCCCGGCGCCCGATGGAACATCGAGCCGTGCGTCGCACGCCCGCCGCCGAAGCCGTGCCGCTTCATGACGCCCTGAAATCCGTGACCGCGGCTGATGCCGGTGACGTCCACCTGCTCGCCCGCGGCGAAGAGCGAGGCCAGCACCTGCTCGCCCTCTGCCGGCGCATCGCTCCGGCCGTCGAGCGGCACCTCCCGGCGCACCCGCGTCGGGGGCACGTTCGCCCGAGCATACAGGCCGGCCACCGGCCTGGTGACGCGCGCCGGCCGATCCTCGACCAGCCCGAGCTGCACGGCCTCGTACCCGTCCCGGTCCGCCTGCTTGCGCTGGACGACCACGCACGGTCCGGCCTTGAGCACGGTGACCGGCCGCGCCGCGCCGTCGGTCCCGAACACCTGCGTCATGCCGATCTTCTGCCCAATGATCCCGGTCACCATCGCTCGATTCCCGACCCGCTCGGACGCGGTCTGGCCCTACGCATGCTCCTTGCCGAACGCCTTGATCTCGACGTCCACCCCGGCGGGCAGATCGAGCTTCATCAGCGCATCCACCGTCTGCGACGTCGGCTCGAAGATGTCTATCAGGCGCTTGTGAGTACGAATCTCGAACTGCTCCCGCGACTTCTTGTCGACATGCGGGGAACGCAGCACCGTCCACTTGTTCTTGTCCGTCGGCAGGGGGATCGGTCCCGCGAGCCGCGCGCCCGTCCGCCGCGCCGTGTCGACGATCTCGCTCGTCGACTGGTCGAGCAGCCGATGGTCGTACGCCTTCAGCCGGATCCGAATCTTGTCGCTGAACGTTGCCATGTCGCGCGCACCCTGCCTTCGATCGGAGCCCCTGCCGAACGCTCGCCAAGCCCTAGTCGTCGACGATCTCGGTGATGGTGCCCGAGCCGACCGTCCGGCCGCCCTCCCGGATCGCGAACCGCAGCCCCTTCTCCAGC